>JAKATH010000124.1 GCA_021828055.1 Actinomycetes bacterium
GCGGGCGCTCCGGCCGCCAGGGGGACCCGGGCGAGAGCCGGTTCTACCTCTCGCTGGAAGACGACCTCATGCGGCTGTTCGCCACGGGCGCGATGAGCTGGGTGATGGGCAGGACGCTGCCCGAGGAGATGCCGATCGAGGCGAAGATGGTCACGAAGGCCATCGAGCGGGCCCAGACGACCGTGGAGGCCAGGAACTCCGAGATCCGAAAGGAGGTCCTCAAGTACGACGAAGTGATGAACGAGCAGCGCAAGGTGGTCTACGCGCGGCGCCTCCAGGTGATCGACGGCGAAGACCTCGAGGAGCACACCCGCGAGCTGCTCGTCGGGACGATCGAGGCCCTCGTGCAGGCGGCCTGCCCGAGCGACTTCCCCGAGGAGTGGGACCTCGAGCGGCTCCTGAAAGAGCTCGTGCAGTACTACCCGACCGAGTTCACCGTCGACGACCTCGGCCAGGGGACGAGCGCGGCGCAGGTCGCCGAGAGCGTCGTGGCCGAAGCGCTCGAGTACTACGAGCAGCACTCTGCGTCGCTCCCCGGCGGCGAAGAGCAGGCCCGCCAGGTCGAGCGCGAGGTGATGCTCCACGTGATCGACCGTCGCTGGCGCGAGCACCTCGCCGAGATGGACTACCTGCGCGACGGCATCAACTTGCGGGCAATGGGCCAGCAGGACCCGCTCGTCGCGTGGCAGCGCGAGGGCTTCGAGATGTTCGGCCAGCTGATGGACGGCATCGAGGACGACTACCTCCGCTTCGTGCTGCACGTCGAGGCGGTCGCAGAGCCTGCGGTCGAGCCGGACCTCGACCGTGCGGTCTACGAAGCCGCCGAGGACCCCGTCGCCGGGACCGTCGCGCTCGCCTCGCGGCTCCTCGCGGACCAGGGCGTCGACGTCGCGGCGTTGGAGGCCGCCGAGCGGCGGGCCGCCGCCACCGTCGGCGCAGGGGCGGCGGTTCGCACCCTCGGGTCCGGCGGCGCGCGAGGACCGGGCCGGGCTGCCCCCGCCCAGGGCGCACCTGGCCCCGGGCCCGGGGCGGGCGGGGCCGAGCCCGCCCGCGGCGGCGAGGCTCGGCCGCCCGCAGCGTCCTCGCAGCGAGGCGGCCAGGAGCGCGCGGTGCGTGGCAACGGGCAGGCGGGAGGCGGCGCGGGTCGGGGTCAGGGCCAGGGTCAGGGCCAGGGCCAGAAGCTCGGGCGCAACGACCCGTGCTGGTGCGGGAGCGGCAAGAAGTACAAGCTCTGCCATGGCGCAGCCTGAGGGACGCGACCTCGCCGCTGAGATCGAGGCGCTCGCGGCGCGGGTCGGCGAAGCCAGGGAGTACCTCGGCATCGAGCCGATGCGGGCACGCCGCGCCGAGCTCCTGCACGAGGCGGCGGCTCCCAGCCTCTGGGACGACCCCGAGCGCGCCCGGTCGGTCACGACCGCGCTCGGGAGGGTCTCCGACGACCTCGAGCGGTTCGACGTGCTGTCGTCGGCGCTGGGGGACGCGCGGGTGCTCGCCGAGCTCGTCGCCGAGGCGGAGCAGGGCGGGGCGCCCGACGAGGGCCTCGCCAAGGAGCTCGTCGCCACCGTCGACGCGCTCAGCACGCGCGTCGGGCAGCTCGAGCTCGAATCGCTCTTCTCGGGAGAGTACGACGACCGGGACGCGGTGTGCGAGGTGCACGCCGGCGCGGGCGGCACCGACGCGCAGGACTGGGCGGAGATGCTGCTGCGCATGTACCAGCGATGGGCGGAGCGCCGCGGCTTCGGCGTGGAGGTCGACGAGGCGACCCCGGGGCAGGAGGCGGGGCTCCTGTCGGCGACGTTCATCGTGCACGGCCGGCACGCCTACGGCCTCCTCAGCACCGAGCGCGGCGTCCACCGTCTCGTGCGCATGTCGCCCTTCGACTCCCAGCATCGTCGCCAGACGAGCTTCGCGTCCCTCGACGTCGTGCCGTTCCTCGAGGGCGTGTCGGAAGTGGAGATCGACGAGAAGGACCTCCGCGTCGACACCTACCGCTCGTCGGGGGCCGGCGGCCAGCACGTGAACAAGACCGACTCCGCCGTCCGCGTCACCCACCTGCCGACCGGGATCGTGGTCGCGGTGCAGAACGAGCGGAGCCAGCACCAGAACAAGGCGAAGGCCCTGCAGATCCTCGCCGCGAAGCTCGCCGAGCTCGCACGCGCCGAGCGCCAGGCCGAGCTCGAGTCGCTCGGCGGGGAGCGGACCGAGAACGCCTGGGGCAACCAGATCCGCTCCTACGTGCTCGCGCCGTACCAGCTCGTGAAGGACCTCCGCACGGGGGTCGAGACCGGGAACGTGGACGCCGTCCTGGACGGCGACCTGGACGCGTTCATGGAGGCCGAGCTGCGGCGGATCCGGGGCACCTAGCCTCCCAGACGCAGGTCACGGCGACATTTGCGCCAAACATGTGACCCCGGTGGCGGGGCTGGATAGGCTTTCCGCCGATCCAACGACCGCGGCTCCTCCACAGACGGGCGCTCGCCACGCCATCGATGCCGGACGGAGACATTCCCAGATGATCCGATTCAAAAACGTCACCAAGACCTACAAGAACGGCACCGTCGCGCTTCGGGACGTGTCGATCGAGATCGAGAAGCAGGAGTTCGTCTTCCTCGTCGGGGCGTCGGGCTCGGGCAAGACGACGCTCATCCGCCTCCTGCTCCGCGAGGAGCTCCCTGATTCGGGACGGATCTGGGAGGCGGGCCGCGACATCGTCCACCTTCCGAAATGGCGCGTCCCCTACCTTCGGCGGAACATCGGCTGCGTCTTTCAAGACTTCCGGCTTCTTCCCAACAAGACCGTCTTCGAGAACGTCGCCTTCGCGCTCGAAGTGATCGGACGGCCGAAGCACGTCGTCGCCAACCAGGTCCCCCAGGTGCTCGAGCTCGTCGGGCTCGCCAAGAAGCGCGATAACCTCCCGAGCGAGCTGTCAGGCGGCGAGCAGCAGCGTGTGGCCGTCGCGCGGGCCTTCGTCAACCGCCCCCTGATCCTGCTCGCCGACGAGCCGACCGGGAACCTCGACCCGAGCACGAGCCAGGGCATCATGCAGCTGCTCGACCGCATCAACCGGACCGGCACCACGGTGGTCGTGGCGACCCACGACGAGGTGCTCGTGAACTGGATGCGCCGTCGGGTGATCGAGCTCGACCACGGCTCCGTCGTGCGCGACCAGGCCCGGGGCGTCTACGGGATCGAGGGCGCCCCGGCGGCCACGCTCGGCCCTGCGGCCGCGGTCTCCCCGGCGGCCACGCTCAACCCGGCGGCCACGCTCAACCCGGCGGCCACGCTCAACCCGGCGGCCGCGGTCACGGCGGCTGGAGCGCCGAGCGGCCGGGTGCCCGCGGTGGCCGGCGCGCGGCGCGCTCGCGGGCAGGAGCGCGGCTGATGCCGGTCTCCGCCGAGTACGTGGCGAGGGAGACGGCGTCCAACCTCTGGCGCAACCGGCTCATGACCATCGCCGCGGTCCTCACGGTCGCGGTCTCGCTGTCGCTCGTGGGAGCGGCGCTCCTGCTCAAGCAGGGTGCCACCCGGGCCGAGGCGGAGTGGCAACGCGGCACCGAGGTGATGGTGTGGATGAAGCCCACAGCGAGCACGAACGAGATCGGCGCGGTGGGCAAGCAGCTCGGCGCGCTCCCCTACGTCGTCCATCCGTGCACCTTCCGGAATCACATGTACGACTTCTTCGAGGCGAAGCGCCTCGTCGGTTCCGTCTGGGGGGAGGCGGGCGTCACCCCCAAGGAGACCCCGACGTCGTGGCGGTGCACGCCGGTCCACCCGCAGGACGCGACCGCGGTGATCCGGGAGTTCGGGGGGCAGCCCGGGGTCTTGGTCGTGAGCGCGCCGCTCACGCAGATCCGCACCGAGCAGCACGTCATCGAGATCCTCCAGTGGGTGTTCCTCCTCGTCGCGCTCGTCCTCTTGGTGTCCGCGGCCGTGCTGATCCTGAACACCATCCGCATGGCCATCTTCGCCCGGCGACGCGAGGTGTCGGTGATGAAGCTCGTGGGCGCGACGAACTGGTTCATCCGCCTCCCGTTCATGTCGGAGGGCTTGGTCCAAGGACTCCTCGGCTCCGGCGTCGCGGCGGCCGTCGTCTACGGCCTGCACGTGATCCTCGACCGATTGGGTTCCAGCACATCGGGCTCCGTCCTCGCCCAGATGCGCATGACGGGGTGGGAGGTGTTCGTCACCGACGTCATCGTGGTCGTGATCGGCGTGCTGATCGGCACGGGCGGCTCCGCCATCGCGATCAGCCGCTTCCTGGACGTCTGACGGCGCTCGTAGGGTAGCTCCGGGCGCAGTCCCAAGCCGGGGCCCGAGCTCCCTCGGGCCTGGGCTCCCCGAGCTCCCTCGGGACTGGGCTCCCCGAGCTCCCTCGGGACTGGGCTCCCCGAGCTCCCTCGGGCCTGAGCTCCCTCGTGCCCGGGCTTCCTGAGCTCCCTCGGGCCTGGGCTCCCCGAGCTCCCTCGGGCCTGACGCCTCCGCACGTCTGACGCCGCCGGCGTCGCGCCGGGGCAGCGCGTCCTGCAAGGTGGACGGCAAAGCCGGCGGCGAAGCGCGGGGCGCATCCTGTCGGAGCCGGACGTCCGTCCGGCACTACGAGCAAGGGAGCGCCAGATGAGCACGCACACCACCGTCACCGGGAACCTGACCCGCGACCCCGAGATCCGCTACACGAGGGACGGGCAGGCGACCGTCCTCCTCGGCGTTGCCGTCAACCGCAGGTGGCAGGACCGTGAGACCCACGAATGGGAGGAGTCGACGTCCTTCTTCGACGTCGTCTGCTGGAGGGACCTTGCCGAGCACGCCGCCATGAGCCTGACCAAGGGCATGCGCGTGATGGTCGCCGGGCGGCTCGAGCAGCG
>JAKATH010000037.1 GCA_021828055.1 Actinomycetes bacterium
ACCGGCGCCACCTACACGAGCGAGGCCTACGCCTACTCGGTGCAGTCGGCGCTCGACAAGCTGAAGAGGTGACCCCCGTGGCGCCGCCGGCTCCCGGGGTCGTGCACGTGGAGCACGTCATGGGCACCGCGGTCTCGTTCCACTTGCGCCTCACCTCGACACGGTCGAATGCGACCACCCGCCGCGCCCTCGCGAGCGCGTGCGCCGAGCTCCACGATGTGGACCGCGTCTTCAGCACGTGGAAGCCCGAGAGCCCGCTCAGCCGGCTGCGGCGCGGGGACCTGCCGCTGCGCACAGCGCCCGCGGGCGTCCACCAGGTGCTCGACCTGTGCGCGCACGTTCGTGACATCTCGTCCGGCTGGTTCGACCCGTGGGCGATGCCCGGCGGGGTCGACCCGACCGGCCTCGTGAAGGGGTGGGCGGTCGAGCGTGCGCTCGCTGCGCTGCGCGCCCCGGGAGTCACGGCAGCTTCTGCGAACGCCGGAGGGGACGTCGCGGTGTTCGGGCGCCCCGGCGATGGCGAGAAGTGGCGGATCGGTGTCCGCCACCCCTGGCGCCGAGACGCCCTGGCGTGCGTCCTCCTGGTCGAAGACGCGGTGGCGACGTCGGGAAGCTACGAGCGCGGACCGCACCTCGTGGACCCACGGACGGGCGAACGCCGGACGAGCGCCGCGTCTGCGAGCGTCGTCGGGCCGAGCCTCGCGGTCGCAGACGGGCTCTCCACGGCGCTCGCCGTCGGCGGCGACGACATGCTCGCGCGGCTCGCCACGATCCCTGGGTACGAGGGGTACCTGGTGCGGCCGGACGGCACCGAGGCGTGGACCGAAGGGATGCCGTTCGCCGGGTGAGCAGCTCGCTCGGCCGCGGCCGGGCACCTGTCGGGCTGCCGGGCCCGGAGCGGAGCCCATCTCGAGGGCGCGTCAGCCCGGGATCCGCCGCCACAGCGACTGGGGGACGAAGCGGGCAAGCGCGAGCGCCCATCTGGCTGCGGCCGGCACCCACACGACCTGCGCCCGCGACCCGAGCCCGGCGATGACCGCGTCGGCAACTGCGTCGGGGGTGGTCGACATCGGCGCGTCCGGCAGCCCCTCGGTCATCTTGGTGGGGGCACGGCCGAGCCGCACCACCTGCACGATCACCCCGGTACCCAAGAGCGAGTCGCCGAGCCCGATCGAGAATGCGTCGAGCCCTGCCTTCGCGGACCCGTAGACGAAGTTGTGCCGGGGCACCCGCACCGCGACGAGCGACGACAGGACGACGATCCTCCCGTAACCCTGCTCGGACATGCGGGCGGCGGCTCGGGTGAGCGCCACCACCGGCCACGAGTACGTGGCGGTCACGACCTCGGCCGTGCGGGAGGGGTCGAGCTCGTCCTCCCGGTGCGAGAGGACGCCCACCGCGAGGAGGAGGAGGTCGACCGGGCCGGCGACGTCGAAGCACTCGTCCACGGCGCGCGCCGCGTCGTTGACGTCCAGCGCGTCGAAACGAACGGTTCTCACGTGCTCGGCGCCGGCGGCGGCTGCCGAGCTCGCCGCGCTCCGCAGCCGCTCCTCGTCCCTCCCCGCAAGGACCACGGTCCGGAGTCGGCGATGCGCCAGCGCACGCACGACCGCGCCAGCGAGGTCGGAGGTCCCGCCGAGGACGACGGCCGACTGCGGCTGCCCGAAGGCGTCGAGCACGAGCGACCCCTTCAGTCGAGGCCGAGGCGACGGGACAGGTCGGAGCGGACGACGCCGCCGGGATCGACCCGCCGGCGCACGGACGAGAGCTCTGCCAGGCGCGGGTACATGGCCGCGAGGACGTCGGGTCGGAGCCGGGAGTCCTTTGCGAGATAGACGCGCCCTTTCGACTCTGCGACCATCACGTCCAGGCGGTCGAGGCATGCCGAGAGCCCCTCGGCGCCGAGCGGCACGTCGAGAGCGAGGGTCCATCCCGGGATCGGGAACGACAAGGGCCCCGGTGAGGACGGGCCGAAGCGCTTCAAGACAGCGAGGAACGACGGGATGCGCTGTGCCGACAGCTCGCGCACGGCCGCCATCACCACGTCGCCGCGGGAGGGCGGCACTGCGAACTGGTACTGGAGGAACCCTGCCCGCCCGTACAGCCGGTTCCATTCGGCGACCCCGTCGAGGGGATGGAAGAAGCGCCACATCGGCTGCACCTCCGCCTCGCGGTGCCGAGGGGCGCGCCGGTACCACGCCTCGTTGAAGGCGGCGATGCTCGCTCGGTTGAGAATCCCACGCGGGACGCATCGGGGGACCCGGAGACGTGGCCGGTCCGGCGGGGAAGGCGCGCTGCGGCGTCGGCGGGGGGGGAGGTCCCTTACGCGTGCGTGGTCGCCACGGGTCAGCACGGCACGCCCAACACCCGGCCGGCCGCGGGCGCGCGACGCTTTCGCTCGGATCGGGCCTGAGCAGTCGACCCAGGCCACCGAGTAGCGGTACCGGTCGTCGCCTTCTTCCATCGCCGCCATCACGCTGTCGAGATCGACGAAGCGGTCCGTGTCGACGAGCATCCGGTCCGTGTCCACTTCGAGCATCCGGAGCCGGGCGGACGTCACGACGCCGGTGAGCCCCATCCCGCCGGCCGTCGCCCAGAACAGCTCGCCGTCTTCTGCGCGAGAGACTCGGCGCAGCCCGGTCGGGGTGGCGATCGTCATGGCCGCGACATGTCGGGAGAAGCCGCCGTCCACGTGGTGGTTCTTTCCATGGACGTCAGACGCGATCGCGCCGCCCACGGTGACCTGGCGGGTGCCAGGAGTCACTGGGAGGAACCATCCGTCGGGAACGCTCCGCCGGACGAGCGTGTCGAGTGACGTGCCCGCTCTGACCTCTACCTCACCGGAGGCGTCCACGGCGCTCGTGCCCGCGAGCCGGACGGTGTCGACGACCGTGCCGCCCGCGCACTGTGCCGCGTCGCCGTAGCTGCGCCCGAGCCCGCGCGCGACGATTCCCCTGCCGTCGGCCTCCGAGAGGAGGTCCAGGATCCCTTCGGCGTCGCGTGGCGTCTGGACGACGGCGCGGGTCGCGCCCGCGCGCCCCCAACCCGACAGCAGCTGCCCACCGGAGCCCTCACGCATAGACGCCGATGCCGACGAGCACCGCCCAGACGAGCACGAGGACCTGCAGGGTCCGGTTCTCCAAGGCGAGGTCGCTTGGCGTCCCGCCCCGGCCGGCGTCGAGGAGCCGCAGGACGTAGAGCACGCCGGTCACAACCGGTGCCACCGAAAGCTCGATCCACACCAGGTGGTCGCCTCGGTGCGCGAGCCCCGCTTTGTCGAACGCCCACAGGCAGTAGGTGGTCACCGCCCCTGCCGCGCTCAACGTCAGGGCCGAGCGGAGGAACTGGGGCGAGTACTGCTCGAGCGCGCTGCGGTGCAGCCCGCGATCTTGCCCGAGCGTCTCGTGCTCTCCGGCCCGCTTCCCGACGACCAGGAGCAGGGCGCTGAAGGAGGTCACGACGAGGAACCAGCTCGACAGCGGCACGTGGGTGGCCACACCTCCGGCGATCGCGCGGAGCACGAAGCCGGATGCGACCGCCGTCATCTCGATCACGGGCTCGTGCTTCAGCCACAGCGAGTAGCTGACGGTGATCGCTGCGTACGCTGCGATCACGATGACGAGCGGCCACCCCGCGAGCAGGTCGGCGCCCGCAAGGGCGGCCGCGAAGAGCACCGCGGCGCCGCTCACCGCGACTGCCGGCCTGACGCGGCCCGACGCCACCGGGCGAAGCCGCTTTCGCGGATGCTGGCGGTCGGCGTCGGCGTCGGCGGCGTCGTTCACGAAGTAGGCGGCTGACGCAGCGACGCAGAAGATCCCGAAGGCCGCGAGCGCGTGGAGCACGGTTCCGGCGTGGACGAGGGCGCCGGCCGCGCCCGGCGCCACGAAGACAAGGACGTTCTTCGTCCACTGCTTCGGCCGGGCCATCCGAAGCGCGTCGCGCACCGGCGTCGGCGGCGTCGAGGGAGCGCTCAGGACGGCGTGCAGCGGCGCCTCCACCCGGCCTGTTGCACGCTCCATCGTAACCTGATGGTACCGGCGTTCCATGACGATCGAATGAGGGATCGGAGGTGGTCCGCCCTGGCCGTGTTCATGCCGCCGTCACATGTCACCCGTACCATTGGCGAGTGGGTTGCCGCCGGATGACTTCTCGTTGCGTGCGGCTGCGAACTATGCTCCCGGACGACGCACGGCTACACTGGCGACTTCGGGCAAGCAATGCCGTCGGCGAGCCTTCAGCTGAGGGCTTGCCGCCATGCCCCCGCGGCAAGCTCGTCCTCGAAGTGACACGGGCGAGCCACCGTTGAGCCGCCGTCCCTCGTCCGCCCGCTCGGACACCGAGAGCCGCTTCGCTCCCCTCGAGGTGCCCGGTGCGCCCACGGGCTCGCCCCCTCCCGGCCCCGGCTCGACGGGTGGCGACACCGCGCGGCCCGTCACCCGAGCGCGCCACGCAGCGCCGCGAACGAAGCGACGTCGCTCGCTTCGTGCCCGTCGCGTGCGCGCGGGGATCGGGATCGTGGTGGCGGGCGTGCTCGTCTGGGTCGCCGTCTCCCTCGGCACGGCACTTGCAAACCCGATGCTCGGGAACTCGCTCGTCGCACGGGGAGCCGAGTGGGTGCGCCAGAACGGCGGTGGCGCGGTCGTCAGGTGGATCGAGAACGAGTGGTACCGCCATCACGCGCCCAAGGTGGGCGGAAAGCCGCCGGCGGGGGCGATCAAGAGACCGACCGACCAGTCGATCGCCGCATACGCGGGAGGCGTGCCGCACCTGCCCGCGCCGAATCCGATCGTGCCGTTCGCGAAGCCCGCCATCGCGGGTGAGGGCGACTGGTCACCGGCAGGGAGGCTCGTCGACGGCGTCCCGGCCGTGTACGAGACGACCCTCCGCCCGGACGCGATCCACACGAGCTATGTGGTCGGCGTCGCATGGATGGACACGAAGCTCCTCAGAGCGACCCTGTACTCCGGGAGCCAGATCCCTGGTGGCGGCCCATACCCGGACACCGCGCCGATCCTCCCCTCGGCCGCGCGCACCCTTGTCGACGCCTTCAATGCCGGCTTCCTCATGTCCACAGCGGACGGCGGCTATTTCACGGACCACAAGACGGTCATCCCGCTGCGGAATGGCGCCGCGTCGTTCGTCGTCTACGCCAACGGATCGGCGACCGTCGGCGCGTGGGGCAAGACAGTCACGATGACCCCATCGGTCGTCTCGGTCCGGCAGAACCTCGACCTCCTCGTGGAGAACGGCAAGCCCGTTCCTGGGCTCAATGCCACAACAACGACGCGCTGGGGCGCGACCCTGGGCAACGCGGTCTACGTCTGGCGTTCAGGACTCGGGGTGACTTCCGACGGCGCGCTCGTCTACGTGGGCGGGCCCGGCCTGAACATCACCGATCTCGCCAACATCCTGGCGAGAGCCGGGTGCGTGCGCGCGATGGAGCTCGACATCAACACGACATGGGTGAACTTGTCGACGTACAAGCCGGCCACGCCGAGCGGAGAGGCCTCCGGATCGAACGGGACCGAGTTGCTCCCGCAGATGGCGGGCACGCCTGCCCGCTACTTCCAGAGCTGGTGGGTGCGGGACTTCATCACGATGTCGGCGATGCCCCGCCGCCCCTGAGCCGCGAAACCACTGAGCCCCACGCCCCTGAGCCGCGCCGCCCCTGAGCCCCGCCGCCACTGAGCCCCGCGCCGCCTCGAGGCGAGTCGCCGGCCCGAGCAGGCTGAGGACTGCCGGCCTCAGCGAGAAGCCGCGGAGCGGGAACTGCCTGCGGCCGACCCTGCCGCGGGCCTCTGCGGGCTCTCTTCGACCTCGCGGGCGACTCGGCGAAGCACGCCCCGCAGGACACGGCGTGCCCTGACACCGAGCGCCTGGGTCGTCGCCGGCGTGCCGTCGTCACCGTCTTGGTGCCAGGTGCCCGACACCGTCATCTCGCAGCGGTCTGCGTCGACGGGATCGACGTTCAGCTCCCCCTCGAAGTGGCTGCGGCCGCCCGGCTCGGACAGCCGCCAGGCCAGCAGGTAGCTCACCGCTCCCGCCGCGCCGTCTGCAGCCAAGGGCTCGATCGAACAGTCGGCGACGAGCGGCGGCGGACGTGACGCCGCGCCTTCGAGCTCGCCGACCTCGTGCACCGCAGCACCCAGGGCGGCGCTCCAGTTGCGACGAGCACCGAGCACGCGCTGCACCACGGGTGCGGGGAGCTCGACCTGGACCAGGTCCGACAGCGTGACCGCGCGGGCGTACGAGCGGTGGGCGTCCGCCGGCACCGGGTACTCGCCTGCCTCGATGACGGCGTCGCGAGCAGCCAGCTCGGCGAGGCTGGTCCCAGCCAAGAGCTCGGCCAGCCGGGCCGTCGCCACGGTCCAGGTCTCGTGCAGCGGGCACACGGCCTCCCAGCGACAGGGCCCCTCTCCGAGAGCGCAGCGCTCCGCGCGCAGCGGTCCCTCCGCCGCCTCGACGACTTCCAAGACGCTGATCTCTCCGGGTGAGCGAGAGAGCCGGTAGCCGCCATCGCGGCCTGCCCGTGACACCGCCAAGCCGGCCCGTACCAAGTCCGCGAGGATCTGCGAGGCGAAGGTACGGGGCACTTCGGTGTCGGCGACGACCTCCCGGATCTTGCGAGGCTTTCCGCCTTCAAAGGCACGAGCGAGCGCGATGGCCGAACGCATGACGTAGTCACCGCGCTTGGACAGCGTCATGTTCATGGCAGGGCCCGAAGGTTACCGTAACTCGGCGGCGGCGGCGGCGATGAGCCCACCGTCGCTCCGTCGTCGAGCCGAACCCGTCACCGCGCGCCGACGGACTCGGCCGCCGCCGCGGAAAGCTCCCGGACGCCGGCCAGGATCCGGCGGGCGAAGGCGACGGCGGCCACCTTGTTCCCCCCCCGCCGGAGTGCCGAGGTCGCGACGACCCTGGCACCCCTGCGCTCGAGGGCCGCCGCCATGTCGGCGAGCGTCGAGCGCGGGTCCACGCCAAAGGTGCAGAACACCGCGACGGGCACGCCCCCGAGCCGGGGGAGCTCGTCCAGCCAGGTGCGGACCGCTGGCGGCGGGCCGACCCTGGCCACCACGAGCCCCTTCACCCAGGAGCCGACCACGAGGAGGTCAGCAGCCGCGAGCTCTGCCGGACCGACCCGCTCGATCGGCAGCACCCGGACGCTCAGGCCCTTGTCCATGAGCTCCTCGCCGACCGTCCGGGCCACCTGGGCCGTGCGACCGCCCTCGCTCGCGTAGCAGACGAGCGCGCGGCGGGAGCGTCCGGACTCCTCACGGCCTGGCCGCTTGGGTCGGGCCGCGAGCAACGCGCCGGCGGCGCGGCGGCCTTGGGCCATGGCCTCGACCACGGTCGCCGGGCCCACCAGCGCGTCGCCGACCACCCAGAGCCGCTCGCGCACGGGAAGCGAGGCGGCCTGCAGCCCCACCTCTCGACCAAGGGCGAGCTTGCCGACGGGGTTGTGGTAGGCAAATGCCGACGCGCGGTTGGCGAGCACTCCCGAAGCGGTCCACTGGCGATCCGCCAGCCCGCGCGCCTCTCGACGCACCGGGGTGCCCGGCAGCACGCCGGCGACGGCGGGGTCGACCCGGTAACCCATGGCCATGACGACGAGGTCCACGTCGAGGGTGTCTGCGACCTCGCCGTGGAGGACGGCGGGGAGCCGGTCGGCTCGCTCTTGGCGGGTGGGCGCCAACAACGCACGCCGGACTCGCTGGCCGTCTCCCTCGACGCGGGTGACGGTCCTGGAGAACCGGACGACGACGCCCTCATCGCGAGCCTCTGCCAGCTCGTCAGGCCGAGCAAGCGAGAAGCGCTCGTCCAGCCAGTCCACGCACGTGGCACCCAGGCCAAGCCGTCGTGCCGTCCGGGCGACGTCCATGGCCGTGTTGCCCGCGCCGAGCACGAGCACGTGCGGCACACGGGCGGAGCCGCCCAGCGCGTCCAGGCCCATCGCCGCCCGCCACGCGGGCACGCCGTCGCCGGCCTCGAGCGCAGCTCGGGCCGTCTTCAAGAAATTGGTGGCGTCGGTGACCCCCTCGAGGTCGGCACCGGGGATGGGCAGGCGCACGGGGACGCTCGCGCCGGTCGCCACCACGACCGCGTCGTGCGAGGAGAGCAGGTGCTCGAGACCGGCGGCGTCGATCTCGACCCCGCAGCGAAGCTCGACCCCTGCCTCCTGGAGCTGGCGCCACGGCCTGCTCGCCACCGCGTCCGGGAGGGTGAAGTCGGGGATCCCCCAGCCGAGCAGACCCCCTGGCGCCGGGTCCCGCTCGTAGACCGTGACCGATGCACCCCCCTCGACGAGGGCCCACGCGGCGCCGATGCCTCCAGGGCCGGCCCCCACGACGCCGACGGACAGGTCCGCGTCCGCGGCAGGCTCGGGAGGCGGAACGGCGCACGTGTCGGCCACGAACCGCTCCAGCTGCCCGATGGCGACGGGCGTCTCGCCGGCGAGCGACCACGTGCACGCGCCCTCGCACTGCGCGGCCTGGTTGCACACGCGCGAGCAGACGTCGGGCAGCACGGAGGTCCGACGAAGGACCTCGTGGGCCTTCGCGAGGTCCCGCTCGGCGATCGCGGCGATGAACCCGGGAATGTCGTTGTGCGCCGGGCAGCCCCGCATGCAGGTCGGGTCGGGGCACGAGAGGCACCGCTGCGCCTCTGCCAGCACCTCCTCCCAGCTGCCGAGCCCCCGGCGGATCTCCTGGACGTCGGCGAACAAAGGCTCGGGGTGCACCACCTCGGTCGTCGCCCGGGCCCCGGCGAGCGCCGGTCCCGTCACCTCGATGGCGCTGAAGGGGCAGGTGCGCACGCACTGGCGGCAGCCGACGCATCGCTCGTCATCGGCGAGCACGACCCAGCGTCCGGAGTCCATGTCGAGCGCGCCGACGGGGCAGCGGATGACGCACTCCTGGCAGCCCGCGCACCGGTCCACCAGGACCTGCACGTGGGGCCGGCCCGTTCCGCCTGCCGGCTTGTCGGACATGATGATGGCCATGAGATCCTCCCGTCGGTCCGGCGGCCGTCAGCTCGCCGCATGCATGAGGACGTACAGCACGCTCGCCGCCGCCCCGCAGGACAGGACGACGCCGAGCGTCGCCAGCCGGACGCCGAGGGCGTTCCGGCTGACCGGCACCAGCTCCCGCCCAGCGATCCTCCAGGTGGCCCACGCTGCGGCCGCGGTGCCGGCGATGATCACGGCGACCTGCACCACGACGATCCAGCCGATGGACAGGATGTGGAAGCCGTAGATCGGGGACTGGGCAGACGAGAAGCCGGCGATGTGGGCGACGGCGGGCACGACCCGCGCCGAGTGCTTGAAGAACTTCGGCAGCTGGCGGGCGAAGTAGTCGGCGCCCACCACCGGGATGAGTCCGTAGGCCATGGGGACGAAGAACGCCCGGAACCGTGAGGTCCGGTCCACGAAGCTGTCGCGGTGGGTCTCGGCCACGTCTCGGCGACCGAGTCCACGGGAGAACAGCCAGGCGATCGCGACCATGAGCAGTGAGACCACGGCGATGATGCCGACGTAGTCGACTGGGTTCGGGTAGTGGGGCAGCAGCATCCCCCGGTTCAGCCACGAGTCCAAGGTGGCGTAGGCGCTGGTGGAGTTGAACTGCTGGAAGACGACGAGGCCCCACAGGATGGTGATGCCCCAGGCGACGTCGGCTCGGCGACGGCGCGGGGCGACCACCGAGGTCAGAGGGCGCTGAAGGAACAGCCCGACGTTGCCCTCGGGGCAGGCCTTGTAGCACTCGGTGCACAGCCCGCACGACAGGTTCGAGTCCGCGCTTCCCGGCCACGTGTACCACGGGCACCCGAAGCCCTGCTCCCCGCCGCGCATGCAATCCTTCGTCTTGCACGACAGGCAGACCTCGCGGTCCTTGGTCCGGAACCCTGCCACCGAGCCCATCGACCCGACAGTGCCGATCAAGGTGGTGAGCGGGCAGACGTAGCGACAGAACGTGCGTCGCTCGAAGACCAAGAAGAAGATGAGCGCTGACGAGACGATCCCGACGACCATCCACGAGGTGTCCGCCGGATTGCCCGGCCCGGCGATGTTGAAGAACTCCTCGATCCAGGTGAGCACGAGGAAGCTCACCACCGGGATCAGGAAGCCGAGGCGGGCCAGGGGCTCGGGGAACTTGCGGCCGAGGCCGAGGGCCTTCTGGGTGCGGCGCCAGAAGGTGCGCCGCTGCACCCACTCGGCGAACCCTCCGAACGGGCACATCGCGCACCAGGCCCGCCCCACCACGACCATCATCACGAAGACGAGGCAGAACCAGACGTACCAGGTGATGGCGGCGCCGAAGTTGAGGCCCGGGATCGCCGTGCCCAGGACGCCGACGAAGATCACGGTCCAAAAGACGATCTGGTTCGGCAAGATGAGGAGGAACTGGAACTTGCGGTCGCGCAGCAGGCGGGCAACCCGCGGATTGCGCGTCAGCTCCAGCCCGGGCTCCGGGTCCGTCGCGGCGAACCGCTCCTCGAGCCCAGCCCTCTTCGCCGGCCGCAGCCGCACCGCTGCGGGCATCGGGTCCCCCTGGGCGGCACTCTTGCGGTCCTGCAGGTCGACGGCCATCGTCCCTCCTCGTCCCTCGGTCTGCAGCATCGCTCCGAGGCGTCCAGCCGGTCCTTCGAGATCCGGTCCGTACGTATAGTCCATGACTACACCTTTACCGTAGTGAGTCTCTCGCACTACGTCAAGTCATGGAGTAATCTTTAGTCGGTGGATCTCAGGCTGTCACATCGGGGCAGGTACGTCGTGCGGGCGGCGGTCTTCCTCGCGGCCGCGTACGGCTCTGGGCGCGTGCGGACCCGGCGAGAGGTGTCCGAGGCGATGGGGGTTCCCAAGGCGTTCGTGCCTCAGGTCCTGAGCGATCTCGTCCGGTCGGGGCTGGCCGTGTCGATCTCCGGAGCACGCGGGGGCTACCGTCTCGCGCGCCCTCCCGACCAGGTGCGGCTCTCAGAGGTGGTCGAAGCGGGGGAAGGGCCCACGGCCTTCGCCGAGACCGGCTCGGCGACTGCCGACAGGCCCGGACGTCTCCTGCACACGCTGCTGACGGAGGCGAGCACACAGTTCCTGCACGCGCTCTCGGTCACGAGCCTCGCCCAGCTCGTCGACTCGGGGGGCCAGGACGTCCGGCAAACGGCTTTGCCGCCTTGCGGGGTGCTAGCGATCCGCCACCCGAGCGCGGGCCTGCGGGCGCTGGCCGACGGCGTCACCGCCGAGCAAGTCGGAGAGGAACTGGTCGAGCGACGCCGAGACCGGGTCAGGGCGCCGGCGAGCCCTCACGGTCGACGCAGCGACGACGGCGAAGAGGGCGCCATACACGAGGACGACCAGCAGTGAGCCTGCCACCAACACCGCCGCGCACAGCTCGAGGAGCGACCCCACAATTCGAGCGTGGGCCGCTCGACGCTGACCGACAACCGAAAATCCCCTGCAGTGGTGCTTCGGGCCGCCTCCGTGAGCACCCGGAGTCGACCACCGTGTCCGCCGGGGGGCCGAGTAGCGAACAGAAGAAGGTCCGGATCGTCATCGTCGAGGACCACGCGCTCGTGCGCGAAGGCACGGCGGAGCTGCTCGAGGCGACTCCCGACCTCCACGTGGTGGGCGATTGCGGCACCGCGGAGGAGGGAGCCGAGCTCGTCGAACGGCTCGCCCCCGACGTGGTGCTCGTCGACGTGAACCTGCCAGGTGTGAGCGGGCTCGCGCTCGCACGAGACCTTGCCCGACGCTCGCCGAGGACCCGGACGCTCGTCGTGAGCGCCTACGACGACCACGCGTACATCGTCGAGGCGCTGGAGATCGGCGTCGGGGGCTATCTGCTCAAGACCGCTTCGGGGCGAGAGCTGATCGAGGCCGTGCGACTCGTCGCCGCCGGCGTGTTCGTCCTGGACGGCGCGGTGTCGTCGAGGCTCAGCCGCAGGCGGCGAGAGGCAGCTTCCGGGCGCCGCGGTCCCGACGCGCTCACGCCGAGGGAGTCCGAGGTGCTGGAACTCATCACGCAGGGACGGTCCAACAAGCAGATCGCCGCCGAGCTCTCGCTCGGCGTGCGCACGGTGGAGTCCCACGTGTCCACCCTCCTCGCGAAGCTCGGTGCCACGTCGCGCACCGAGGCCGTCGCCCACGCGCTGTGGGGACAGAGAAACCCGCGCAGCCACGAAGATGGCCAGAAGCACGGTCTCTGAGGCAGGCCCGGCGCGTATCGCCGAGGGCCGCGGCATCGCCGAAGTCATCCGCACTGCCCTGCGGCCGCCGATCCGAGACCGACGCTTCTGGGGGATTCAGGCCCTCGTCGTCGCCCTCGCAGGGCTCCACTTCTTCGTCGACCTGCAGTCCTCGGCCGGCGAGGCGTTCCCCGGCGGCATCCCGGTCGCATTGCTGATCGTCCCGGTCGGCTACGCAGCCCTGCGATACGGGCTGACCGGCTCGGCGGCCACCGCGGCCTGGGCGACCGTGCTGTGGCTGCCCGACCTCCTGCTCCCTCTCGACCAGGGTCACGCCCCCTCCGACGTCGTCAACCTGCTCCTCGTCGACGCGGTCGCCTTCTTCTTCGGCGAGCGGATCGAGGCGGAGCGCCGAGCGCACGCGCGCGTCGAGCGTGCAACGCTCGCCCGCTTGGGCGCGGAGGCCGGCTACCGCCAGCTCTTCGAGGCGAACCGGGCGCCAATCCTCGTGCTCGATGCAAAAGGGGTGGTGCGCGCGGCCAACCCGGCCGCGACGTCGGTGTTCGGCACTGACGCGATCGGCATGGCGGCAGGCGTCCTGCTAGGGAGCGACGAGCCGATCGAGTCGCTCCATCGCCGGGTCGTCAGCCTGCACGACGGACACGACTACCGGGTGGGACTTGCCGAGCTCGCGGAGGGTGGCGCCGCCGCATCGCAGCTCGTCTTCGAAGACGTGACCGTCGAACGCAGCGAGACCCGCCGTGCGGCACGACAGCGCGCTCTCATGGTCGCAGCAGAAGAAGAGCAGCGGCGCCGGCTCGCCCGTGAGCTTCACGACGAACCCTTGCAGCTCTTCTTGCACCTCGCGCGGAAGCTCGCCTCTCTGAGCGAGGACGCCGGTGTCCCCGCCGACGTCGCGGCGAGCCTCGACGATGCCAGGGCCCGCTCCCTCGAGGCTGCGGCCAGATTGCGAAACCTCGCGAGGGACCTGCGCCCACCGGCGCTGGACCAGCTCGGACTCGTTCCTGCGCTGGTCGGGTTCCTCGCAGAGACCGAGGACGACAGCGGTGTCCCAGTCGAGCTCGAGGTGTCCGGCGAGACGCGTCGAGTCCGCCCCGACGTGGAGCTCGGTGCCTTCCGGATCGTGCAAGAGGCGGTCCGCAACGCTGTAAGCCACGCCCGGGCACGCGAGATCCGCGTCAGCCTCGCGTTCGACAGCGATCTCCTCCAAGTGCGCGTGGTCGACGACGGCCAGGGCTTCGAGGTGGAGGATGAAGGCCACTCGACGAACCACTTCGGGCTCGTCGGCATGTCCGAGAGGGCCGGCCTGCTCGGCGGCAGCCTCCAGGTGTGCAGTGCACCCGGGCGCGGCACCGACGTGACGTCGAGCCTCCCTTACGACCTTCGGTACGGCCTTCCCGCTGCCGGCTGACGAACTCCCGCTCGCCACGGTCAGTCCGATCGGGGCAGCTCGTCCTCGCCACCGACGCCGGCTGATGCTGCCCGGTTTGCCCGTGCTTGATGGATCGGCCCGACGCTGGCGGCAGTCGGGATGCACACCGGGCGCCGCCGCGGCCGACTGCCCGTCACCCCCACCCTCACCGAGACCTCAGCCCAACCCTGGCTCGCCTCACGACAGGGATGGTGGGCCAGTGACCACGACACCAGGCACCTGCACGCGACCCCGATCACCGCGTGGGTTCGATCCCTCCGAGCCGGCGCCCGAGTTGGTGTCGGAGTGAGTCCTGCAGCCGCGGCCTCCGGAAGCGGAAGCCTGCCGCCCCCAGTCGCCGCGGTGCCACGCGCTGGCTCGCGCATGCGACCTCCTGCACGCCCTCCGCTCCGACGACGAAGCCGAGCGCCGACTTCGGGACTGGAACGAGCGCCGGCCGGTGGAGCACCTGGGCAAGCGTGGCCGAGAACTCCTTGTTCTGGACAGGCGCCGGCGCGACGGCGTTGAGCGCTCCCGCGAGGTGCTCGTCGACCAGAGCCCTCGCGTACACGTCGGTCAGATCGTCGAGATCTATCCAGGAGAGCCACTGGCTCCCAGTGCCGATTCGCCCTCCGAGGCCGGCAAGGAACACCGGGCGAAGGAGCTTGAGCATGCCGCCTCGGCCGGAGAGCACGACGCCGGTCCTCACCGTCACGACCCGAAGGCCGGCGTCGACGGCACGTTCGGTGGCCGACTCCCACTGTGCGACCACATCGGCGAGGAAGCCGCTGCCTCTTCCGCTTGCTTCATCGAGGAGCTCGTCCCCACGATCTGAGCCGTAGTACCCGATCGCAGAGGCGACGAGGAGGACGCGCGGACCGCGCGATCGCGCGACCGCGTCCGCCAGGCGGCGCGTCGGCTCGATTCTGCTCGACGCAATGGCCCTCTTGTGCTGTTCGCTGAAGCGGCCAGCGATCGAGGCGCCTGCCAGGTGCACGACCGCGTCGACGCCCTCGAAGTTGCCGGGGTCGGGGTCGTCGGGGTTCCACGCTCGTTCGCCGTCCATGCGCGGCACTCGACGGACGAGGCGGATCACCCGGTGGCCAGCGGTCGAGAGAAATGCACAGAGCGCGGTGCCGACCAGCCCCGATGACCCCGTGACCGCCACGGTCCGCGTGGCTGGGTCGAGTTGTCGGAGCTGGGCGATCGCGTCGAGGTCGTCGCGCAGCTGGATGTGCCGGTGGGCGAACGTGCTCCGAAGCAACGCGGCCGGGACCGGAGTCGTGACAGTGTCCGTGACGCGCGTCCGGGATGGCCCCTCTGGCGTGAACGAATGGACGTGGTGCCAGTGCAACGGGAGCGAGACAAGGTCGTCGACGAAGCGGCGCGGCGGGTTGTAGCCACCGTGCTGCGCGACCCAGCGAATCCCGCCCGGGAGCCCGATCACCGCCCTGCCGTCTGCGAGCGAACCGGCTTCCTCGACCAGGCGTACGGGCTGCCATGGCGGCACGAGGCGCGCGAAGGCGCCCGGGCGCTCGTGCCACGCGAACACCGCTTCGATCGGGTGGTCGACCGAGCTCGAGTACTCGATGCTCACGGATCCATCTCCTCAGAAGGCCGGGCAGGCCGGGCGTGCACGCGAGCGCAAGCGTCCCACGAGACCGGCACGATCGTCAGCTCCAGCTTGCCCGACGCGCCCGGCGTCGTGAAGAGGGCTTGGCCCAGCGGCCCAGCGGCCCAGCGGCCCAGCGGCCCAGCGGCCCAGCGGCCCAGCGGCCCAGCGGCCCGGACGCCGGACGCGCCCTGCGCACGCCGTACCCCTACGTCCGGTGCACTCGTGGACTTCTCACGACGGGGGGCCCGGACCTGCCCGGCGGCCGGCGCACAGGAAGGCGACGGAGGATGCGACCCGGCAGTCCCGATCAGCGACACGACGGCCCCGTCGCCACCAGCTCGGCAGTGACGACCCGATCGGTGCGTGCCGCGCGGGCTCTGCCGACCAGGCGGCGCACCACCGGGAGGGAGCCCATGCGCCCGCCAGGTGGAACCGTCCTTGGCCTGGTAGCGTTGCCTCGTCGCCGGCAGCCGCCGGCGTGGCCTGTTCGAGAGATCCCCGAGTCGGCCGGATCCGAACGGAGCCTCTCATCTTTCACCGCCAGGGCACACGCCGTCGGGGACCTTCCTTCCTCGTCACGCCGGCCCGCGGCGCCGCTTGCGCCGCGGGAGATCGGAGCGTGGGCGATCGGGCTGCGGGCGATCGGGCTGCGGGCGATCGGGCATGGGCTGGCGCGGCATCGCCGACGACGCTCCGGACGTGGCCGGGACCTCGCATTGAAGCGGGGTCAATCTGATCGACAGCCTGCGTGCGCTCCAGCGGAGCCCTCGAGAGGGGCGCTACTCGTCGGCTCGTACGACCAGCGGCGCTTCCGGTCGGGCAGAGCGCGGGGCGTGACCTCCGCCTGCAGCCTTCCCTACGAGGAGCTGGGCTTGCTCCGCGGGTGATCGTCTGCTCGCCGACCTTCGATCGACACGACAACAGAGAAAGAGAAAGAGAAAGAAAGAGAGCAAGGAAATGGCAACCGGAACGGTGAAGTTCTTCAACAGCGACAAGGGTTTCGGCTTCATCACCCCGACCAGCGGGGAGAAGGACGTCTTTGTGCACTACTCCAACGTGGCAGGAGACGGGCGAAAGAACCTCGAGGAAGGCCAGCAGGTCGAGTTCGACCTGGCCCAGGGCCGCAAGGGGCCGGAAGCGCAGAACGTGCGGGTGCTGTAGGCGTTCGCGACCCCCCGGGAGGCATCGCGCGCCCGGCGCGCGGCACCTCCCGGGGTGAGGCCGGGACGTGGGCGCTTCCCTGCTGACCAGGCTTCCGCTGACCAGGCTTCCCTGCTGACCAGAGGGGTCGCGCACGGTTGCTTCGAGCACGCGGATCAGGATTTCGGTTCGACCGAGGCCCCGACGTCCCCGTTCCAGTGAGGACAAGGGGAGCGGGTGCCCGATGGCCCACAGACCCGAAGTGATCGACGTCGAAGACGCTGAGGAGGTGGTCGAGCGGATCGCAGCCATCGACATGGCGAAGGCCTCGATCTCCATCTGTACGTGCGTGCCTCACGGGAGCGCACCGCCGGCACGCCGAGCCCGGTCCTTCGTGCGACCGCGCCGGCAGGCAGCACCTGGCCGACCGAGAGCAGGACCACGAGGCGCTCGCGGGGCGAGAGCTGCTCCAGTGCGGAGAGCACCGCCCGGCGCCGATCGGCTTCGACGAGCGCGCCGTGTGCGACGTCGTCTGCGTCCTGGTGGTGGTGGCAGAGCCGCTCGGCCAGGCGCTCGGGGTCGGCTTCGTAGCCCCAAAGCGAGTCCGAACGGCCCGAGGGTCCCGCCCGCTGTCTCGCTGGCCGACGCGCTGTGCTCGCGCGCTCGCCTTTACCGGGTTCCGAGCGCCGGGTTCCGAGCGCCGGGCGCGGGCGCGGGGCTCACTCGTCGTGGGAGGAGGACCCGTCGTCGTGGTCGGTGGCGAGGGTCCCTTCAGCGGTCGAGGACGTCGTCGCCCCAGGCTCCGTCGCCCCAGGCTCCGTCGCCCCAGGCTCCGTCGCCCCGTCGACGGTCGCGTCGACGGCGACGTCGACGGCGATCCCGTGGCGGACGCTCTCGGTCACCACGCAGAAGTCCTCGAACAGCTCCACACAGCGCCCCACCCGCCCCACCGCGGCGCCTGCGACCACCGGGTGCAGGCGCACCTTGATGGAGCCGATGCGCAGGCGCCCGCGCTCGTCGCGCACCGGGGTTACCACCACCTCCGTTTCCAGGCTCTCGACCTCGAGGTGCGCCCGGCGCAGGCAGTAGACGAGGCTCGCGCTGAGACAGTTCCCCACGGCAGCCCCGAGGACAGCCGAGGCGTTCGGTCCAGCTCCCTCACCGAGCGGGGGCGGCTCGTCCATGGTGAGGGCTTGGTCACCCCCCATGTCGACGACGAACCGGTAACCTTCACGGAGATCCAGGTGCACGACGGCAGCGTCCCGCTCAGCCATGCACCAACGGTAGCGGAGGGTGGGTCGACGAGACCGGCTCGTGCCGTGCCTCCCCAGGGCGCTTCGAGCACCGCCTGACCCTGCCCGAAGGGACGGATCCGGCAGCGCTCCGAGCTCACTACGAGCAAGGCGACGGCGAGAGCGCGCTCATCTCACTCATGGTGCTCGGGCTGTTCACCTCGGGCGGCTTTCCGCTCCTGCTCTCCTTGGTGGCCGAGACCCACGAGCGGAGAGACGATCGACCACGACTTCCTCGCGCGGCGCTCGGCGCACGAGGGCGCCGCGCTGCCACGGCGACGACCCCACGGAGCGAAGGAGCGTCATGACCAGTTCGGAAGTTCACGTCGTCGATGTGGCGGTCAGCGGTGCGGGTGGCGCGGGCCTCCTCGGGGCCGTTCCTGCTCGACCGGGAGGCCGAAAGGTCGTCATGGTCGGTTCGATCGGCAGCCTGGGCGGCGACTGACTGGCCGAAGGGAGCGTCCCGTCACCCGTCCGCATGCACTCGTGAGCGAGCTCGCCTGCTCCTGTTTCCTCCCATTCCTCACGCTCGGGTCGCGCGGCGACGACATCGTCGTCGTGCTGGTCGGCGTGCCCGCGCTCTGGGCAGGCCCTGTGTCCGCGGCGCTCGCCCTGAGCACGGTCTGTATCGATCGTGGCGGCTCGTGCGTCTGTGAGGCGTTGTTGGGAACTCGAGCAAAGGGGCGAGCGATGAAGAAGAACATGGGAAGGATCGACCGGAGCCTTCGGCTCCTCGCGGCAGCCGGCGCGGTCGCCGGAAGCGGCGTTCTCGGCTTCTCGACGGCTGGGGGAATCGTGCTGCTGGTTGTCGCCGCGGTCATGGTCGCGACGGCCGCGAGCGGGTACTGCCCCCTCTACCAGCTCCTCGGCGTCAACACCACCGGCACCGGTGGCACCGAGACTGGCGCGCACCGGGTGTTCCACCTGCACCGGGCCGCCTGAGGCCGCTCTCCAGTCCCGCAGGACGTGGCGCGGACGGGTTCGTCGAGCCTCGGTTCGTGCGCAGCTCCGCTTCTCTCCGGCGGCGGGCGGTGGACCGGATGCGACAAACTGGCCGGGTGGCGACCGTCCCAACCGCCGAAGACCGGAGCGCCGACGTCGCTCGTGGGGTGGCGACCGTCCCAACCGCCGAAGACCGGAGCGCCGACGTCGCTCGTGGGGTGGCGACCGAGCTCGCCGGCCTGTACCGCTACGCCCGCTCGATCACGGCCAACGAGGCTGAGGCCGAAGACCTCGTCGGCGATGCCGTGGTGCGTGCGCTCGAGCGGGCGTCGCAGTACCGGGGTGAGGCGTCGCTCCGCACCTGGCTCCATCGGATCCTCTACCACCTGGCGGTCGACCGGGCTCGCCACCACGCCCACGAGCTCAGCGACGCGGACGTGGAAGCCCGATGGCGCGACGACGCCTACAGCGTCGACGCCGAGGTGGTCGTGGAGCGCGCCGAATCTGCGGCGGAGCTTCGCAACGCGCTCGTCCACCTGCCCTCTCTCTACCGCAGCGCCGTCGTGCTCCACGACGCCGAGGGCTTTACGGCGGCCGAGGTCGCGGACGTCCTCGGCGTCTCGCTCCCTGCTGCCAAGCAGCGGATCCGGCGAGGAAGGATGATGCTCGTGAGCGCCCTGTCACAACAAGAGGAACGGCGGGCGGCTAACGCCGACGTCCCGCTCAGCTGCTGGGAAGCCCGAGAGCGGGTGTCGAGCTACATCGACGGCGAGCTCGAAGATCCCGCGCGTGCCGCGCTCGAGGCCCATCTCGCCCGCTGTGCCACCTGCCCGCCTCTCTACCAGGCGCTCGTCGGTGCCACGACCTCACTCGGCCACCTCCACGACCCCGACACCGTCATCCCGGGCGCCCTCGCAGACCGCGTGCGTCGTCACCTCGGCCTCGAGGTGCCCGACCACACCCTCGATCCGGCCAGCGAGAGTGGATCACCGGAGGGGCTGCGTGAGTGAGACTCGGCGTCCGAGCCGCCAGAGGTCTTCGACCAGGCGACCCGGGCAGTGGAAGTGGACCTCATAGGGGGGTTCAGCGCCGCGCCAGCGGGAGCAAGCAGACCAGGCAGACCAAGAGCGCGGGGTCGCCGCGTCCACCTCGGTGGTGCCGCGTCAGTCGACGTCCAGGTCTTCTTCCCCATCGCTCGCCGAACCGTCCTCCGCACCGACCTCCCCGGCGGCGGGCACTCCAGGGCCGTCAGGGTCCCAGCCACCGTCGGAGGCCCGGCGGTACGGATACCAGCACCCGTCGCGGCTGAGGCGCACCTGGCGGTCGCCGGCGGTTGCCCTGTTGCGCCGGACGGACGCCTTGCCCCCGAGCAGCCCCCGGCCCTCTGCCATGGCGCGTGCGCCGGGGTCCCACTGCGTCTCGAGCACGTCCAGCGCCGCAACCCCTCCGGCCTGCCACGCCAGCGCCCGGCGGAGTAGCTGGCGAGGCGGCAGGTTCGCCCGGGCCGCGAGCGTGGCCAGGTCGACGCTCTCCCCGGCGGTCGGGCCCACCAGCGCGGCGGCACGTCTCGCCAGGTCCGCGTCGGGCGTGAGGTCCAGGCCGTGGTCGGTGCCACCCCCCGCCAGGTGCAGTGCCCGCGCCGCAGCGTCGGCTGCCACGGCGCGGAGGCCGGCCGGGTCGACGGCCGCGCCAGCCGGTGGCTGCCCGATCAGCATCGGTGGGCGACCGGGGCGGATCGGCGGGAGCGGCACGAGGGGCAGCGCGGCGAGCTCGCTCGCCTCGCTGGGGGCCCCGGCGCCGCCCGAGATCGCCCGGAGGCTCCCCCGCCAGGCGTCGGCGGCGGGCACGCCCCGGTCTGCCGCCGACGCCAATGCGGCATCGTCACCGTTGGCCTGGTCGGTCGCCGGCCGTGCTCGCCGGGCCCGAAGCCCGGCGAGCACCTCGGCCCGGGTCCGGCCCCGCAGGAGGAAGATCCCGAACGGGTCGGCGTCGAGCGCGTCGGCCACGAGGTAGCACACCGCGGCGGCGTGCTTGCACGGATCGGCCCAGTCCGGGCAGGTGCAGCGCGGCTGGATCTCGCCCGGACCCGGGAGCAGGTCGAAGCCCGCATCGGCGGCATCGGCCGCCACCCCGGGGGGGAGCTCCCCGTCGAGCAGGGCAGCGGTGTGGCCGATGGCGGAGGCGAAGGCGTCGAGCACCGCCTCCCACCCGGCATCGTCGAAGGTCCGCACCCGCACCGTCACCCGGTACGGCGTCCGGCGCGAGCCCTGCACCGGTGCGGTGACCTGGCCGGGGGCGAGCTGCAGCTCGCCGACCGCCCCACCCCGGGCGTAGGTGCGGCCCCGGGGGAGCCGGTTCGGGTCGAGGCTGGCCCGCCCTTCGAGGGCGTTCACCCAGGCACGCCCCCACCAGGTGGCGCCGAAGGGTCGCCGCCCGGGGCGACGGGGACCTGGCCCCGGACGCCGGGGACGGTGCTCCGGCCACTCCCCGGACCAGCCACGGGAGCGCCGCGGGCTCACGAGGCGCTCCCCAGTTGCACGAGCGAAGCCAGCTCGGCGTCGGAGAGCTGGCCGATCCACGCCTCCCCGCCGCCAACCACCGACTCCGCCAGCTCCCGCTTGCCTTCGATCAGCTTGGCGATGCGATCCTCCAAGGTGCCCTCGGCGATCAGGCGGTGGACCTGCACCGCCCGAGTCTGGCCGATGCGATGCGCCCGGTCGGTGGCCTGGTCCTCCACCGCGGGGTTCCACCACCGGTCGAAGTGGACGACGTGGCTGGCCCGGGTCAGGTTGAGGCCGACCCCGCCAGCCTTGAGCGACAGGAGGAACACGGGCACCCGGCCCGCCTGGAACTCGTCGACCATCTCGGCCCGGCGCCGGGCCGGCACCTTGCCGTGAAGGAACAGGCAGCCGACGCCGAGCTCGCCCAGGCGCGCTTCGACGAGTCCCAGGCACTCGACGAACTGGCTGAACACGAGCACCGACTCCCCTTCGCTGGTGATGACCGGCACCAGCTCCTCCAGGGCGGCCAGCTTGCCGGACCGTCCCGCCAGCGGCCCCGACTGGTGCAGATACTGTGCCGGGTGGTTGCAGATCTGCTTCAGCGTGGTGAGCATCTTGAGCACCAAACCCTGGCGCTCGAAGCCCTCGCTCCCCTCGATGACCGCCATCGCCTCACGGACCACCGCCTCGTACAGCTCCACCTGCTCTCGGGTGAGCGCCACCGGCAGGTCGCTGATCGTGCGGGCCGGCAGGTCCGGCGCCACGTCGGCATCGGTCTTGCGGCGGCGCAGGAGGAAGGGCTGGACGATCCGGGTCAGGCGGGACGTGGCGTCGGGGTCGTGGTAGCGCTCGATGGGGGTGGCCACCGTCCGCAAGAAGCGCTCCAGCGGGCCGAGCAGCCCGGGGGTGGTGAAGTCGAGGATCGACCACAGGTCTGACAGCCGGTTCTCGACCGGGGTGCCGGTGAGCGCCAAGCGGGCCGGAGCCGTAATGACGCGCAACGCCCGGGCGGTCGCGGTGGCCGGGTTCTTGGCATGCTGGGCTTCGTCGGCCACCACGAGCGCGAACCCCGCCGCGGCGAGCTCGACAGCGTCGTAACGGGCGACGCCGTAACTGGTGACCACCAGCTCGTCGGGGGCGAGGTCCGCGAGGCTGCGCCCCGGGCCGTGGTGGCGGCGCACCGGCACCGACGGGGCGAAGCGCCGCACCTCGCGCTCCCAGTTGGCAAGCAGCGAGGTGGGGCAGATCACGAGCGTCGGCCCGAGGCACTGCTCGGCCCGGTGCAGGTGCAGGGCGATCACCTGGAGGGTCTTTCCCAGTCCCATGTCGTCGGCCAGGCAGCCGCCGAGCCCGGTGCTGGTCATCTCGGCCAGCCAGACGAGCCCCCGCTGCTGGTAGGGGCGCAGCTCGGCTCGCAGCCCACCGGGCGTGGCCACCGTGGCGACGACACCGCCGGCCGCTCCCCGCAGCCGGTCGGCCAGGTCGGTCATCTGCGGCTGGGCGGTCACCTCCACCAGTTCGCCGCCTATGTCGACCGAGCCCGACAACACCGCCGCCAGTGCCTCCACTGCCGTGAGGGCCCGAGGCGGCCGGCGACGCAATCGGTCCACCAGCTCGGGATCGACCGCCACGAAACGTCCTCGCAACCGGACCACGCCCCGCTTCGCCTCGGCGAGGAGCGCCACCTCCTCCTCAGACAACTCCTCGCCGCCCAACGTCGCCTGCCAACGGAACGACACCAGCTCGTCGAGGGTGAAACCGGCCCCGACGACAACCCCGGGGGCACCGATCGACCCGGTGAGCCGCACGCCGTCGCTGAACATCCCGGCCGGCCAGAGCACCGAGATGCCCACCCCGCCCAGGTCGGAGGCGGCGTCTCCCAGCAGGTCCGACACCTCGTCGTCGCTCAGGTCCAGTCGGTCTGGCACCGGGCGGGACAGCATCTTGGCAATCGGCGGCCAGGCGCGGGCGCCGCGACGAAGCGCCCGCAGCACGTCGGCCTCCACGTCGTCGCCGAAACGGGCAACCAGTGCTGCCGGCGCGCCGAACACCCGCTCGGCGTCCACCACGAGCGATGGGTCAACCCGGCTGGCCACCTGGACCACGGCCCGAGCAGTCACTGACGACGGCTCCGGGGTGAGGAGCGCCGTCTCCTGCGGGCCCGCCGCCAGCGCTGTCGGCGGCAGTCCTCCGTCGATCTCGATGCGCAGGGCGACGTCGGCGCCGCCCTCGAAGCCCGACGACCACTCGCCCAGCCAGGTGGTCAGGTGCCCGGCGCGCTGGGGTTGCGCGGCGGCGAACAGGTCGCCGCCGGCGACGACCGGCGCGGCAGCGGTACGGACCAGCGTGTCGGCCAGCGCGTCCCACAGCGCCCGCACCAGACGGTCCGGGCTGGCCACGGCCAAGGGGCGCGATCGGGGCACCCAGAGGGCGTGGGCGGCTGCCGGGAAGGTGGCAGCCAGATCGGCGAGCAGCTGGCGGTCCGCCGCGTCGAGCGGGCCGACCGCCCAGGCGTCGAACCCGGCCGCAGAGACCGTCGGGTACACGCGCCCACGGGCGACAAGGACAAGGCCGGCGGTCAGGGCTCGGGCCCAGGCCCGGGCGCTTGTCGGCCACGCCTCGCCGTCGGAGCGGCGTTCGAGCTCCCCCAGTACGCCGACGGCGTGGACCAGGGAGAGCGGAATCGCCGCCACGCGCCGGCGCCGCACCCGCGAACCGGCGGGCACGACGACCTCGACCTGGGCAGCATCAGCGGCATCGACAACGGTCGCGCTCGGGCCAGCCGGGTCGTACCACGCAAATGAGCCGGCGCGTGGAGGATCAGCCGGCACAAATACCAGCTCTGCGCCTCGGGGGGCGTCGACGGGGCTCGGCTCGATCGACGGACTGCGCACCGGACGGGCGGCGGACGATGGGGGTCGGGAGGTCATGGAGCTGGCACAGCGTGTGTCGTCACACAGCTCGGCGTCGATCGGATGGCAGCAGAGCGCACAGGGGGTGGCTCCGCTGCATCGAGGGAGAGCCTAGGACTTCTCTGGGTCCGACACGTTGCACATCGTGACAAGTTTCAGGCAGGCGTCCCAAGTCGCGCGCAAGCGACGTAGTCCGCAATGACGGTGGTTGACCTGGCGGGCCTTGGCCTGGAGGTCGGGAAGATGCTCGAGGCGGCGGGCGACGTCGAGGTCCTTGGGTCGTTGATCACAGTTTTGATGCGAAGGTTTGATGCGAAGGGCTCTCCCTTCCTTCAGGTATTGCCTGACCCGGGAGTGCAGATATTGCTCGACCCGAAAGTGCTCGTA
>JAKATH010000125.1 GCA_021828055.1 Actinomycetes bacterium
AGCACGCTCGGTACCCAGTGTTGGCGGACAGTTTCCTTGATCGCGTAGGAGTCGCTGTTCTTGATCGTCGGTTGCGCTGACGACCGAACGACCAAACGACAAAAGGGCCCGGGTCGCTGGAAGGCCCCGGGCGCGATCAAGCCCGCCAGCGGAGCTGGCGGGCGTGATCAAGGGTGGGCCGCGAGTGGGTTCGCCAGAGCCGGCGTCAAGGCTCTGGTCGCCTGCTCGGGCGTGTGCTCGTTGGGGGCGCGGTCGGCTCCCGGCGCCTTGACGCCGACTCGTCGCGCGCCTCAGGTAGAGGGAGCGGGCCCCGTGCGCCAGAGCTCAGCGGGCCGGCCGGCGGTTCGCACCCGGACGCGTTCGACGCGACCGATGCCAGCGAGAGCGACGAGCGCGGCGTCGATGCGGCCAACGGGGAGGTTGCGCCCGAACAGGTCGCGTAGCTCGGTGCGGGTGAGGCCGCTTGGCGCGCCGGCGAGGGCGGCGGCGATCTGCTCGGCGACGGGGTCCGCGCTCGTCGAGGAGAAGGCCCACTCGAGCGAGGCGGCCGCGTAGCTCCAAAGAGAGAACCCGGCCTCGAGGTGGCGCGGCCCGATCGCCCGTGCGCCGTCGATGAGCGCGTAGAGCAGCGACAGTCGGAGCACGTGCGCCTCGGCACGGGCCCCGAGGCAGGCGAGCAGGCCCTCGGAGCTCTCGGCGAGCGCGGCGTAGATCTCGCCCCAGCGCTGCAGCGCTTCTTCCTCGAAGCCGATCTCGCCGAGATGCCGGGCGGCCTGCAGGTTGGTGCCGAGGCGGCGCTCGAGCCCGCTTCCGGCGAGCGGATCAGGGTCGCCTCCGAAGGGAAGGAGGCGGTGACGGCGACAGGCGATGAACACGAAGCGGTTCAAGAACCCGTTCGCCGCCTCGATGCTGCTCGTGTGCGCCGAGAGCTCGGCCGAGGTGATGTGGCCGATGACACCGATGTGGGCCTTGGATGCCGTGGCGGGCGCGGCCCGGGTCAAGATGGCGAGCGGCCGGCCGTCCCAGGCCGAGCGCAGCACCGGCGAGAGGGTGCTCAGGTCCCGGGAGATGGCCTTCAGCACGGAGACGAACTCCGGCTCGATGACCAAGAGGCGCGGGTCACCGGTCCCCGGGTCGGATCCGTTCGGGTCGCGCACCGCCCAGATCAGCCCCTCGCCGGTCGACAGCCCGGTGCGCAGGTGAGCGCCGAAACCCGGCACGGCAGCCTCGAGGACGCGGGCCACGTGGTCGAAGGAGGACCCCTTTCTCGCCTTGGCCGAGTCGCCGACGAGCACGACGAACTCGTTCGGGTGGTGCCGGCTCGCCTCGACACGCACGTAGGCGTCCCGGCCGATCAGCGCGCCGGAGGCGACGAGCAGCTGGGCGAGCACGGCCAGGGGGTCCGCCTCGGTGTGGGGGGCGATCAGCCGGGAGATCTCCCCGGCGAGGCCACAGAACACCGCCGGGGAGGCTGGCACGGGGAAGCCCGGCGGGGCGGCGAGCTCCTCACTCACCGTTCACCTCGACCACCGCCATCTTCGCCGCCCGCTCGTCGACGATGGCTTTGCTCTCGGCGAAGGTGGCGATCAGCGCCTGGAGGGCGAGGTTGTTGAGCGCACGCGGCAGCCCCCGGGACGCGTGATGCAGCACGGCGACCGCGTCGTCGGAGAAGAGCGGGTCGCTGCGCCCACAGAGGGAAAGATGATGCCGGAGGTACTCGCCGCTCTCGGCGCGCTCCATCCCCTCGAGCTGCACACGAAGCGACACCCGCTGGTCGAGCGCGGCCATCGTCGTCTGGGCGAGGCGGCGCCGCAGCAGCGGCTGGCCGATCAGCACGAGGGCAAGCGGGCTCTTTGAGTCGAGCTCGGCGCTCGTCAGCATCCGGACGTCCTCGAGCTGGTCGTCGGCCAACAGATGGGCCTCGTCGATGGCAACGAGCACGCGCCGGCCCCGCTCTGCCTCCGCGAGCGCGAGCGCCTCGGCGGCTTGTGGGACGAGAGCCGAGCGGTGAAACCTCGGGGTCCCGCCTAATGCGGTGACGAGCGCAGCGAGGATGCCCCGGCCGCCGATGACGGGGTTCGGGCAGTAGATCACCTGGTGACGGGAGGGCTCGAGGCCCGCGACCGTTGCCCGCAGCGCGACGGTCTTTCCCGATCCGACCTCGCCGGTGAGCGTGGCGATCCCCCGCTCCCCGATGCACCAGGTGAGTCGGGCAACCGCCTCGTTGTGGCCCGCCGAGCAGAACAGCGACGAGGGCGAAAGCTCCTTGGAGAACGGCATCCTCGTGAGGCCGAAGTAGCTGCACAGCCGGTCGACGCTCATCCCTGGTCCTCCTCGTGCTCGCCCTCGTCGTCCTCCTCGTGCTCGTCGTCGAGCTCCCCGGCGCTCGCGTCGTCGGCTTTCGCCATTGACACGTAGGCGATCCGTGCGGCCTGCTCGCCCGCGACGCGCGCCGCGACGATGCCGAGGTAGTCGATCCCCGAGCGCACCGGGGCGGGCGCCTCGTCGGGCCGGGCGGCGGGGTGGACGTGTCGGCGGATCTGGCGTGGCACCGCCTGGCCCATCGGACGGCCCTCATAGCGCACCTCGATCGCCGAGAGGTCAAAGGGGTCGAAGACGAGCTCGATCCGGGCGCCGCAGAGCGCGGGGTCGACCTCGTAGTGGTTGGAGAAGAGACTGACCGTTGCGGTGCGCCGGTGAACGGTGCGCGTCGCGGACCACAAGAACGCCTCGTGCAGCTCGGCCGGGCTCGGGCGCCGCAGGCACCGGCCCCGGAGCAGGCGCGCCTGCGGCGTCTCTTTGGTCTCGGAGTGGACCCGGCGGTGATAGACGCCCTCGAGCCAGCCCGAGAACAGCTCCGAGAGCTCGGCGAGGCTCGCCACCCCGCCCCGGGCGTCGAGCTCGATGAGGAATTGGGTTCGCACGGTCCTGAAGAAGCGCTCGATCTTGCCCCGCGAGGCCGGCTGGCGGGGCCGGCTGTGGACGAGGCCGATGCCGAGCACGGCGAGGGTGCGGTTGAACGGCGCCGAGGTGAACGCGGAGCCGTTGTCGACGAAGCACCGATCCGGCACGCCGTGCACCTCGAGGCCTCTGCGCAGTGCCGCCTCGAGGCGCACGGTGTCCTCGGCGAACCCCCACCGCCAGCCCGGCACCGCCCGGCTCCAGTCGTCGATGAAGGCGCACAGCACGCACGCACGCCCGCCGAGACGCGGGCCGTGCAAGCCATCGCCGGTCCACAGCTCGCCGAAGTCGCCCGCCTCGAAGCGGCCGAAGACCCGAGGGGCGCCAGTCGCCTCGCTGCGGGGAAGCCCGAGCCGAGCGAAGTGGCGCTGCAGGGTTCGAGGAGAGACGGTCCCGATCCCGGCCTCCTCGAGCGCCCGGGCGACCTGGGCTGCGGTGCGCCGGGGGGCCTCCTTCTTCAGCGTCACCGCCGCCTCGAGGACCGCCGCCGAGGTGCGGGTGGGCTGGTTCCGCTCGAGGGGATGGAGCGCCTCGAACCCGCCGGAGCGCCACGCCCGCAGCCAGCGTCGAAGCGTCGGAGCGGACACCGACACCCACCGCCCGTCCGGCCCGAGGTGCTCGCGCTCGGTCGTCTCGCGCACGAGCTCGCCCCGGGCGCGAACCGACAGCTCCGGGTCGCCGAGCGGCCGCACGAGGGAGTAGCGAAACAGCGCCACCTCCCGCCGTCGCTGCGATGCGTCCGTCATCGCCGGCTCACCTCCTCCCGCCTTCTCCTCTTTTGGAGGATGCGGGGCTCAGCGCCAAAGCGGCAGAGGGCAACTCGTGTTGGAAAGCAGAAGGCCGCCGGTCGCGCCGGAGACGAAGCTCCACAGAGGGGCGGGGCCGAGTTGCCGCCGGGCTGCAGCGGCGGCGACCCCGATCGCCTCGAGAGCGTCAAGCGGGGCGAAGCCCCGTGGCGCGATCGGCGCGAGCATGGGATCCAGCCGGTGCGCGAGCGCTCCGAAGACGACCCGGATCTCCTCGGCCCGACGGGCGAAGCTGCGGAACCATCCCCGCACCGTGTCGGCATGGACCCCGGCTCGGCGCGCCACGGCGGCACGCGAGACGCCGTCCATGAAGCGGGCGAGGAGGGCTTCGCCGATCACCTCAGCGAGATCACGCCGTCGGAGGAACGCGACGTTGCTCAACAGCACGTGGGTGACGTGGCACGACGCGCACCGGCAGCGTCGCGGACGGAGGAGCACCTCTCGCCCGCGGTCCCGCAGCCTTCGTCGGCGGGCGAACCCCCACGGCCGCAGCCGGCCCCGCCCGCACGCGCTGCAGCGGTAGTGCCCGGCCCGCAGCGCTGCTTCGACTCCCATCGGATCCGCCTCTACGATCAACACAGCGAGCACCGCCTCGCAGCGTCAGGCGAGCCCCCTCTCGATTCCCGCCAAGGAAAACAAGGAGAGGGGGCTCGTGCGCGTCCAGATGCTCTTCAGGCTGTCGCTCGGAGCCCTCCTGTCGCAACTTCGCCGTGCCCGTCCGAGCGGCGCGATCAAAACGGGCGGCGCTCCAAGCACGGCAGTTGGTCAAAAGGAGTGGCGCTCAACAATCGATGATGGCGA
>JAKATH010000038.1 GCA_021828055.1 Actinomycetes bacterium
TCCGCCCATCCCGCGTAGTAGAAGAAGTGGGCCGCTGCGAGAGGCACGTCGACGTCGCGCGACTCTCGGATGGGCTTGCCGTTGTCCAGCGACTCGAGCACCGCCAGCTCGCGAGCGCGCTCTTGGACGATGCGAGCGATGCGGAAGAGGTACTTGGCCCGCTCGCGACCGCGCATCCTCCCCCACCCGCCCTCGTAGGCTGCCCGGGCAGCGGCAACCGCCTGGCCGACGTCCTCTTCGCCTGCCTCGGCCACGGAGGCGAGCGGCTCTTCCGTGGCGGGGTCGATCGTCGTGAACGTGCGACCCGACGCCGCTGGGCGGAACTCCCCTCCGATGAAGAGCCCGTACTGCGGGTCCAGGTGCACGATGTCGCGTGACTCCGGGGCGGGCGCGTAGTCGAACGCCTGCGCGCGTGGTCCTGCTGCCTCCTCCACATGTGCCCCCGTTCGGGTCATCTCCGGCCGCTCTCCCTCTCCCGCGCCTCAGCCGGCGTCAGTCGATCGTGAAGTAGTCGCGGCCCGAGTAGACGCCCGTCCGCTGCTTGGTCCGCTGCATGAGCAAGTCGTTCAGCAGCGTGGATGCCCCGATGCGCAGGGCAGACGGGGTCAGCCACTCCTCGCCTGCCGTCTCACGAGCGATGACGAGGTAGGAGATCGCCTCCTTTGCAGTGCGTATTCCTCCAGCCATCTTCACGCCGACACGGCGGCCGCTCGCGTGCATGAAGTCTCGGGCTGCTGCGAGCAGCACGACGGCGACGGGCCGCGTCGCGCCAGGCGTCACCTTCCCCGTCGACGTCTTGACGAAGTCTGCGCCCGCGAGCATCGCGAGCCAGGCAGCTCTCTGGACGTTGTCGTAGGTGTCCAGCTCCCCGGTCTCGAGGATCACCTTCAGGAGAGCTTGGCCGGCAGCCTCGCGCACGGTCCGCACCTCCTCGTAGACGAGGCCGTAGCGCCCCGAGAGGAAGGCGCCGCGGTCGATCACCATGTCGACCTCCTGGGCTCCGGCGTCGAGCGCGTCGCGTACGTCGGCGAGCTTCACCTTCATCGACGCCCGCCCGGAGGGGAACGCGGTCGCAACGGAAGCCACGGCGACTGGGCTCCCCGCCAGGTGCCCGACTGCGGCTCCGACGAGGTCGGGATACACGCACACCGCTGCGACGGGCGGCACCCCCGGGTCGGTGGGGTCCGGGCGGCGCGCCTTCGCGCACATCGCGGCGACCTTGCCGGGCGTGTCGGCACCTTCCAACGTGGTGAGATCGATCATGGCGATCGCCTGCTCGAGCGCCCACATCTTGGCCTCGCGCTTGACCGACCGCGTGGCGAGCGCGACCGCCCGCGCCTCCGCGCCGACCTGGTCGACGCCTGGGAGGCCGAGGAGCAGCTTTCGCAACGCAGCGTCGGAAGTGGTGATGTCCGGCGACCAGGTGCCTGCGAGAGGGGTGGGCACCGCGCTCGGGGACACTGCGACGCGTGTGGCCGACCGGACTCCTGTGGGCACGCCAGGCGTCTGGCTGCACGGCCGCCCGCCTTCCTCCATCCTCGCCACAGTAGTGCTGCCTGGCGCCGCCGCGGCCGAGCAGCTCACGAGGCGCCGGCCGCGACGCGAGCCGCGGCGAAGCCCGGCTTGATCACGTCGTTGATGAGCCGCAGGCGCTCGTCGAAGTGTGCGAACGCGCTCTTCATGGCGTTCAACGTCAGCCACTCGATGTCGTGCCAGCCGTAGCCGAAGGCTCGCGCCACGGCTTGGAGCTCCGAAGAGGCGGTGACGCCGCTCATGAGGCGGTTGTCCGTGCTCACCGACACGCGGAAGAACAGAGACCGCAGGAGCCCGATCGGATGCTCCGAAAGGGCGGGAACGACGCCCGTCTGCACGTTGGACGTCGGGCACATCTCGAGCGGCACCCGGCGGTCGCGGACGTAGCTCGCGAGACGTCCGAGAGAGACCGACCCGTCGGGGCGCCGCTCGATGTCGTCGAGGATGCGGACTCCGTGGCCCAACCGGTCCGCTCCGCAGATCTGCAGCGCCTCCCAGATCGAGGGCAAGCCGAATCCCTCTCCGGCGTGGATCGTGATGTGGAAGTTCTCGCGCGCGACGAGCTGGAACGCGGCGAGGTGCTCGGTGGGAGGGCTGCCCTTCTCGGCTCCGGCGATGTCGAAGCCGACAACGCCGTCGTCGCGGTAGCGGACTGCGAGCTCGGCGATCTCGAGCGAACGCGCCGCGGTCCTCATCGCGGTCAGCAACGCGTAGACGCGGATGCCGCGCCCCTCGCTCCCCTGGCGGAACCCTTCCAGGACCGCTTCGACGACGTCGGCCTCGGAGAGCCCTCCCGCGGTGTGCAGCTCGGGGGCGAAGCGGACCTCGGCGTAGACGACGCCGTCGTCGGCGAGGTCCTCGGCGCACTCGGCGGCCACGCGCACGAGCGCCTCGCGCGTCTGCATGACGGCGACCGTGTGCGCGAACCCCTCGAGGTAGAGGCCGAGGTCGCCGCGTGCCGCCCCCGCGCGGAACCAAGCGGCCAGCTCGCCCACGTCGGTCGTGGGCAGCCCACGCTGGCCGGTCTCCCGGGCGAGGTCGACGACCGTCTGGGGACGGAGCCCGCCGTCGAGGTGGTCGTGGAGCACCACCTTCGGGACGCGCCGGATCTCCTCGAGCGTCGGCACCGCGACGGGCGCGCCCGCGGCGCTCACTGGCGGATCACCTCGAGCACGACAGGTCGGGGGGCGGGGGGCTCGGGGCCGATCTCGACGGCACCCTCGAGCTGCTCGGCGACCGGGCCGAGCCGCGCCTGCTGGTCGCTGCGGAGCTCGAGCAGTGGATCGCCGGCCTGGACCAGCTCGCCGGGCCTCTTCAGGCAGACCACGCCGGCGGCGGCGCTGACCGGGTCCTCCAGCTTCGTGCGCCCCGCCCCTAGCCGCCACGCGCCCTCGCCGATCCGCCGGGCGTCCATGGTACGGACGAACCCCGGAGCCCGAGCGGTGACGACGGTTCGGTGCTGGGCGGTCGGGAGCGGCGCGTCAGGGTCACCTGTCTGGGCGCGGACCATCTCGCGGAAGACCGACAGCGCCCGGCCATCGCCCAGCGCAGCGCGGAGCTCGCCCTCAGGGTCCGCCGACGCGGCGATCTCCAGGCCGGCAAGTCTCGCCATCTCGGCGCCGAGCGCCACGACGAGCTCGACGAGGTCCTCCGGGCCCCGGCCCGAGAGGGTCGCCACCGACTCCTCCACCTCGACGCCGTTTCCGACCGCGCGCCCGAGCGGCTCGTCCATCTGCGTGAGCAGCGCGGCCATCCGCAACCCGTGCTCCGTACCGATGGCGACCATCGTCTCGCCGAGCTGCCGGGCGCGGTCGAGGTCCGCCATGAACGCCCCGGAGCCGACCTTCACGTCGAGGACCAGCGCGGCGGTGCCTTCCGCGAGCTTCTTGGACATGATCGAGCTGGCGATGAGGGGAACCGACTCGACGGTCCCGGTGACGTCGCGCAGCGCGTAGAGCTTCCTGTCGGCCGGTGCGAGCCCGGGCCCGGCAGCGCAGATCACGCAGCCCACGCGCTCGAGGACCGAGCGAACCTCGCGGGGCGAGAGGTCGCTGCGGAACCCGGGGATCGCCTCGAGCTTGTCGAGCGTCCCGCCCGTATGGCCGAGGCCCCGCCCGGAGAGCTGCGGCACGCACGCGCCCACGCTCGCGAGGAGCGGTGCCAGGACGAGGGAGACCTTGTCCCCCACGCCGCCCGTCGAGTGCTTGTCCACGGTTGGACGCGAGAGCCCCTCGAGGTGCAGCCGGTCGCCCGAGGCGACCATCGCAGCGGTCAGGCGTCCGAGCTCGGTGCGGTCGAGCCCGTTCAAGAAGACGGCCATCAGGAATGCGGCCATCTGGTACTCGGGCACGCGGCCCGCGACGTAGGTGCCGATCAGCCAATCGATCTCCTCGTCGTCGAGCCGCCCGCCGTCGCGCTTGCGACGGATGAGCTCGACCATCTCGTGGGACCGGGCGGTCATGGGGTGACTCCGCCCTGGCCGCCGGCGTCCCCGGCCCTCTCGCGTCGGGCGTCGATGTCGCCTGGCCCGAACGCGCCGGGAAGGAGGGCGCCCAGGGTCATCGGATCCGCGCCTTCGCCGCCGTCCAGGAGCACCCCGCCCCCACCCGCCTCGAACAACAGCTGCCGGCACCGGCCGCAGGGCGCGAGCGGTTGGCCGTCGCCGGCGACGATGCTCACCGCGACGAGGTGCGTCCCGCCGCTCGCGTGCAGCGCGGAGACGAGACCGCACTCCGCGCAGAGGGTGAGGCCGTAGGACGCGTTCTCGACGTTGCAGCCGGTCACCACCTGACCGGCCTCCGTGAGGCCGGCGGCGCCGACACTGAGCCGAGAGTACGGCGCGTACGCCCGCGCCGCTGCGGCCGAGGCATGGCCTCGCAATGCGGCCCAGTCGACCGTCAGCGTCTCCGCCACGTCGGACCTCCTCCGCTCGCGCCGAAGCCTCCAGGGTAGCGACGACGCTTGGGCCGCACCCGAGATGGCGGCCGCACCCGAGATGGCGGCCGCACCCGAGGGCGCGGCCGGCGAATGTGAACGAGACGAGCCCCTGCGCACCGCGGCCGCGGACCCGGGACCGCCCTCAGCGCTCTCGCGCCCGCCTTTTGCCCCTGCGCACCGCGGATGCGTGCCCAAGAGGTGTAGACCGTTGAGCCATGCCGCTCATCCCCGAGTCCCATCGTGACCTGCTCGACGCCGATGTCGCGACCCTCGCCACCGTCAGCCGCGACGGGACTCCCCAGCTCACCGAGGTGTGGTTCCTCCGAAACGACGAGGACGAGGAGCGCCCCGTCGCGATCTCCCTCAATACCGCACGCCAGAAGACGAAGAACCTCCGCAGGGATCCGAGATGTGCGCTCTTGGTGCTCGACCTCGCGGTGCCGCAGCGCTACCTCGAGATCCGAGGCGACGCGGAGATCGAACCGGACGACGAGTACCACTTCGCCGACCGCTTCGGCGCAAAGTACGGCGCAGACCTCCGAGCGTTCGACCCCCCTGGAGAGACGCGAGTCGTCGTGCGGATACGAGCCGATCGGATCAACGCGGTCGACATGCGCCGCCAACGCTGATCGGATCACATCACCCTCTCGGCAAGGTCCGGCCGCCTTCCAGGTGCCCAGCGACCGGGCCGGCGACGTCTCATCCCCCCGGAGTCACAAGCCCTCTCGATATCGTGGCGCAGCGGTGAACAAGGCGTAGCCGCTCGCAGGAGGTGGCCCGTGACCACAGCGGATCTACCCAGCCGTCCCGCGCCGCCGCCGAACGCGCCGCCGCCGAACGCGCCGCCGCCGAACGCGCCGCCGCCGTACGCGCCGCCCCCGTACCCGGCGCCCCCGTACCCGCCCGGCAACTACCCGCCCGGCAACTACCCGCCCGGCAACTACCCGCCCGGCAACTACCCGCCCGGCAACTACCCGCCCGGCAACTACCCGCCGGCTGCCGCGGAGTACGGGCCGCCGCCGATTCGCGGGGTGCCCCCTCTTCCGCCGGGAGTGACCCTTGCTCCGGCCGGGAGACGGGTCGGCGCGTACTTTCTCAGCATCCTGCTCGTGATCGTCACGCTGGTGATCGGCTACATCATCTGGGGACTGGTGGCCTGGAGTCGTGGCACGTCCCCCGCGCTCTCGGTCCTGAAGATGCGTTGCGTCAAGGTGAGCACCGGCACGAAGGCCACGTTCCGCACCATGGCGCTGCGGGAGATCGTCGGCCGCATCCTCGAGGGCATCCTCGGCTGGATCACCGAGCTCGTCTCTTTCATCTTGTTCCTCGGCCGCGACGACCACCGGTGCCTGCACGACCTCATCGGCGGAACGGTCGTCGTCTTCGACCCGCAGGGGCAGCTCGACGCCTGAGCATGCCGCTGCGGCGAGACGCCCGGCCGCCCCCGGGGCGTCCGCCTACGGACGCCAGTCGAGATGCAGGAGCACGTTCGCGAGGAGACGTCCTTCGGCGACGTTGCCCGGAAGCGAAGGGTGGAACGACCGGTTCAGGTTCAGCACGTCGATGCCGTTCAACCAGGCAGCTCCCGGACCGCACAGGTTGTGGCTCCCGCTCGCAGCCGGCTCGAAGAGAGAGGGATCGTCACGCGGGATGACGACTGGGCCGGCCCTCCCGCCTGAGTTCACATCGAGGAAGCTCAGGTGCACGCCGTTCGGCTGCTCGGCGTTCACCGTCGCGACGTCGCGTGCGATCGATGCGTTGAGGTCCGCGGCTTCGCCGCGCAGCTGGTAGGCGTCGGCCTCCGTGATGCCCTGGCACGAGCCGGCGGAGCGGTCGGCGGCCGGCCAGGACGCGGGGTCGGCAATCAGGTAGGGGTAACCGAGGACGACGACGTTGCCTCCCGGCACAACCGTCCTGTCGGCCACCTCGCGCAAGAAGGCGACGAAGGGTGCGCCCAGCTTTCGCGCGATCTGCTGGCGCACCCATGCGTTCTCGGGGCACTTGTGACCCGGGGCAGAGGCGTGCACCTCGCGAAAGGGCCCGACGACGCACTGGGTGATGACGCCGGAGAAGTCGACTGTGTTGCCGCCGAACGTGAACGTGACGAGGTCGTAGCGAGCTCCGGCCGGCCGCCACTCCGGGAGGTGCTCAGCGTCGCCGGCGTTGAAGAAGTTCGCGATGACCGCACCCGAGCAGGCGGTGAAGTACGGGTGCTTCAGCTCGGGCATCAGCTTCCGCAAGTCGTCGTAGGCCTGGATCGGGTAGGCGAGCGAACCGCTCGAGTCACCGCGAGCGCACGTCCCGCTCGTGTGCTGGAGCCCCCGCCCAGAGGAGTACGAGTCCCCTGCAGCGAGCCAGGTGATCGGCGCCGAGCCCAGCGACCCACGGCCGCGCATGCCCCCGGACGCCACTCCTCCGGGAGCCGCCAGCGACACGAGGGCGAGGACGCACGCCGCCAGCGTGCTCGTGCGGGCGAGGTGCCCGCGGACCAAGAGGCGGGCTCTGCTCATCGTTGCACCGCTCCCCTCTGCTCCCGCCGAGCCCGTCGCCGTCCAGCGGGAGCAACATATTCCTCGGAGGGCTCTACCTGTCAAGCGGATCGTTCCCGTTGGCAAAGACCGGCGGGCGACCAGGCCCGAGACCCACGCGCCGGGCGCGACAGCGCCCGGCTCGGGCGCGCGCCGCAGCGGTATGGAAGAATTCGCGTCAAGAGGTCCTGTCCGCACGGGGGCGCTCTGCTCGGAGTCCCCGTGCTGGCAGGCAGCGGGGAGAGGGATCGGCCGACGCGATGGTGCCTCTTCGATGCAGGACGGGACCTGGGTTGCGCTCCCGTGGGCGCCGGCACCGCGCAGGGAGAGCGGCGGCGGTCGCTTTGCTCGCCTGTGCGGGCGCGGCGTTCACCACGCCTGCGCCCTTGGCGAGCGCCGCGGGACCGGCGCTGAGAGACGGGCTCATCGCCTTTCGCGACGTGAAGGGAATCGGGGTCGTCGACCCTCGGAGCGGCCGAGAGCGCCTGCTCCTCTCGGTCCCGCCCGGCTGCCACCCGGCGGCGGGGGGCACGGGCCCGATCGCGCTGGCGGGCCCCGTCTGGGCTCCCGCCGGCGGGCCCGCCGCCCGCCTGTACTTCTGGCTGACGGACTGGCAGTCGAAGCCGACGCCTGGCTGCAACCTCCCGCGCCTCCCGAGATGGGTGGCGGTCGGAGAGCCCGTCCTCGTCGAAGCCGACCCTTTCGACGGCGCCCTCCGGGCGGTCGCCGCGGCCCCGACCGGCCTGCCCTGCCAACCCGGTGACGATCTGGTCGCCGTACCGGGGGCCTTGGCCTTCACCGACGGGGGCTGCGACGAACCGCAGGTGCAAGCCCTCACGTTGCCCCTCAGGCCCGGTGCCGCGCCCCTGACAGCCCCGCTCGCCGTCCCGGTCGGAGAGCTCGCCCCGGCCTGCGCCGTCGGCGAGCACCTCCTGGGCCAGGGTCCTGGTGGCAGGGTCTTGCTCGCAGAGGAGGAGACCCAGTGCGCGCCCCGGCCACCCTCTCTCGGAACGTGGAGCCCGTCTTCCCACAGGATCGCCCCGTTGCTGCCTCGCCCGCCCTCCAGCGTGTGGCGCGAGCTCGAGACGGCGGCGATCGCGCCGGACGGGCGGTGGGAGGCCTTCTCCCTCGGCGTCCACGGCACCGGCATCCTCGACCTCCGACGCGGGACCTGGTCGACCAGGCCCCTGGCGCCCTGTGGCTCGGCCGCCTGCACCGGCGCACTCGCGGTGTCGTTCTCGCCGAGCAGCGCCCAGCTCGCAGTCGCGGCGAACGGCAACCTGCTGCTCGACCCCGTGTCCGGTGGTTCCCCCAGGGTGCTGCTCGCCGACGGGGTGACCGCCGTGAGCTGGTCGGGGGCGCTCGGTGCCGCCGACCTGGAAGGCCCCGGACCGGGGCGAGCGTTGTCCGGCGTGCTGCCCTCGCTGTGGGCGCCGCTCTCCAAGTTCTGGGGAACCGGAGAGAGCAGGACCTGGAGGGTGGAGCCAGCGGCCCTCCCGTCGCCCACCGTGTCGGTGGTCTCGCTGCCCGAGCCTGCCGACGCCCTGCTCATGCTCTCCGGCCAGATCGCCCTCGCAGCGGGCACCGCGGCCCGAGCCTCGGGGGAATGGTGGCGGAGCACCGACGGCGGGCGCACCTGGAAGGCCCTGAACGCCCGCTGCGGCGAGCTGCAAGGCGCGACGCCGAACTTCATGCCCTGCCGGGTGAGCCAGATGGCAGCGCTGCCCGGCGGGGTCGCGCTGGCGAGGGGCGATCCCGGACTCGGGCTGTGGCGCTCGGTCGACGACGGCGCTCGGTGGCAGCGGCAGCCGTTCGAGGGAAGCGTCATCGAAGGCGGCCCCTGGGCGGCGGGGCCGCTCGCGTACCTGCTCACCCTTCCTGCCCGGCCCAACGGCCAGCCGGTGCCGGGCGCCGCCGACGCCTCGCTCCTGAGGTCGACCGACAAAGGCCGCACCTGGCACATGCTCTTGCCCGTCCCTCTGAGCGACGCGGGCGACCCGGCGGCGACGCTCGGGCAGTTGTTCGTCCTCGCACCCGGGCACTTCGCCGCGCTCTACCGCGCGGGTGACTGCTCGCTGCCCTCCGACCTGCGAATGACCACCGACGGCGGGAGGACGTGGTCCTCCGCACCCCCCGCGTCGCTCGTCGCTCCGGCCGATCTCGCCCAAGCCACCCCGTCGCGCATCGTCCTCGGCGCCAGCTTCTGCGGCTCGGCCGCTCCCCGCTACGGCCAGGGGCTCTTCAGCCGCCCCGCGGCCGCCCGAGCCGGAGCGTGGACGCCCGTCCACCTGCCCGCCGGCTATCGCGACCTCTACGGGCTCGGTGCGGCCAGTCGTTTCCCCGCCTCGGCAGGAACGGTCGAGCCGTTCTCCGTCGCAGCGCTCAGCTTTCCGGGCGGGGAGGAAGGGGTCGCGGTCGGCTCCGCGGTCGAGACGAGCACCGACGGCTCGGGCGTCCCGGCCGGCGGACCCTCGCAGGGTTTCGACCTGATCTTCGTCAGCCACGACCAAGGGGCGTCGTGGTCGAACGAGTCCGTCCCCGGCGGCCCGCCGCTCAGCGTCGTGAGCTGTGCCGCCCCCGGCCACTGCCTGGCCGCCGGCTGACGGCCGGGGTGCCAGCCGTGTGACCGTCGGACAGGCCGGGAACGCCACGCCCGGGGAGCGGGCGCGTGCGTCACGGGCGGCCGAGGGCGCCCCCGGACCCGAGGGTGCTACACGTTGAAGCGGAACTCGACCACGTCGCCGTCGGCCATGACGTAGTCCTTGCCTTCGATGCGCGCCCTGCCGGCGGCGCGCGCGGCGGGCACCGACCCGGCGGCGATCAGGTCGTCGTAGCTCACGATCTCGGCCTTCACGAACCCGCGCTGGAAGTCGGTGTGGATCACCCCCGCCGCCTCCGGCGCGGTCGCCCCGACGGGGATCGTCCAGGCCCGAGCCTCCTTGGGCCCCGCGGTGAGGAACGTCTGGAGGCCGAGCGCGCTGAAGGCGACGTGCACCAGCGACTCCAGGCCGGACTCCTCCTGCCCGTACCCAAAGAGAAGCTCGCGCGCGTCTGCCCGGTCCATCCCGGCCACCTCCGCCTCGATCTGCGCGCACAGGACCACCGAAAGGGCCGGCGCGACGAGCCCACCCAGGCGGTCCTCGAGCGTCTCGTCGCCGAGCTGGTCCTCGGCCACGTTGAACACGTAGATGAACGGCTTGGCAGTGAGGAGGTGGAGATCGCGCAGCGGTGCGAGCTCCACCTCGCCGAGGGCGGCGGCGGCCGACACCAGCCTGCCCGCGTCGAGGATCGCCCGGACCTGCTCGGTCGCGGCGAGCTGCGCCGCGAGCTCGGGCCGCATGCGCGCGTCGCGCCGGAGCCTCGCCAGCCGGTTGTCGACCGTCTGGAGATCGGCGAGGACGAGCTCGGTGTTGACGGTCTCGATGTCCGCCGGCGGGTCGACCCGGCCCTCCACGTGGACCACGTCGTCGTCCTCGAAGGCGCGCACCACCTGGCACACCGCGTCGGTCTCCCTGATGGCCGCGAGGAAGCGGTTCCCGAGGCCCTCCCCCTCCGACGCACCCCGCACCAGGCCGGCGATGTCGACGAAGGTGACCGTCGCTGGCACGATGCGCTCGCTGTCGTAGAGCGCCCCGAGCCGCTCCAGACGCGGGTCGGGCACGGCGACGACCCCTACGTTGGCGTCGATCGTGGCGAATGGGTAGTTCGCTGCGAGCACTTGGTTGTCGGTGAGCGCGTTGAAGAGCGTCGACTTCCCCACGTTGGGCAGCCCCACGATCCCGACCGAGAGGGCCATTACCGGCACGCCTCCGCCGCGCACGCCCCCGCCGCGCGTGCCTGCGCCGCGCGTGCCCCCGCCGCGAGTGCCCCCATTACGCCAGCCCCTCGACGCGAGCCATGCCGACGAGGTCGTGCTGAGGGCGGGCCCCGAGGTGGCCGATGACCTCCGCCGCGCACAGGGACCCGAGGCGCGCGCAATCGATCGGGTCGTGGCCATGGGTGAGGCCGTAGAGGAAGCCCGAGGCGTACATGTCCCCGGCTCCGGTCTTGTCGACGATCTCGGAAGCAGGCGCGGCCTCCACCTCGACCGGGCCACGGCCCCCCACGACGACGGATCCCTTGGGTCCGAGGGTCGCGGCGACGAGGACGCCGGTCTCCCCGGCCGAGGAAAGCGCGTCGTCCAGCGATCGGGCAGCGAAGAGCCGGAGCAGCTCCTCTTCGTTGCAGAAGAGGACGTCGACGTCGCCCAGCACGAGAGCGAGGAAGTCGTGGCGGTGACGGTCCACGCAGAGCGAGTCCGACAGCGACAACGCCACGGAGCAATCGTTCTCGTGCGCGACCTGCACGGCTCGGCGCATCGCCTCCTTGGCGCTCGGGCGGTCCCAGAGATAGCCCTCCAGGTACAGGATTCCCGCCCTCGCCACCAGCTCCTCGGGGACGTCCGCCGGCCCGAGGGTGGCGGAGACGCCCAGGTGGGTCGCCATGGTCCGCTCCGCGTCAACGGTGACGAGCACGAAAGACCGGCCGGTCCCGCGCACCTCGGCCTCTCCTGTCTCGGCAGGGGCGACCGCGACGTGGAGCTCGACGCCCGACGCGCGCATGTCGTGGACGAACACCTTGCCCATGTCGTCGTCGGCGACCTTGCCGACGAAGCCGGCGGTGCCGCCGAGCGCTGCGACGCCCGCGACCGTGTTGGCCGCCGAGCCGCCCGAGACCTCGACCGCCGGCCCGACGGCCCCGTAGATGCGCTCGGCCCGCCGCAGGTCGACCAGCTCCATCGAGCCTCGCTCGAGGGAGAGATCGAGGAGGACCTGGTCAGGAACGCCGGCGAGGACGTCCACGAGGGCGTTGCCCATCCCGACGACGTCGAGGGGGGCGCTGCCCATCCCGACGACGTCGAGGGGGGCGCTGCCCATCCCGACGACGTCGAGGGGGGCGTTGCCGGGCGTGGCCGCTCCGGGCCGGGCCGCTCCCGGCGTGGCCGCTCCGGGCGTGGCCGGGCCGGGCGAAGGCGGCGTGGCGTGGGCGTGTTGGTCGGTCGAGCTCGGTTCCGGCACGGCGGTCACGGTAGCGTCGTTCCCCGTGCGACCCGTACCGGAACCCCCGGCGAGCTCGACCTCGGGCGCCGATCCGCACCGCCTGCCCCGCACGGTCGAGCCGGTCGGCTATCGCCTCGAGCTCACCCCCGACCTGGAGGAGGCGACGTTCAGGGGCACCGTCGAGATCGACGTCCGGCTCCTCGAGGAGACCTCCCGCGTCGTCTTGAACTCGGCGGAGCTGGACATCTTCACGGCCTCGGTGGCACCTCGGGACGCCGCCGCCGTCGAGGCCAGCACGTCCGTCGACGAAGCCGCCGAACGCCTGGTGCTCACCCTGCCGGCTCCCCTGGCGAGGGGGGGCGCAACGGTGCGCATCGACTTCGGGGGCACGTTGAACGACAAGCTCCGGGGCTTCTACCGCTCGACCTTCACCGACGAGCAGGGCCGTACCCGCACCATCGCCACCACCCAGATGGAGGCGACCGACGCGAGGCGTGCGTTCCCCTGCTGGGACGAACCAGACCGCAAGGCGACCTTCGAGGTGACCCTCGTCGTCGACGAGGACCTCGCCGCGTACTCAAACTCCCCGATCGTCGACGAGGTGCCCGTCGTCGTCGACGGCGTGGGCAAGCGGCGGGTCCGCTTCGGCCCCACGATGAAGATGTCCTCGTACCTGGTGGCGTTCGTCGTCGGGCCGCTGGTCGCGACCGAGCCGACGTACGTGGACGGGGTGCCGGTCCGGGTCGTGCACGCGCCGGGAAAGGGGCACCTCACCGACTTCGCGCTCGACGTCGCGCGGCACTCGCTCGAGTACTTCTCCAAGTACTTCGGGATCGCGTACCCCGGCGACAAGCTCGACCTCGTGGCGATCCCCGATTTCGCCTACGGGGCGATGGAGAACCTCGGCTGCGTGACGTTCCGGGAGAGCGCGCTCCTCGTCGATCCGCAGCACGCGGCGCGCGTCGAGCTCGAGCGGGTCGCGGACGTCGTCCACCACGAGATCGCGCACATGTGGTTTGGCGACCTCGTCACCATGGGATGGTGGGAGGGGATCTGGCTGAACGAGGCGTTCGCCACGTTCATGGAGGTGAAGGCGACCGACCACTACCGGCCGGCGTGGCACCGGTGGACCTCGTTCGGGTTGGAGCGCGACTCGGCGATGTCGGTCGACGGTCTCCACGCGACGCGGCCCATCGAGTACCCCGTGGCCTCGCCGGACGAAGCCGACGGGATGTTCGACATGCTCACCTACGAGAAGGGCGCGAGCGTGCTGGGCATGCTCGAGCAGTTCCTCGAGGCCGACGTCTTCCGCGACGGGATCCGCCGGTACCTTCGTGCGCACGCCTACGGCAACACGGTGACCGCCGACCTGTGGAGGGCCCTCGAGGAGGAGAGCGGCAATCCGATCTCCGCGATCGCCGAGAGCTGGATCCTCCAAGGCGGCCACCCCCTCGTCAGTCTCGGGGACGGGACGCTGTCCCAGGAGCCCTTCGCCTACCTCCCCGATCCTCCGCGTGGCGAGTCGTCGATCGGGAGGCGCTGGCTCGTGCCCGTCCTCGTGCGAGCAGTCGGCGAGGGCGGGCCGGACGACGGCGGCGGCGTGGTGCGCGTGCTCCTCACCGAGAGCGCCGCGCCGCTCCCACCAGGGCCAGGCGGGGGAGTCGCCCTCGTGAACGCCGGCGGCTGGGGCGTCTACCGGGTCGCGTACCGCTCCGACCACCGGGCACGACTGGCCGAGCGCCTCGGGGCGCTCACCGCGCCCGAGCGCTTCGACCTTCTCTCGGACACCTGGGCACTCGTACTGAGCGGGCGGGTGGAGCTCGGCGCGCTCTTGGAGCTCGCCTCCCGGCTCGGCGACGACGTGGAGCCCGAGACCTACCACGCCGTCGTCTCCGCGCTCCGCCTGTGCGACCGCATCGCCGACGACGCCGATCGTCCATTGGTGGAGGCCGCCGCGCAGGACCTGCTGAGCGCGCGCGCGGCGGCCCTCGGCTGGGACGCTCGGGAGAAGGAAGGCGAGCGCGTCCCCACGCTCCGGGCGCTCCTCGTCGAGACGCTCGGGACGACGGGCGGCACACAGGAGGTCCGCGCCGAGGCCGCGCGCCGGTTCGACGAGTGCCGCGTGGGTGAAGCCAGGATCGACGCGGACCTCGAGGCGGCGGTGCTCGCCGTCGTCGCCGACCAGGGCCGCGAGAGCGACTACGACGCGGTGCTGGACCGCTACCGCCATCCCGCCAACCCGCAGGAGGAGCGCCGCCATCTCTTCGCGCTCGGCTCCTTCGCCGACCTGGGCCTCTGCCGCCGCACCTTCGACCTTGCGCTCGGCGAAGTCCGGCGCCAAGACGGGGCCTTCGTCGTGCGCGCCCTCCTCGCCAACCGGGTGGGCGGACCGATGGCCTGGGAGCGGGTGAAGGCCGAGTGGCCGCTCCTCCTGGACCGGTTCCCCGACGTGAACCACGCCGCGATGGTCGCCGGCGTGCGCACCCTCTGCCGTGACCCCGCGCTCGCCGCGGACGTCACGCGCTTCTTGATCGACCACCCGCTGGCAGTCGGTCAGCGGACCGTCGTCCAGACCCTCGAGCAGCTCGCGGTGCACGTGCGCTTCGGCGAGCGCATGCGCGGGCGGCTCGCAGGCGAGCTCGAAAGGGTGGTGCCGCGCTGAGCCGAGGCGGACCGGCGTGAACGCGGGAGTCGTCGCCACCGTCTTCGTGCTCGTGGCGGCAGCCGAGCTGCCCGACAAGACGATGATCGCCACCCTCGTGATGGGGAGCCGCAGCAAGCCGGTCCTCGTCTGGCTGGGTGCCGCCGGGGCGTTCCTGGTCCAGGTCGGGCTCGCCGTCGGCGCAGGCCGCGCCATCGGGCTCCTCCCCCACCAGGCGCTCGAGATCGTGGTGACGGCCCTCTTCTTCGCCGGCGCCGTGCTGCTGCTCGTCGTTCCCGAGTGGCGCGAGCAGAAGAGGGGCGAGCGAGAGGCCGACCGCGTCCTGCCGACGCCGACCGGTCCCTGGCGGGTCGTCGGCACGGCATTCCTCGTCATCGTCGTCGGGGAGCTCGGAGACCTCACCCAGCTGCTCACGATCAACCTCGAAGGCAAGTACCACGATCCGTTGGCCGTGTTCGTGGGCGCGTACGCCGGCCTGCTCGGAGCCTCGGCCATCGGGGCCTTCGGCGGCCGGGCGCTCCTTCGGGTGCTGCCGCTCGAATGGATCCGGCGGGCTGGCGGTCTCGCGCTCCTGGGGTTTGCCGCGTACGGCATCTACGCTCTCGCCACGTGACGGACCGCGAGGGCGAGCTCTTCGCGCTCGCGCGGTCGACCCGCGGCTTCATGCCCGACGAGGAGGGTGCAGCCCTCTACGAGGCGGCGCGGCGCGCGGGTGAGGCGGCGCGGCGCGCGGGTGAGGCGGCGCGGCGCGCGGGTGAGGCGGCGCGGCGCGCGGGACCGCCCGTCTTCGTCGAGGTGGGCGCGTGGTGCGGCAAGTCGACGATCTACCTCGGCGCTGCGGCCGAAGCCACCGGGGCGGTCCTCTTCAGCGTCGACCACCACCACGGCTCCGAGGAGAACCAGCCCGGATGGGAGCATCACGAGCCGGACCTCGTCGACCCCAGGGACGGGAGGATCGACACGTTGCCCTCCTGGCGCCGGTCGATCGTCGACGCGCGCCTCGAAGGCGTCGTCGTGGGGGTCGTCGGCGACTCGCCGACCGTCGCGTCCTGCTGGACGACCTTGGTCGACTTCTGCTTCGTCGACGGCGGTCACGGCGAGGAGCCTGCATGGGCCGACTACCGAGCCTGGGCGCCGCTCGTCGCTCCAGGTGGGCTCCTCGCGATCCACGACGTGTTCCCCGACCCCGCCGACGGCGGCCGGCCTCCTTACGAGGTGTGGTGCGACGCCAAGAGCTCGGGCGACTGGGAGGAGGACGCGGCGTGCGGAAGCCTGCGCGTGCTGCGGCGGCGGCGGACCAGCGAACGCTGAGCCGCCAGGGTGGCGGCGGGCGGCGGACCAGCGAACGCTGAGCCGCCAGGGTGGCGGCGGCGGTCTCGAAATGGCGGCGGCGGCGGTCTCGAGGTGATCCCGAGCGGAGGCTCAGCGGTCTCCAGGCCGGTCGGCGTCGGCCACTGCGAGACATCGGGCGTCGCTCGTGCACAACGGCTCGGCAAGGTCGATCACCGCGGCCAGCGTCTCGCCGAGGAAGAGGCCGGACGCGGCAGACGCCGACGACAATGCGTCCGCAGCGAGGACCATCGCAGCCGCGGTGTAGGTGGTCCGCTCGCCGCCGGGGAAGGTGACCTCACCCGGATAGACCATCCCGGTCCAGTAGGTCCCGTCTGGCAGCCGGAGCCCCTGGCCCCAGGCGAGGAGCTCCAGCGCTGACCGCCCCATGCCCGCAGCGCGCAGCGCGATCGCACACTCCGCGGTCTCGGCCGCGGTGACCCAGTCGTTGCCTGACACGCAGCGGACGCCGAGGCCGTCCATGACGAACGTCGCCCATGTCGCCTCGAGCCTCTGGCGAGCTGGCTCACCGCTGAGCGCGCCTGACAGCACCGGGTAGTACCAGTCCATCGCGAACTCGTCCTTCGGCGCGAACGCGCGCGGGTGCCGAGCCAGCGCGTGGCCGAGGCGGCCGGCTGCGAGCTCCCAATCGGGCCGGGGTCGATCGAGCGCCTCTGCCGCGGCCACCGCGCAGCGCAGGCTGTGGAAGATGGACGACGACCCGGTGAGCAACGCGTAGCCTTCGGGACGCCCGGCTTGGTCGAGCGACCACCGCACCGACCCGTCGGGCCGCTGCCAGCGCAGCACGAAGTCGATCGCGCGCTCCACCACCGGCCAGTGCCGGGCCAGGAGGTCGTAGCTCCGGGTGGCGAGCGCGTGGTGCCACAGCCCGGTCGCGACGTAGGCGCAGACGTTCGTGTCGATCCTGGCGTCCTTCACCCCGCCTGCGAGGTAGTAGTTGAACCAGCTCCCGTCCTCGAGCTGGGTCGCGCCGAGCCAGTCGAAGGCCGCCTCGGCCTCCTCGAGGAGCCCGCACAGGGTGAGCGCCATCGTCGACTCGACGTGGTTCCAGGGATCGCAGTGGCCGCCCGGGAACCACGGGATCATGCCGTCCGCGCGCTGGACGGAGGCGATGGTGCACCCGCTGGCGTAGACCTCGGCGGAGCCGAGCACCCCCGGCACCTCGGGGACGAGCACGGCCGAGCCGCGGCGAGCGTGGAGAGTCATGCCGCCGCCGCCACCAGCTTCAGGCCTCCGTGCCGGCGACCCGGCACCTCGGCCGCGCCGGGCTTGCTGAGGTAGACGACGAGGCTCTTCCCGATCAGCGGGTCGAGCAGGCGGGCGGCGATCCGGGTGAGGGGGGGCCGCTTCACGATCTCCCACACCAAGAGCCGGTGGTACGCGGCGACCGCGGGATGCGTGTCGTTCTGGGGGCCCACGAGGCAGCGCAGCCACCAGTACGGCGTGTGCAAGCCGTGGGCGTAGTGGCGGCCCGAGGGGACGAGCCCGCAGGACCTGAGGCGCCGCACGAGCGTCGACACCCTGTAGATGCGCACGTGGCCCCCTGGCACGTCGTGGTACGCGTCGGACAGGAGCCAGTTGACCACCTCGGGTCCGCAGCGGGGCACGGTCACCGCGATGGTGCCCCCGGGTCGCAGGACACGGGCGAGCTCGGCCATGGCGCGGGCGTCGTCGTGGATGTGCTCGAGGACCTCGGCGGCGACGACGCGGTCGAAGGCTCCGTCGGCGAAGGGGAGGCGGAGCGCGTCGGCGCGGACGGCTCCCGCCCTCGTGCGCTCGTCGAGCTCGCCCGCAGCGAGCATCGCGAGGAACATCGCCCGGACGTCGTGGAGCTCGTCTGCGCCGGCGTCGAGCGCCACGACCTCGCACCCTCGGCGGGCCGCCTCGAAGGCGTGCCGGCCGGACCCGCATCCGAGATCGAGCAGCCGGTCGCCCGGGCGGAGCCCGAGACGGTCGTAGTCGACGGTCAGCACGGGGCCGCCCGGATGAGCGCGCTCGCGCTGGCCGGCGTGTCCCGCGGCGTGTCCCGCGGCGTGTCCCGCGGCGTGTCCCGCGGCGTGTCCCGCGGCGTGTCCCGCGGCGTGTCCCGCGGCGTGTCCCGCGGCGTGTCCCGCGGCGTGTCCCGCGGCGTGTCCCGCGGCGCCACGGGACCTTGCTCCCCCGGCACCGGCGCGAGCGCCGGGCGCGCGCCGCCGCCGAGGAGCGCGCGGTAGCACGCCGCCGTCCCTTCGGCCGTGGCGCGCCAGGTGAAGCGGCGGAGGACGCGTGCCCTGCCGGCGGCGCCGAGCCGCGCGCGCGCCGTGGGATCGTCGAGGAGCCCCGCGATCGCGGCCGCGAGGGCTCCGGGGTCGTCTGGCGGCACGAGGACTGCCGTCTCCCCGTCCCGGCCGACCACCTCGGGGAGCGCGCCGCCGGTCGTCGTCACGACGGGCACACCGCAGGCCATGGCTTCGACGGCCGGAAGCGAGAACCCTTCGTAGAGCGAAGGTACGATCGCCACCTCCGCCTCCCCGTAGCAGCGCGCGAGCTCCTCGTCGGTGATGCCGCTCACGAAGCGGACCGCCGGTCGGAGGGCGAGGCGGTCGAGCGCGCGATCGACCCGCCCGCCCTTCTGCGGCCGACCGACGACGACGAGCTCGACGGTGCGGCACCTGCGCAGCGTGGCCACCGCCTCGAGCAGCGGCACCAGCCCCTTCATCGGCACGTCGCTCGAGGAGGTGACCATCAGGCGGCCGGGGACGGCACGGACGTCGGACCGGGGCCGGAAGACGTCGTGGTCCACGCCGACGGGCACGACGGTCATGCGCTCTGGCACGACGCCCATCTGCGCGGCGATGTCTCTGCGCGACGAGTGAGAGACCGTGACCACCGCGGGAAGGTGCCGTGCGACCCGCGTCTGCATCCCGAGGAAGCCGAACCACCGTCTCGTGGCGAGCCGCTGCCACGGCCCGGATGCGTGGCTGAGCGCGAGGTGACGGTCGACGGTGATCGGATGGTGGAGGGTCGTGAGGAGGGGCCAGCCGTCGGCCAGGATCCCGAGCATCCCCGTGCCGAGGCACTGGTTGTCGTGGACCAGGTCGAACTCGCCGCGTCGCAGACGGAGCGCTCGCCTCGCTCGGAGGGAGAACGCGAGTGGCTCGCCGAACCCGCCCGTCAGCATCACACCGAGCTCCGCGGCCGCGGCCAGGTCGTGGACCTCCCGGGGGTGGGGCAGGCGGAACGGATCGGGCTCGCGGTAGAGGTCGAGGCCCGGCAGGGGGACGAACCCCACCCCCGCGTCGAGCTCCGGCCACGGCTGGCCCGCGAGCACCGTGACCGAGTGGCCGAGCGCGACCAGCTCACGCGTGAGGTGACGCGTGTAGACACCCTGGCCGCCGCACTGAGGATTCCCCCGATAGACGAGGAAGGCGACGCGCAGCCCGTCAGGGCCGGCGGGGGCCGGGGCAACCGGGGCGGGAAGGACGATCGTCCGGGACCGGTCCCAGGACTGCTTCACATCTCGCCACGAGCGACGTAGACCCTCAGCCAAGTGCGGGGCCGCCGGTGCGCCCTCGGGAGGTCATGGCTGCAAAGCCTTCCAAGAGGTGCGTCCGGGTGCAAGCCGCAGCACGTGCAAGCCGCAGCACGCCGTTCCGTCGGCGGCGACGCGTGCCGGGGACGTCAACCGTGGATGCCGAGCTGGAGCGCCTTCACCGCGAGCAGCACCACCGCGCACACCAGGTAGCCGCGCAGCATGTACATGGCGACGAGCCGGCCTCGCGACCACACGGGCCGCTGCAAGCGGTTGAGCGGCGGCATCCGCCAGTGGTCGCGCCGGGCGCGGGGCATCGGCGGCTCGGGGGGCCGCCGCTGCAGCACCCTCCAGTACGAGACTCCCCCCACCGCGTACACGAGGGCGAGCGCTGCCCCCATCCCGAACGAGAGGTCCCGGACGTCGAGGTGGGGGAAGACCGTCGTGGCCATGAGCAACAGGGACAGGACCAGGAGCACCGAGACGACTCCGAACGCGATCACGTTGAGCCACGGCCGGTTCACCCAGGGCCCCAGCACCTCCTTGTCATTGCAGAGCAGCAGGAGGAAGACGGTGGCGCTCGGGAGGAGGACGCCGGCGAGCGCCTGGACCCCGGTGGTGATGAGGCCGAGCGGCGCCCCGGGAACGAGGACGATCGCCGCGGCGAGCACCACCATCGCGCTGAACGAGGCATAGAAGAGCTTCGCCTCGCGCCAGCTCCGGTGCAGCGAGTGCCGTGCTCCGAATACGTCGCCGAAGGCGTAGGAGGTGGCGAGGGTGACCGAGGCGGCGCCGATGAGCGATGCGTTCAGAAGGATGACGGAGAAGAGCGCGCCCGTCGCGTGGCCCACGTAACGCGAGAGACCGTGGGCGACGGCGCTGGCGTTGGTGAAGTGCCCGAAGAGCGGATGCCCGGAGAAGGCGGCGGCCACCACCGCCATGATCAGCGACGCAGCGAAGACCGTGACGAACGAGCCGATGACGGTGTCTGCTCGCTCGTAGGAGATCCACCGAGGCGTGATCCGCTTGTCCACGATGTTGGACTGCTGGAAGAAGAGCTGCCACGGCGCGACCGTCGTCCCGACGATGGCGATGATGAGGAGGACCGAGGTCGACGTGAAGCCGCCGTGGACGCCGGGAACGACGAAGCTCTTGAAGAACGCCGGCGCATCCGGGTGGCTGAAGATCGCCAGGGGGATCACGAGGAAGTTGGCGACGATGAAGACGAACATGAAGCGCTCCCACCGCCGGAAGCTGCCCGTCGCGGTCATCGCCACCAGGGCTGCTGCGGCGATGGGCACCGAGACGTAGGGGCTCACCCCGAAGTAGGCGAGCGCGAGGTTCACCCCGATGAACTCGGTCATGATCGTGAGGAAGTTCAGGATGAAGAGGTCGCCCACCGAAAAGGCGCCCCAGAACTTGCCGAACCGCTCGTTGATGAGCCGGGCATGCCCCACGCCCGTGACCGCGCCGAGGCGGACGACCATCTCCTGGTTGACGACGAGCACCGGGATGAGGAGGGGGAGCGTCCACAGCAGCGTGAGGCCGTAGTTCTGCGCCGCCTGGGCGTAGGTGGCGACACCGCCGGCGTCGTTGTCGCCCACCATGACGATGATCCCGGGGCCGAGGATGGCGAGGAGCGTGAGCAGGCGCCTCTTCCAGGAACGGCGCGACTCGGTGTCGAACTGGCGGACGGTGCCGAACGCGCCCCGGATGTCCCCTAGGTGCGCCTCGTCGAGGACCGCCGAGTGCCTGGCATCGAGCTCGTCGTCGACGACGGAGGCCGGGACTCCGGGAGTGCCGAGCTCCCGACGGTGGGCTCCTGCCCCGGTCTCTGCCATGGCTCACCTCCTTTCGGCTGGTCCCGGGGGCGTGCGCGCACGCCACCGGGAGCTCAGCGCGGAGCGTGAGCCCGCGCCGCTCCCGAGAGCGAGCGCACGGCCCGCCGGCGTGGCGGTCCGTCGGTGCTGTCAGGGGTGACGCGGGGCGGCGTCGGCCCCGGCCACCCGGTATGTGGGGGTTCCATCGATCTGTGCACGTGTCGTCAGTCCTCGGGCGACATCGTCCCGAAGTCGCGTCGCCACCCGGTGGGCAGCATCTGCTCCAGCACGTCGTCCACCGTCACGATACCCAGGATGTGCTGGTGCTCGGCATCGAGGACCGGGGCGACCATCAAGTTGAAGTCGGACATCTTGCGCACGGTCGCACCGAGGTCCCAGTCGGGATGGAGGTGGGCGGGGATCCGCCGGACCACGGAAGAGAGCGCAGCGCTGGGCTCCGCTCGGAGCAGCGTCACGACCGACGCCGAGCCGGCGACCGTGCCGTCCTCGTGGAGAGCGAACGCGACGTGCAGCGACTCGGGCGCGGCGGTGCTGTGCCGGACGGCGGAGAGCGCGTCGTCCACCGTCGCCGATTCGGGCAGGGAGACGAAGTCCGGGCTCATGAGGCCGCCGGCAGTCTCGGGGTTGTAGCTGAGGAGGAGGCGCACCTTGCGGCGCTGCGGCTGGGGAAGAGCCTCGAGGAGGCGGAGCCGACGGTCCTGGTCCGCCTCCATGATGAGGTCGGCGGCGTCGTCGGGCGCCATCGACGCCAGGAGCCGTGCCGCGTCCTGGTCAGAGCGCGTCTCGAGGAACTCGACCTGGTGCTCCGAGTCGAGCTCCTCGAAGACGTCCGCCTCGAGCTCCCGGTCGGCACGGACCGCCTCGATGATCTCCTCCCCCTCCTCGTGGGACGCCGCCTCCACGAGGTCTGCGATCTGGGCTGGGTGCAGGCGCGCGAGCTTCCGGTAGGGGATGCGGAGCCGCGCCGTGGGGACGTGACCGACGAAGGGCTCGATGCTCGCCCAGTCCACGACCTCGGAGGGCTCGCCGCCCGAGCCGAGGTGGCCACGCAGGAGGTGACGGAGGACGCCCCTTCGCGACGGGTCGACCCCGATGATCTCCCAGGTGCCGTTCACGTCGCACAGGTAGATCTCGTTGGCGCGGATGAGGCGGCCGCCCGCGACGTTGATGATGTGCCTGGCCAGGAGGTCCCGTCCGAGCAGCAGCTCGCCAGGCCGGCGCTCGAAGCGCCGGAGGTCGACCCTGTTGCCCGTGAACCGCAGCTCCCGGTGCCCGATGCCGTCGATCTTGAGGATGGCGACGAACAGGTCGCGCCCCGCGATCCGCGCCACCGCCCCCACGACCGGCGGGTGGGGGGCGCCGAGGTGCACCACGAGGTCCTCGACACGCCCGACGCGTTCCCCCGTCGAGTCGACAAGCGGGCGCCGCACCACGCTCGAGAAGTGGACGAGGCGCACGGCCGGCGCGGTCGCGGTCACCGACTCGAACGGTAGCGCGGAAGCCCGGGTACCTGCGACGACCCCTCGCCGGCCGTGCCGGCCGCAGTGCACGGGGAGCCGGTCGGCCCGCTACGACGCCGCCGCGTCGGCGCTCCGTTCGCCTTCCCATGGCCCGCCCACGAGATCGGCCGGGGCCGGCCCTGCGATCGCGGCGCCGTGGGCCTTCGCGTCCCCGTGGGCCTTCGCCGCGCCGTAGGCGATCGCCGTGCTGCGCCGGAGCCGGCGCCGGGCGAGCAGAAAGGACGTCGCGATGGTCGCGAAGGCGCCTACGAGGATCGCCGCTCTGGGCGATGCCGTATCGCTGATCCACCCCATGAGCGGAGCTCCGATCGGCGCGCTCCCGACGAACGCGATCGCATACAGCGACATGACTCGCCCCCGCATCGAAGGGTCGGCCGTGAGCTGCACGGTGGCGTTGGCCGTCGCGTTGAACGACAAGCTGAAGGCTCCCATCGCGAACAGGGCGACCAACGTCAGTGACACCGTCGGAACCAGCCCGACGAGGACCATCATCACGCCGAACCCAAGGCCGGTCACCCCGAGGAGCGCCGTCGAAGGTCGGCTCCGGTGCGC
>JAKATH010000039.1 GCA_021828055.1 Actinomycetes bacterium
CGTACGGGCATTCGAATCGACGTGAGGAGGCGCAATGCAGCCGGAGCTGAGCGCGGTACCCATCGAGATGGCCGACGACGTGAACGTCATCATCGGCCAGGCCCACTTCATCAAGACGGTGGAGGACCTGCACGAGGCGATGACGGGTGCGGGACCGCATCTGCAGTTCGGCCTCGCGTTCTCCGAGGCATCGGGCCCGTGCCTCGTCCGCCGGTCTGGCAACGACGCCGAGCTCGTGGAGCTCGCGACGAGGAACGCGGAAGCGATCTCGGCGGGGCACGTCTTCATCGTCTGTATGCGTGGAGGCTTCCCGATCAACGTGCTGAACGCGATCAAGACCGTCCCGGAGGTCTGCACGGTCTTCTGCGCCACGTCGAACCCACTCGAGGTGGTGGTGGCGCAGACCGAGTTCGGCAGGGGGGTCCTCGGCGTGATCGACGGCATGCCCCCGACCGGCGTCGAGACGGCGGCCGACGTGTCGGCGCGCAAGGCGCTGCTGCGGGCGATCGGCTACAAGCTCTGAGCCGCGTCGGGCGCGGGCGCGGGCGCGGGCGCGGGCGCGGGCGCGGGCGCGGGCGCGGGCGCGGGCGCGGGCGCGGGCGCGGGCGCGGGCGCGGATGGTGACCTTGTTCCATGGCGCCGTCCCCCTCCGGCGACCAGGATCGCCCCGTGGGCCGCATCGTGGTCGGTTTGGACGGGTCGGCCTCCGCGAAGGAGGCGCTCCGCTGGGCTGCGGACGGAGCCGGGCGGCGAGGAGACGTCGTCGAGGTCGTCTGCGTGTGGGACAACCCCTGTGGGGACATGTGGCTGCCCGAGCTCCCGGCGGAGGATCCGCTCGCGCACTTCCGGGTCGCGCCGGGCACGACGGTGTCGAGCGTTCTCGGTGAGCGTCCACCGGCAAAGGTCGAGGCCGTGGTGGCGGAGGGTCACGTCGCGCAGGTCCTCGTGGATCGGGCGCGCGGCGCGGACATGCCGGACGACGTGAGTCGCGGCCACGACGGGATGCACGACCTGCCGGCGCGGCGCCTTCGCCCCCGAAGGCGAGGCTCCGCTCGGGGCACCCTGAGGTCGCGGGAGCCGCGGCGGGCCGGAGGCGGGAGCCGTCGCCGGTGAAGACCGGCGGATCGGGCCATCGACAGCTGCCCCACACGGCGGACTGCCTGCTCGAAGCGTGGGGGCCGGACCGGGCGGCCTGCCTCACCGAGGCGCTGCTCGCGCTCGTCGACTCGTTCGCCGAAGTCCACGACTCGGTGACCGCCGAGGTCCTGCCGCTTGCGACGTCAGCGGACGGTGCCGAGGACGCGCTCGTGTCGCTGCTCGAAGAGGTGATCTACCTCGTCGACGCGCTGGGCGTCGTGCCGGTCCGGTTCCACCTCGCCGAGGCGGAGGACGGCGGCCTTGCGGGGGACATGGAGGTGGTGCCCGCAAGTCGCGTCGATCTCGTGGGGCCCGTGCCCAAGGGCGTGTCGTACCACGCGCTGCAGATCGCCCCCTTCGACGGGGGGTGGCGGTGCCGGGCGCTGGTGGACGTGTGACCGGATCGACGCGGGCGCAGCCCCGGCTCTCCCGCGTGCCGGGCGCACGCGATCAGTGGCGCATCGACCCCGTCGGCGCCATGTCGGTCCCCGGGATCGTGTTCGCCTCCGACGCGCTGCTCGAGCAGGCCGTCGACGACGAGGCCCTGCGCCAGGTCGCGAACGTCGCGACGCTGCCGGGGATCGTCGGCGCCTCCTTCGCCATGCCGGACGTCCACTGGGGCTACGGATTTCCCATCGGGGGCGTGGCGGCGACGGACGTCGACGCGGGCGGGGTGGTGTCGCCGGGCGGCGTCGGCTTCGACATCTCCTGCGGGGTCCGGTTGCTGGCGTCGCCGGTGTCCGCCGGCGAGCTCGGGCAGAAGCTCGACGCGCTCATGGATGCGCTCGATGCCGGCATCCCCCGCGGGCTCGGCCGCGGCGGCGTGTGGCATCTGCGTGACGGGCGCAGCCTCGAGGGGGTGCTGCGGCGCGGTGTGCGCGCCGCGCTCGAGGCAGGGCTGGGCACCGAGGCCGACCTTGCCCGCTGCGAGGACGGCGGCGCCGTCGCCGGGGCCGATCCCTCGCAGGTGAGCGAGCGGGCGCGCTCCCGAGGGTTCGGGCAGGTCGGGAGCCTCGGATCGGGCAACCACTTCCTCGAGGTCCAGGTGGTCGAGGAGGTCTTCGACGCCGCATGCGCGGAGGTGCTCGGGATCTCCACCTCCCAGGTGTGCGCGATGATCCATTGCGGCTCGAGAGGGCTCGGTCACCAGGTCTGCTCGGACCACGTGCGCACGATGCTCGCCGCCATGCACAGGTACCACATCACGGTGCCCGATCCGCAGCTGGCGTGCGTGCCCGTGCGGTCGGCCGAGGGCCAGGCCTACCTCGGCGCCATGGCGGCAGCCGCCAACTACGGCGGGGCGAACCGTCAGGCACTGGCGGTCGCGGCACGCCGGGCCTTCGAGGTGGCGTTGGGCACCGGCAACCTGGTGCTCGTCTACGACGTGTCCCACAACCTCGCCGAGCTGGAGCGTCACCCCGTCGACGGGGAGCCCCGGCTGCTGTGCGTCCATCGCAAAGGAGCGACGCGCGCGCTCCCGCCGGGACACCGGGACCTGCCCGGCGACCTGCGTGCGGTCGGCCAGCCGGTCCTGGTGCCGGGCTCGATGGGCACCGCGTCGGACGTGCTCGTCGGTGCCGATCCCGGCGGCGCCTTCTCCTCGGCTTGCCACGGTGCCGGGCGGACGATGAGCCGCCAGGCCGCCCAGCGCCGGGTCCGCGGTGAGACCTTGCGGCGCGAGCTCGAAGCTCGCGGCATCGCCGTCAGGGCTTCCTCCGCTCGAGGCCTCGCCGAAGAAGCGCCGCTCGCCTACAAGGACGTCGACGAGGTGGTCATGACGTGCGAGCGCGCCGGGCTCGCACGCCGGGTCGCGCGGCTGCGTCCCGTAGGGGTGGTGAAGGGTTGAGAAGAGCTCGGGGATCTCTGGGGCGGGGCCGACGACGCCGGAGCTGATCGAGTCGCCCTGGTGCGGGCGAAGGGGCGGCGTCCCCCGCCGCCGTGATCGGGGCATGATGAGTGCGAAATGAGGCGGTGGTGACGTGCAGGGGCCATCGGCCGAGCGGGCTCGGCGACGGCCGGTGAGGCCGATGCGGAGGCCCCTTGGTCTCGCGCTGTCGGGCGCCCTCGTCGTCGTGGCGGCGAGGGCCGTGGTGCGTCATGCGCGGACCAGGGCAGGGGACCCCGCCGCCGCGCGGGTCGGCGCAGCGAGCGCGACCTCGGCACCGAGCGCGGCACCTCCCGCCGCTCGAGAGGTGGTCCTGGGGACGGAGCGCACCTCCGCAGCCGCCGGACGGCCGCCGGCCGACGAGCCCGCTCACCCGCCGCAGGGCAGGCGCGGCGCGATGCAGGCGATGGTCGTCCTGGTCGGCCTCCTCGCGTGTGCGGGGGTCGCCATCCCGCTCGCAGTCCCGGGAACGTTCGGCGGCAGGTCGCACGTGACGTCCATCTCGAGGGAGGCGGGCGGCCCTTCGGATCCTTCGGGCCGCAGGTCCGGAGACGTCCGGCGCTCGACCGTCCCTCCGCGGCCGGTGGTGGTCACCTCGGTCGCGCCGGCGAGCGGGTCGGCGGGAGTTGCCCCGGACACCACGATCGCGGTGAGGTTCTCGGACCCGCCGGCACCCGGCTCGCCGGACCCGTCGCTGAGCCCGGCGGTGGCGGGGACCTGGCAGGCGGTGGGCCCCTCCGAGCTGCTGTTCACCCCGGAGGCGTCCTTCGTGCCGTCGACGACGTACACGGTCACGGTGCCGGTCGGGTCCATCGGAGTCCGGGCGCGCAGCGGGTCGGTGCTCGCCCGCCCCTTCACGTCGTCGTTCACGATCGAGCCGGGCAGCGTGCTCCGGCTCCAGCAGCTCCTCGCGAAGCTCGGCTACCTGCCCCTCGCCTTCACGGGCCCCACACCTGTGCCCGCCGGGATGGCGATCGCCCAGCCCGGAGCCTTCGTCTGGCGCGATCGGGGCTTCCCCGGCGCGTACACGAGCCAGTGGTCGCCGACACGGGTCACCGCCATCACGCAAGGCGCGATCATGGCCTTCGAGACACAGAACGGGCTCCAGGTCGACGGCACAGTGGGCCCGGCGCTCTGGTCGACGCTGCTCGCCGACGTCGCAGCCGGCAAGAGGGACGCCTGGCCCGTGACGTACGTGCTCGTCACAATGACCCTGCCCGAGCACCTCACAGTCTGGGTGAACGGCGTGCTCACCTTCGCCCATGTGCCGTGCAACACCGGCGTACCGGGCGCGGCGACCACAGTCGGCACGTACGAGGTGTTCGAGCACGTGGAGGTGTCCAACATGCGCGGCACCGACGTCACAGGGACGAGCTACGACGTGACAGTGCCCTGGGCGAGCTACTTCCACGGCGGGCAGGCACTGCACGGCTATCCGCGCGCCGCGTACGGCTTCCCCCAGTCGAACGGCTGCGTGGAGATGCCGATCTCCACAGCAGGGCGGGTGTGGCCCGACACCCCGATCGGGACGTTGGTCACCGTCGTCTGATGGCCTGACCGGCGGCCGGAGCAAGGGGCCGGAGCAAGGGGCCGGAGCCGGCGGCCGGAGCAAGGGGTCGGAGCCGGCGGCCGGAGCAAGGGGTCGGAGCCGGCTCTCTCAGCGCGGGTGGCGTCTGTCCCGTCGAGCCGGCCCCCGCCAGAGCCGTCGCACGAGCGGGGGCGCGCACGCCGAATGGTCCGGTCTTGACGGCGCGTCCGGGGGCGCCCCAGTGTGGGACCGAACCCGTCGTCGCATCGGAGGGCATGGACGTGGCCGACCAGCAAGCGCTCGTGACGTTCTCGACGCCGGCGTCCATGCGCGAGGCGATCTCCGGCACGATCGGCTCGTTGGCCGGTGTCACGTACCTTTCCGACCTCGAGCTGTCGGCCCGGGCAGACGCGCTCGGGGCCGCCGACGTGGTGTTGGCCTGGATGCCCGACCGGGAGCTCAGGGGCCCGGAGGAGTACGCCCAGCTGGGCTCGGCGCGGCTCGTCCAGCTGATGTCCGCCGGCGTCGATCAGGTGCCGTTCGGGCGGATCCCCGAGGGAGTGCCGGTGGCGTCGAACGCCGGGAGCTACGCGGGACCGATGTCCGAGCACGTGCTGGCGATGGCCCTCGCGCTGGCGAAGCACCTGCCCCAGCGGCACGCCGACCTCGTGTCGGGGGTGTTCGACCAGCGGACGCCGAACCGGGAGATCCGGGGCTCCGTCGTGAGCATCCTGGGTTACGGCGGCATCGGCCGGGCGAGCGCGCTGCTCTTCAGAGCCCTGGGCGCGCGTATCCGCGCCGTCTCCCGTTCACCGGTCGCGGACGACTGGGTGGAGCACGTGGGAGCCGCCGACGCCCTCGCTGCAGCGCTCGAGGGTGCAGACATCGTGGTGATCTCTCTCCCGCTCTCCCGCGCGACCCGTGGGGCGATCGGCGAGCGCGAGCTCTCGCTCATGCGGCCCGATGCCGTCATGGTGAACGTCGCCCGGGCGGCCATCGTCGACGAAGACGCGCTGTTCCGGCACCTCGTGGAGCACCCGACGTTCCAGGTGGGCATCGACGTGTGGTGGGACGAACCCCGGGGCGGCCCGTTCTCCCCCCGGCTGCCGTACCTCGACCTGCCCAACGTGCTCGGCTCCCCGCACAACTCGGGCATCACCGAGACCTCGATGGTGGACGCCGCGCGCATGGCCGCGGCAAACGTCGTGAGAGCGCTCAGCGGGAAGGCGGTCCACCACCTCGTGGACCGGAGCGAGTACCTCGGCTGACGGCGACGTCGCCGTCGACCCCCAGCCCGGGCTCAGGGGTCATCGCCGGAGGCGGTCGAGCTCCCGTCGGTCGCGCTTGGTGGGCCGTCCGGTCCCGCGTGCGCGCCCGAAGGGGGCGCCGTCCTGCGGCGGATCGGGCGGGCTGCGGTCGACGACGCAGGTGGCGGCGAGCGCCGCGCCGACGCGCTTTCTGATCGGGTCCACGACTTCGAGGTCGCGGGTCCTGCCGCGGGCTCGAGCGGCGACGCGGTCTCGAGGCACGACCCTGGTCGAGGGCTTCGCAGCAGCGCCGTTCACCCTCACGTGGCCGCCCCTGCACGCCTCTGCCGCCTCGGCTCGCGTCCTGAAGACCCGGACGGCCCACAGCCATTGGTCCACCCTCGCGGACTCCACGCCGACGATCCTGTCACCGGCGGCCCCGTCTCACCCGCTGAGCGACACCTCGACGCCGACCGGACGAGCCGTCCCCAGCGGCGTGCCGTGGACGCCGGACGGCCCGTCCGTCTGGCGCGTGCTCCGGCCGGCATGCAGACCGGCCCGGGTCATGTGGGCCGCCACGAGGTGCACGCCCAGCCGAGGAGCACCGCGCCCGGGCACGAGCGGGCATTCGGCAGGCGAGCTCGACACAGGCGAGGGTGTCGCGACCGCGCCCGGGCACGAGCGGGCATTCGACGACGCCTCGACGATCGCGGGGCGCGGCGAGAGACCCGGCTCGGGTGCCGGCTCCTGTGGGCTCTTTGGCCCGGAGGCCGTCGCGTCACTCTCGCTGCGATATCGTGCCTTGCATGACGTTCCCCCGCCTCGCACTCGCGGGCGCGCTGCTGGTGGCGGGATCCGGGTTGGGGGCGCTGGGGTTCACCACGGTGAGCACCGCCTCACCCGACGCCCCGGGGCCCGGCAACACCGCTCGGCTCGCCTCCTGCTCGTACTCGGCGATCCAGCCCTTCCTCTACTCCTCGGGGCACCTCACGATCGCGACCGACGCGCCCGCCTATCCGCCCTGGTTCGAGGGGAACCGGCCGTCGGACGGCAGGGGCTACGAGAGCGCCGTCGCCTACGCGGTCGCGAAGCGCCTCGGGTTCAAAGCCTCCCAGGTCCGGTGGGTCGTGGAGACATTCAACGCCTCCTACGCTCCGGGCCCGAAGCACTTCGACTTCGACATCAACGAGATCTCGGTGACGCGGACACGAGCCAAGGCCGTGACCTTCAGCGCCGGCTACTACACAGACGAGGAAGCTCTCGTCGCGCTCAAGGGTTCGCCGATCGTGAAGCACCACTCACCCAAGGAGCTCCGGTCCTACGTGTACGGCGAAGAGATCGGCACGACCAGCCTCCAGTACATCGACGAGAAGATCCGTCCGATCCACACCCCCGAGACGTTCACAACGCTGAACAACGTGAAGTCCGCGCTCCAGGACCACCGGATCGCCGCGTTCGTGACAGACACCCCCACCTCGCAGTACATCGCCACAACAGAGATCCCGCACGCCACGGTCGTCGGGCAGTTCCCGGTCACAGGCCAGCACTACGGGCTCTTGTTCCAGAAGGGTGACAAGCTCGCGAAGTGCGTGGACAAGGCGATCGTCCACCTGAAGCGCGCCGGTGTCCTGCGCCGGCTGGTCAAGAAGTACCTGCGCGTCTACACGTCGATCCCCGTCATCAAGCCCTGACCGAGGTGGTGCGCCCTCGGGCGGGCACCTGGGGGCGGACGTGACGGGGACGCCGCCGCTCGGCCCCGGCGACCCGCCGGTCGCCGATGGCGGTGTGGGCCTGCCCGAAGTCGGCGGTGCGGTGGACGAGCTGGGCGCGGGCGCCTTCTCGCGGAGCCGTAGGGGCCGCCTGCTCCGCTCGCAGCGCGGTGCGGTCGTCACGTCGACGGCCAGCACGCTGGTCGTGCTGGGAGCGATCGTCGTGGCGTTCCTCCTCGCCCCCGGGAGCCGCGCCGTGCGGGCGACCTACTTCAACGCCCACGACATGTGGCGAGCGTTCATCGGCGACCCTCACGAAGGCTTCTACTCCGTCGGGAGGGGGCTCGTGGTGAACATCGAGATGTTCACCATCGGCGAAGTCCTCATCCTGGTGCTCGCGCTCCTCGTCGCTCTCGTCCGCCAGTCGAAGTCGCCCGTCCTCTTCCCGTTGCGGATGATCGCCGTCGCCTACGTCGACTTCTTTCGGGGGGTGCCCCTGATACTGGTCATCCTGGCCATCGGCTTCGGCCTGCCGGCGCTCTACCTCCCGGTCGTGTCGTCGCAGTCTGCGTTCGTCTACGGCGTGCTGGCCCTGGTGCTCGCGTACAGCGCCTACGTCTCGGAGGTCTACCGTGCTGGCCTGAACTCGGTCCCGCTGAGCCAGATCGCGTCTGCCCGCTCGCTCGGCCTGCGTCCGCGCACGGCGATGCGCCACGTGGTGCTCCCCCAGGCGGTGCGGACCATCATCCCGCCGCTGCTGAACGACTTCATCAGCCTCCAGAAGGACACCGCCCTCGTTGCGGTGCTCGGCGCGGTCATCGAGGCGAACCGCGCGGCGGAGATCTACTCGAGCACGGTCTTCAACTATTCCGGCTACACCGTCGCGGCCCTCCTGTTCCTCCTGCTCACGATCCCGCTCGCGCGCTTCACGGACCACCTGATCGCGCGGGACCGCACCCGGCGCCTCGCGGGGGCGACGTGATCCGTCCCGCGGCCGGGACGGCAGCGGCCCGGCCGGCAGCGGCCAGGACGGCAGCCGCGGCCGGCACCTCGCAGGCAGAGACGGCTCCGGGGTCTGCGGGCTCCGGCGCGGCCGCGGCGGCCGGGACCTCGCAGGCAGAGACGGCTCCGGGGTCTGCGGGCTCCGGCGCGGCCGCGGCCGGGACCTCGCAGGCGGCGCCGGCGGCCGGGACGGCGTTGCGGATCGAGGGCGTCCGCAAGGCCTTCGGCGCCAATTGCGTGCTGAAAGGCGTCGACCTCGCCGTCGACACCCATCAGGTGATCTGCCTCATCGGCGCATCGGGCTCGGGAAAGTCGACGCTCCTTCGCTGCGTGGACCTGCTCGAGGCCATCGACGCGGGCCGCGTCGTCTTCTTCGGGCATGACGTCACCAGCCCCGCCGTCGACGAGATCCTCGTGCGTCGGCAGATGGGGATGGTGTTCCAGTCCTTCAACCTCTTCCCGCACCTCCGCGTCCTCCGCAACATCACGCTCGCGCCCGTGAAGGCCCTGGGGATGACTGCTGCTGACGCAGAGGGGGAGGCCATGGCTCTCCTCGCCCGGTTCGGGCTCGCGGACAAGGCACGCGACTATCCGGACCGCCTCTCCGGCGGTCAGCAGCAGCGGGTGGCGATCATCAGGGCGCTGGCCATGCACCCGAAGCTCATGCTCCTCGACGAGGTGACCAGCGCCCTCGACCCTGAGCTCGTCGGAGAGGTCCTCGACGTCATCCGCGAGCTCGCTGCCGGGGGCATGACGATGCTCATCGCGACCCACGAGATGGGGTTCGCCCGCGAGACCGCGACACGGGTCGTGTTCCTCGAAGACGGCGTCATCGTCGAGGAAGGACCGCCGAGCCAGGTGCTCGACGCGCCGCAGGACGAACGGACCAGGCGCTTCTTGGGGCGGGTGCTGAGCGCCGGCAGGATGTAGCCGGCCCGCCTCCTCGGGCGGGATCAGCTCCGGGCGCCCCGCTCGGGGGCTTCGGCGCGCGCCGTGCTTCCGGGCCGGCCGGTGACGCTCAGGGCAGCACCTCGTCGACCGCGCGCTCCAGGACGTCGAGCCCTTCCTCCAGGACGTCGTCGCCGATGACGAGTGGGGGGAGCAGCCGGATGACGTTGCCCCACGTTCCGCACGTGAGCACGATCACGCCGTTCGCGTGGCACGCGCGCGCGACCGCCTGCGCCGCGCTCGCGTCGGGACGAAGGCCGTCGGGATCAGCGAGCTCGACCGCGAGCATCGCGCCGCGCCCGCGCACGTCCGCGACGGCCGCGTGCCGCTTCGCCATGGACTCGAGCCGGGGCCGGGCGTGCGCTTCGATCCGGCGGGCCGCCGCCGGCAGGTCGAGCTCTCGCATGGTGCGGATCGCCGCCAGAGCGCTTGCGCACGCGACCGGGTTGCCGCCGTAGGTGCCTCCCAGCCCACCGGGATGGACCGAGTCCATGATCCCGGCGCGGCCGGTCACGGCTGCGAGCGGCATCCCCCCGGCGATGCCCTTCGCCGTCGTCACGAGATCGGGAACCACGCCTTCGTGCTCGCTCGCGAACCAGGCTCCGGTCCTGGCGAAGCCCGACTGGATCTCGTCGGCGATGAACACGATCCCCTTCTCGGCGCACCAAGAGGCGAGTGCCGGCAGGAACCCGGGCGCGGGGACGACGAAGCCTCCCTCCCCCTGGATCGGCTCGATGAGGACGCACGCGAGGTTGCCTGCCCCGACTTGCACCGAGAGCTGCTCGATCGCACGGGCAGCGGCCTGCTCCCCGGTCATCCCCTCTGGATCGCGCAGCGGGTAGGACACCGGCGCGCGGTACACCTCCGGCGCGAACGGGCCGAACCGGTCCTTGTAGGGGAAGCTCTTCGCCGTGAGCGCCATCGTCAGGTTGGTCCGGCCGTGGTACGCGTGGTCGAACACCGCGACCGCCTGGCGGCCGGTGGCGTGGCGAGCGATCTTGACCGCGTTCTCCACCGCCTCTGCACCGGAGTTGAACAGCGCGGAGCGCATCTCGTGGTCACCCGGGCAGAGGTCCGCGAGCTCCTCGCAGACGGCGACGTAGCCCTCGTAGGGCGCGACCATGAAACACGTGTGGGTGAAGCGGGCCACCTGCTCGCTCACGGCCTGCACGACCGCCGGCACCGCGTGGCCGACGCTGGTGACGGCGATGCCCGACCCGAGGTCGATCAGGCAGTTGCCGTCGACGTCGCGCACGATCGCCCCTGAGGCGTCGTCGACGTACACCTGGATGGTGCTGCTGACGCCCGCAGCGACGGCGCGCGCACGTCTCGACGCGAGCTCCTCGGAGCGCGGGCCCGGGATCTCGGTGACGAGGACCCTCCGCTGTGGGATCGCGTCGCGGGCCGCATCGGTGTCCAGCTGGGTCACTGCGCACCTCCTACGGGGCCGTTCGGTCGGTCAGCGGCCATGTCGAGCAAGTGTAGGTCCGAAGTCCGAAGCGGCTCTCCGCCGCTCCCACCGGGCGCGGCGAACGCCGCCCTCGGCGAGGTGCAAGAGCCGCCGAGGAGCTTGGACGCCTCGCATCGCCCTCCGCGGGTCAGACGTCGTCGCCGGCGAGCGTGGCCACGAGCAACGCCTTGATCGTGGGCAGCCGGTTCTCGGCCTCGTCGAAGACGAGCGAGCCAGGGGACTCGAAGACGTCGTCGGTCACCTCCAGCGCCTCCAGCCCGCGCCTCGCGAGCACGCGCCGTCCGATCTCGGTGCGCGCGTCGTGGAAGGCGGGGAGGCAGTGGAGGAACCCGACCCGCGGGTTGCCCGTGGCCTCGATGAGCGCGGCGTTCACCTGGTAGGGGAGGAGCAGGTCGATCCGCTCGTCCCACAGCTCTTCGGGCTCGCCGAGGGAGAGCCACACGTCGGTGTAGAGGAAGTCGGCCCCCGAGACCGCCGCACGGGGGTCGTCGGTCACGCTGATGGACCCGCCCGAGGCGGCTGCGAGCGCCCCCGCCTCGGCCCACACCTCCGCGGCAGGCCGACGCAGCGCCGGGGCCGCGACCCGCACGTCCATGCCGACGAGCGCCCCGGCGGTGAGGAGCGAGGTGCAGGTGTTGTTGGCCGCGTCGCCGAGGAAGCAGACCGAGACGTCCTCGAGCGGGCGGCCCGCGTGGTCCCGCATGGTGAGGAGGTCGGCCATGCTCTGGGTCGGGTGCCACTGGTCGGTGAGCCCGTTCCACACCGGGACCCCGGCGTGGAACGCGAGCTCCTCAGCGTCGGATTGCGAGAACCCCCGGAACTCGATGCCGTCGAACATGCGCCCGAGCACGCGGGCGGTGTCCTTCGTCGACTCCTTCACCCCGAACTGCGTCTCTCCGGGCCCCAGGTAGACGGCGTGGGCGCCCTGGTCGCGTGCGCCCACCTCGAACGCCGAGCGGGTCCGGGTCGAGGTCTTCTCGAACAAGAGCGCCACCGTCTTGTTCTCGAGCCGCCGCCGCTCGCGCCCGGAGCGCTTCTCCTCCCTGAGCCTCGCCGCGAGGTCGAGCACGGCCCTGTACTCGTCGGCGGTGAGGTCGGAGTCCTTCAGATAGCTACGACCGAGCAGGTCCATCCCACATTGTCCATCACGGGCCGGCCGGGGCACGCCGCCCTGTGTCCCGGCGGCCCGCCGGCGCCGCGGTGGCTGGACCTCTTCGCGCAGTGGTTCGACACGGTGGAGGTGGACTGCTCCTCGTGGCGGGTGCGTGGCAGCGGGGAACGCTCGACGCCCGATACGGGCGGGCGTGACGTGCGACCAGCCCACCGACGCGGTCCCTACCCGAGTAGTAAAGTCTCTCCGCCAGCGGGCTCGAACGTCCGACAGCCTGAGCCAGACGGTCTGATCGAAGAAGCGGCCTGATCGAAGAAGAGGGGACTCTCCGGGTGTTGATCGCCACCGACATCGGCGGGACCTTCACCGATCTCGTCGCGTTCGACCCGACGACCGGCAGGGTGGCGCACGCCAAGTCGCATACTGATCCAGCGGACTACACCGCCGGGATCGCCCGATGTCTCGACAAGTCCGGCCTCGATGTCGCCTCGGCCCGGGAGTTCCTGCATGGTTCGACGATCGCCATCAACACGGCAATCGAGCGCAAGGGCGCTCGCACCGCGCTCCTGGTGACGCGCGGCACGCGGGACGTCTACCGGATCGGGAGGAGCAATCGCCCGGAGTCGTACAACCTCTTCTTCGAGCGGCCCGAGCCGCTGGTGGCGCGCCGGCTCACCTTCGAGATCGACGAGCGCATGAGCGCGCGCGGCGACGAGCTCCTGCCGCTCGACCGGGAAGCCGCCGCTCAGGCGGTCGAGCAGGCGCGTGCCGGCGGTGCCGAGGCGATCGCGATCTGCTTCCTCCACTCCTTCGTCGACCCCGCGCACGAAGGTGAGGCAGCGGCGATCGTGCGGGAAGCTGCGCCGGCGCTGTTCGTGTCCCTCTCTCACGAGATCCTCCGCGAGTACCGGGAGTACGAGCGGATGTCGACCACCGTGATCAACGCGTACGTCGGCCCCAAGGTGAGCGCGTACCTGGAGGGGCTGGAGCGGATGCTGGCGGAGCGGTCGTACCGGGGGCGGGTGTACATCATGCAGTCGAACGGCGGGGTCATGGCGCCCGAGACGGCCAGGCAGCAGCCGGCGAGGACCATGGAGTCCGGCCCCGTCGGGGGGGCGATCGCCGCCGCCAGGCTCGCCGACCGGCTCGGCTTGGCCCACGCGGTGGTGTTCGACATGGGCGGAACGACCGCCAAGGCGGCGCTCGTCCGCGACGGCACGCCCGACATGTCCGACGGCTACTTCGTTGGCGGGCCCATGAGCGGGCAGCCCGTCATGCTCCCTGTCGTCGACGTCGTCGAGGTGGGAGCCGGCGGCGGCAGCATCGCGGTGGTCGACGAGGTGGGCGCGCTTCGCGTCGGTCCCGAGAGCGCGGGTGGACGTCCAGGGCCGATCTGCTACGGATGGGGAGGAACCCGGCCGACGGTGACCGACGCGAATGCCGTTCTCGGCCGGTTGTCGCCGACGAACTTCCTCGGCGGCGAGATGCCCCTCGACGTCGACCGGGCGGGCGCCGCCCTCGAGGCGGAGATCGGCCGGCCGCTCGGCCTCGACCGCGCCGGCGCGGCGCTGGCCGTCGTGGACGTCGCCGTGTCGAAGATGGCTCTGGCCGTTCGGGCGGTCTCGGTCCAGCGCGGGCTCGACCCGAGGGACTGTGCATTGATCGCCTTCGGCGGAGCCGGGCCGCTGCACGCCTGCGCGATCGCACGGACACTTCACATCCCCACCGTCGTGGTGCCCACCTTCCCCGGACATTTCTCCGCACTCGGGATGCTGCTGGCGGACATCCGGCACGACTTCGTTCGCACCGTGTACCGCCGCTTGGACGAGATGGATCCGGCGGAGCTGTTGGGCGTCGTCGACCAGTTGCGCGCCGATGCGACCGCGCGGCTCGAGCTCGAGGGGATCGACAGGGGGGCGGTCGAGCACGAGCTCTCCTTGGACCTGCGCTACGTCGGGCAGGAGTTCACGCTGCGCACGCCCGTCGACCTCGAGGAGCTGCGCACGGGTGCCCTCGACGCCGTGCGCTCGCGCTTCGACGACCTCCACCACACCCGATACGGCCACCAGGCCCTCACCGAGCACGTCGAGGTGATCAACGCCAGGGTGATCGGCGTCGCCCGGCGGCATCAGCCGCGCGTCGGCAATGCGGACAACCCGGCCGGTGACCGTTCGGGCGGCGGCCACCGGGAAGTCGCCTTCTCCGAGGGCGAGCGGACCGTCGTCCGGCGCTGCACGGTCGTCTCCCGGGAGGCGCTGCACGACGGGGACGAGGTGGTCGGCCCCGCGATCGTGGAAGAGTACGCGAGCACCCTCGTCCTCGACGACGGCGACAAGGCGTGCGTGGGAGCCGACGGCGACATCGTCGTCACGATCGGGGGCTGAGCTGTGACAACGAGCGCGTTGCGGAGCGCCCCGGCAGCCGAGATCTCGGCGAGGGTCCATCCGGTCACCGTCGAGGTGGTGCGGAATTCACTGTCGGCCGCAGCGGACGAGATGGCCGACGGCCTCGCGCGCAGCTCGTACAACATGATGATCTACGAAGTCCGCGACTTCTCCTGCGCACTCCTGGACACCAAAGGTCGGCTGCTCTGCCAGAACGTCGGCGGGGTGTCGCACTTCGTCGCCGACCTCGGCGTGGTGATCCAAGATGCCGTGAGCCGGATCGGGATCGACGGGTTCCGTCCCGGCGACGGTTACATCATGAACCATCAGCGGGTGTGCGGGCAGCACCTGAACAACGTGGTGGCGTACACGCCCGTCTTCGCCGCCGGCCGGCTCTACGCGTTCGCAGTGGTGCGCGCGCACTGGGTCGACGTCGGCGGGATGAGCACGGGCTTCGGCGCTGCAGGCGGCGGCGTGACCGACCCGTGGATCGAGGGACTGCAGATCGACCAGCTGCGCATCCAGCGTGACGGTGACTTCGATCCGACGCTCCTCAAGCTCGTGCTCGACAACGTGCGGTACCCCGAGTCGGCGCTCGGAGACCTGCGGGCACAGCTCGCTGCCTGCCGTGCGGGTGGCCAGCGCCTCGAGGCGCTGATCGGCCGCTACGGCATCGACGCGGTCACCCTCTCGATCCAGCGCCTGTTCGCCGATTCCGAAGAGCGGTGTCGGCGCATCGTCGCCGACATCCCGGACGGGGAGTACACGGCGTCGTCGTTCCTCGACAACGATCTGGTGGACCTCGACGCGCGTCTCGAGATCGCGGCCCGGGTGGTGGTCCGGGGGAGCGATATGACGATCGACCTCAGCGGGTGCGCCCGCCAGCGGAAGTCGTCGATCAACTCGCGCACGCGGGCTGCGGCGTGCGTTGCGTACAAGGCGGTCACGACGCCTCTGGAGCCGGTGAACGAGGGGTCCTTCGCGGCCCTCGAGGTGCTCATCGACGAGGGCAACTTCATGATGGCCGAGTTCCCTGCTCCCATGGCGAAGTGGAGCATCCCGATCCCGACGGTCGTCGACACCATCCTGGCCGCCCTCGCCCCGGCGATCCGCGACCGCGTGCCGGCGGCCCACCACGCGTCGCTGGGGGGTGGCATCGCCTTCTTCGGGGTCGACCCGGGCACCAAGCGGCACTTCGTCACCCAGACCGTCGAAGGCGGTGGCTGGGGCGCGCGTCCCGATGCCGACGGGCAGTCCGCGGCCGTGTCGGTCTGTCAAGGCGACGTCCGCAACGCACCGATCGAGAGCCTCGAGCTCAAGTACCCGCTCCGGGTCGTTCGCCGCGAGCTGCGAGCGGACTCCGGTGGCGCCGGGCGGCATCGCGGCGGGCTCGGCGTCACGACCGAGATCCAGAACCTCGTCGACGGCACGTGGTCGTTCACCGTGCCACCTCGGGAGCAGTGCCCGCCGTGGGGGCTGTTCGGCGGGGATGCAGCCGCCACCGGCGCCATCGAGCTGCGCGACGGGACGGACTCGGCGTACCAGCGGATCGGGAGCGGACGCCGGCCTGTCCGCGCCGGCGCGAGCGTACGGATCACGAGCGGCGGCGGCGGCGGATGGGGAGATCCCCTCGACCGCCCGCTGGACGAGGTGGACGCCGACCTCCTCGACGGGTTCGTCACGCCCGAGGCCGCGGAGGGGCGCTACGCGGTGGTCGTGGACCGGACCAACGGCCTGGTGGACCGCGAGCGCACCGCTCGGCTCCGGCAGGCCGGACGCTGAGGGTGGCACGGCAGGGCCGAAGTGACCGCAGCTGAGGGGCCGCTCGCGTGCCGGGTACGGGCACTGCTGGAGGCCGTCGGCGCCGCGGCCCCTTCTGCGGCGGCGATCGTGTGCTACTCGAGCGGACGGCACTCGCTCACCGAGGCCGACCCCGTCTGGTGGCTCACCCGCTTGCGGCCGCTGGGCCCGACGGCCGCGGCGGTCGGGCCCGACGGAGAGGTGACCCTCTTCGTCGAGCCCGCCTACGACGTGCCTCGGGCCGCAGATCGGGTCCCGGCAGCTGAGGTGCGGGCGGGGGGCCCGGACGCGCTCGGTGAGTGGGCGCGGCGGCGGGGCGTCTTCGGGCGGGTCGCGCTGTGGGGTCGCCACAAGCTGGACGGCCGGTCGGCTGCGGCGCTCGACGCCGCGCTCGACGTGCAGGTCGTCGTCGACGAGGCGTGCGAGCAGGTGAGCCGCCGGCGCGACGGTGCCGACGTCGCCCGGCTCGAAGCGGTCACGCGCCTCGCCACCGAGGCGGAGGGCGCCTTCCGTGCCGCCGCGCGGCCGGGAGTGGCCGAGTACGAGCTCGCGGCCGCCGTTCGCGCGCAGCTCCGCAGGAGCGGGTCAGGCGACGTCTTCTTGCTCGTGTCGTCGTCGCAGCACAACCTCGCGCTCCACCCCCCGACCGACCGGGTGCTGGCCGAGGGCGACGTGGTCCTCTGCGAGTTGTCGCCGTCGGCCGACGGCATGTACACGCAGCTGTGCCGAACCGTCGTCGTCGGCGAAGCACCGCCCCAGCTGCGCGATGACCACGCCCTCCTCACGGCGTCGCTGGTCGCCGGTGCGGCGGCGTGCCGCGACGGCGCCGTCGTGGGGGAGGTGGTCGCGGTGATGGACCGCGTGATCACCGACGGCGGGTACGGCGACTTCTGTCGTCCACCCCACATGCGAGCCCGCGGCCATGGCCTCGGACTCGCCTCGTCCCTTCCGGGCGACGTGACCGCCGACAACGAGCGGCGGCTGGTCGCTGGAGACGTGTTCGTCCTGCACCCCAACCAGTACCTCCCGTCGTCGGGCTACCTGCTGTGCGGCGAGACCCTGATCGTGACCGGCGACGGCGGAAGGCCGCTCAGCGGTGGCTTCGGCTCGCTGGTCGAGGTGGGGATCGGGTCGTGACCGCACCTCGGGCGGCGACCGAGTGGAACGCGCCGGCGACGCGGACGCCGAGCGTCCCGATCACGGCGGTCACGACGATGACGCCGGCGATCCGCACCGGCAGGTCATGCTTCGACCGGAGCCGCCTGCCTCGCGACGAGTACGCCCGCCGGATGAGACAGGTGGAGACGCTCGCCCGCGCCGAAGACCTCGCGGCGGTGGTCGTGGTGGCCAACGCGGCGACCCCCGCCCCGGTCGTGCACCTGGCGAACCTCGCACCGACTGCAGGGGATGCCACGATCGTGGTGGTGCCGGGCGCCGGTGCCGTCCTCATGGCCGGACGGGGCGGGCAGCGAGAGGAGCCGTACCAGCGCGACGTCACCTGGATCCCGACACTGCTCCAGCGGCCGTTCGGGCCGGAGAGCGTTCGGCAGGTCCTCGCCGGCCGTGGTGTCCTCTCGGGGCGCCTCGGGATCGCCGGTCTCGAGGACCAGGTTGCCGTCCGGGTCCGCGATCGCTTCGTCGAGGAGCTGCGCGACTACGAGATGGTCCCCGTCGATCGCGCCCTGGCAGCGCTCCGTCGGTGCCTGAGCGTCCGGGAGCGATCCGTCCTCGGCGAGCTGGACGCCATGCTGCAGGACGCGCTCGAAGAGGGTGCTGTGGTGTTCAGAGAGGCGGGCGTCCCGGCGCTTGCGGCCCTCATGGTCGAAGACGAGCTCTACGCCCGGGGCTGTCGGGACGTCCGCCTGCTGGTCGGCTGGCCGGGCGGCTCCGTCCGCCCACTCGAGGCCGTCGACGACCGACCGGGGACCCAGTTCGCCTGCTACGCGGCCGCCGAGCTCCTCGGTTACTGGGCCGAGCGGGCAGCCACGGTCGTGGGTGCAGGCACCCGCGCCGCCGAGCAGCGTTGTCGCCTCGTCGGAGTCGTCGACGACGCAGTGATGCAGCTGCGGCCCGGCGCCGACCCCGAAGCGGTGGCACGAGCCGCCCGGGAGGACGAGGTGGACGTGCTCGTGCGGGGGCTCGGCACCGAGCTCGTCGATCTCCCGAGGCCGGAGAGCGGTTGGACAGAGCTGCGCCCGGGGGACGTCGTCTCGGTCCTCGGAGTGGAGCGCAGCGGCGGGGTGCCCGCGCTCGAGAGCCGGACCGCCGTCGTGGGCGCCGGGGGGCCCGCGCACCTCGACGAGCTGGTGATCGGCGGGCGAGGATGACGCTCCCGGCCCGGCGTCCCGCCACGCCGGCGCTCGAGGCGCTCCTCGTGGGCCTGGCTCGGTGGGAGCCGGCCGGCGAGGACCTCGACGCCGCGCGCTCGCGGGTCGCCGACGTCGCCTGCGCCATCTGGTTGGGAGCGAGCCTCACGCAGTGGAAGGCGGCGCGGCGCGCCTACGCGCGCGGCACCGGGAGCGTCGCACGTGTCCTCCCGACGGGGAGTCCGGAGGCCGTCACGTCGGCGAGCGACCTCGGGGCGGCGCTGGCGGCGTGCTGCAGGATCACCGAGATCGACGACATCGAGCTGACCACCTGCACCACCCCCGGATCCGTCGTCGTGCCCGCCGCGTTGGTCGCCCACGCGCGGTGCGGCGCGGCACCGGACCCCGGCGGAGACCGTCTCCTCGCTGCCGTTGCGACTGGCTACGAGGTCGTGCTGGAGGCGGCGAGCGCGCTCGGCGGCGCCTTCGCGCCCGGTGCGGGCATCTGGCCGACGCGCGCGGTCGCCGCCGTCGGCGCGGCGGCCACGGTGGCTCGTGCCCTCGGGCTGCCCCCGGCAGCCGCCGAGGACGCCGTCGCGCTCGCGGCGGGAGCGGGGTACGCGGGGTCGTTTCCCGAGCCCGCGCGTTCCTGGTCGCTCGGAGCGGCCGTGGCACGCGGCATCGCGGCGGCGCTGGCGGCCTCCGAGGGACTGCGCGGGGACGCCTCGCTGCTCGCCCGGTGGCCCGGCGCGACGTACCCGATCCCCGCGCAGGACCACGCGACGCGAGTCGGCGTGTTGGACGCTGGCACGAGCGCGGTCCGGCGCAGCCGCCTCAAGCCCTACGCGGCCGCGCGCCAGGTGCTGGCCGGTTCAGCCGGGCTGCGAGCGCTGGTCGAATCCGGCGAGGTCGATCCGGCCGACGTCGTCGAGGTGCTCGTGGCCGTCCCCTCTCTGCACGCGGGGATGATCGACCGGCCGTCGCCGACCGTGCGGCTGGACACGTTGGCCAGCGCGCAATTCCAGCTGGCGACGGCGCTCGAGGCACCGCACCGGCTCGACGAGCTCGACCACGCGCCCCCGTCGCCGGCGGTGGCCGCCCGCATGGCCGCCGTCCGCGTGGTCGGCGACCACGGTCACGCGGAAGGCGGCGAGCATGCCGATCTTGGATTCCCCGCCCGATGGGGAGCACGGCTCGAGCTCGCGCATCGAGGCGGTCGCCGGACGTGTCACGTGGTGGACGGCGTCCCAGGAGAGGAGGCCTTCACCTGGGAAGACGTCGAGAGGAAGGCCCACCGACTGGCGACGGCGAACGGGGCCGACCCGGCAGATCTCGACGAGCTCTTCGCAATGGCTCGCACGGACGACTGGAGCGGCCTCGTCGCGTCGCTCGCCGCTGCGGTGCTCTCCGAAGGAGGTGGCCGATGAGCAGGGTCTCGCTCAGCCTCGCCTGCGGCGACTACGAGATCGTGCGCGCGCTGAAGGACGGAACGGTCCAACCCGACGGGATCGACCTGCTCGTCCTCACCGGCGACAGGACGCGGATCCTCCGGTCGGAGCGGCGCGAGGAGTGCGACCTGGGCGAGTTCAACGTCGTGGGGTACCTGATGGACCGCGCGCGTGACGGCGACCTCGTCGCGCTCCCGGTCTACCCGCACCGGCGGTTTCGGCATGGCTTCGCGTTCGTCCGCACCGGCAGCGGGATCGAGGGCCCAGGCGACCTGGCCGGGCGCCGCGTGGGCATCCGCGGGCGCGCGCCCGCTGCGGTCGTGTGGCTGCGGGGAATTCTGGCCGATCTCTACGGGCTCGCTTACGACAGCGTGGAGTGGATCGACAATTTCGGCATGCTCGGCAACCCGCTCGCCGGCACCGGGACGGACGAAGTGACGATCGCCGCGAACAACGCGCGGATCGACGAGGCGCTGCTCGCCGGTGAGATCGACGCAATGCTGGCTCCGAGCTTTCCGCCGGCGTTCGTGCGCGGCGACCCGAGGATCCGGCGGCTGTTCGAGGACCACAAGTCGGAGGAGCTCGAGTACTTCCGAAAGACCGGGATCTTCCCCATCATGCACGTGGTGGTGACCCGCCGGTCGCTGATCGAGCGCCACCGCTGGGTCCCGTCGTCGCTCGCCTCTGCGTTCGAGCAGGCGAAGGCCCGCTGCTACGAACGCCTCCGCAACCCGAGGAGCCTCCCGTTGGCGTTCCTCGAGCACGCGTGGGAGGAGCAGATCGAGCTTCTCGGCCCCGACCCGTGGCGCTACGGGCTCGGCGGGGCGAACCGGGACAACCTCGCCACGATCTTCCGCTACGCATTCGACCAAGGGCTGATCGGCGAGCTGCCCCTGGTCGAAGACGCCGTCGTGCCGCTCGGTGACGACAGCTTCATCGGGACGCCGGGGTTCTGACCCTCGCCATGGCAGAGATCGGCTTCGTCGACACGACGCTCCGGGACGGGCAGCAGAGCCTGTGGGCCCTGCGAATGCGCACCGAGATGATGCTGCCTGCGCTCGTGGACCTCGACCGCGCCGGTCTTGTGGGGAGCGAGTTCGTCGTGCCGGTCACCCAGTTCGTGACCGCGGTCCGGGAGCTGCACGAAGACCCCTGGGAGTGGGTCCGTGCGGGGTCGCGCCTGCTCCGGCACACGCCCATGCGAATGGTCGGGGGGAGCCGGACGTACTTTTCGAAGGTCCCGACCTGCATCGAGAGGCTGCTCCTCAGCCGCCTCGCGGAGTACGGCGTCCGGACCGCCCGGATCTCGGATCCCTGGAACGACTTCCGGACCATCACGGCCGACATCGAGCTGCTCGCCGACCACGGCGTCGATGCGGTGGTGAACGTCATCTACAGCGTCTCACCCCGGCACACGCTCGACTACTACCGCCAACGGGTCACGGACGCCGTCGCAGCCGGCGCACGAAGGCTGTGCTTCAAGGACGTCGGCGGGCTGCTGACGCCAGCGGTCGCGCACGACCTGCTGCCCGTCGTGGTGCGGGCCGCAGGCTCGGTCCCCGTGGAGTTCCACGCGCACTGCACCAACGGCTTCGCGCCCTTCTGCGCCCTGCTGGCCGCCGACGCCGGCATCGACACGATCCACACGGCCGTTCCCCCACTGGCCAACGGCTCGTCGCAACCGTCCATCTTCTCGGTGGCCGCCAACCTCGCCGCCCGGGGGCACGAGCCGCGGGTCGATCTGGTGCCGCTCGAGCGCGTGCGCGCCCATCTCTTTCGTGTGGCGGAGGGCGCGCGGCTCCCCGTGGGCGCGCCGCTCGAGTACGACGAGGCCGCCGTGCACCACCAGGTGCCCGGCGGGATGCGCGCGACGCTGCGGGCTCACCTCGCAGGCGTCGGGATGGAAGACCGACTGGACGAGACGCTCGAGGAGGTGGCGCAGGTCCGCCAGGAGCTGGGCCACCCGATCATGGTCACGCCCCTGTCGCAGTTCGTCGGGACCCAGGCGGTGCTCAACCTGCTGAGTGGCGGCCGCTACCGCGAGGTGAGTGACGAGATCATCGGCTACGCGCTGGGACAATGGGGCGCGGAGGCGGTCGAGGTCATGGACGAGGGGGTCCGCCACCGCATTCTCGACCGACCGAGGGCACGAGAGCTGGCCGTGCAGCTCGGCGCCGGGGAGGACGAGCCGACGCTGGCGCAGATCCGTGCGGAGTTCGGCGAGGCGGTTCCGGACGAGGAGCTCATCCTGCGTGTGCTCGTGGGTGTGAGAAGCGCTCCCCTGGACCTCGAGCGCCGCGAGCTGCTCGAGTCCTACGACGGCTACGCCCGGGCGCATCGACCTGTGATGGACCTGCTGGGGCGCATCGCCGCCGCCGGGCTGCCCGGCCGGTTCACGGTGCGCACCGACGAGTGGGAGCTCGAAGTGGAAACGGGAGAGGGGAACGGTGGCTGACCTGCTCGATGGCGTCGTCGTGCTCGAAGTCGCGCAGGTGATCACGGGTCCCATGGCGGGGCTGCAGCTGGCCGAGCTTGGCGCCGACGTCGTCAAGGTGGAGCCGCCCGAGCGCGGGGACTCGTTCCGCCGGTGGGAGGGGGGCGGGGACGGCGTCCCCTCGAGCTTCGCCGCGTACAACCGTGGCAAGCGGTCGGTGACCCTCGACCTCAAGACCGCACGCGGGCGCGACCTGTACACCCGGTTGGCCGGGCGCGCCGACGTCGTCCTCGAGAATTTCCGGACCGGCGCGATGGACGCCGCCGGGATCGGCCCCGACGCGCTGCGGCATCGTCACCCGCGCCTCGTCTACTGCTCGATCACCGGCATGGGCACCACCGGGCCGCGTGCGTCGCAGCCGACGTACGACGCCGTGGCGCAAGCGACGAGCGGATTGTGGAGCCAGTTCACCGACCTCGCCGCGCCGGAGCCCCTCGGACCGCCGCTCGCCGACCAGTTGACCGCTCTGTATGCCACGATCGGCGTGCTCGCCGCGCTCGATCGACGCAACCGGACCGGCGCGGGGTCGACGGTCGAGGTGAGCATGCTCAGCGCGTGCATGGCCTTCCAGACGCTCGCCATCACCGGCATCCTGGCCGGCGGGGAGGTGCCGGACCGCACGACGCGCCCGCGTCTCTCGCTCACCTTCGCCTTGCGGGGCGCCGACGGCCTTCCCTTCTGCGTGCAGCTGTCGTCTCCTC
>JAKATH010000040.1 GCA_021828055.1 Actinomycetes bacterium
AGACGCGGAAGAGCCCCCTCCGCTCCTGGACGAGGACCGAGTGCAGGTAGGCCGTGCCGCAGAGCCATGGCATCAGCGCCGCGTTCTCGACCGGGTCCCAGCCCCAGAAGCCGCCCCATCCCAGCACCTGGTAGGACCACCATGCGCCGAGCACGATCCCCACGGTGAGGGCGGTCCAGGAGACCAGCGTCCAACGGCGGACCTCCGCCTGCCACAGCTCCCCCACCCGCCCCGTCGCGAGCATCCCGATCGCGAAGGCGAAGGGCACCGAGAAGCCGACGAACCCGATGTAGAGCATCGGGGGGTGGACGGCGACGAGCGGGTTGTCCTGCAGCAGTGCGTTCGGCCCCAAGCCATGGAGAGCTGCGGCGCTCGTGCGAAATGGGTTGGCGGGCCCGATCATCAGCCCGAAGAAGAACGCCGACACCGCGTACATGACGAGCGTCGCCCAGCGCACCACGTCGTCCTCGGCGCGCGTGCGGTACCGCCACACGACGAGCGACGAGAACGTCGCGAGGACGAAGGCCCACAGGAGGAGCGAGCCTGTGAGCGCGGACCACAGCCCGGTGATCGAGTAGACGAGCGGCGTCGCCTTCGCGTTGTTGTCGGCCACGTAGAGCAGGTGGAAGTCGTGGGTGACGAGCGCGACCTCCATCGCGGCGACGGCGACACCGGCGCCGAGCAGCAGGACCGCCGCGAACCTCCTGCCGTCGAGCATGCCGCTGCGCCCTGCATCCAGGGCCATGCCGCTGCGCCCTGCATCCAGGGCCATGCCGCTGCGCCCTGCATCCAGGGCCATGCCGCTGCGCCCTGCATCCAGGGCCATGGTCCCGGCGCCGCCGACGGCCGCGCCCGCGCCCGCCCTGCCGGCCGGCCCCCGGGCGATCGCCCCGCGCACCAGCCCGGCCGCGCACACGACGACGCCGGCGAGCGCGCCCACGAACGCGAGCCAGACGCCTGCAGCGCCAAAGACGGCGGGCAGCATCAGGGGGCGATCTTGCCGTTCGGACCCCGGACTCGTGTGGGGTGCGCCGCGATGTATGTGGGCGAGTGCTTGACCATGATCTGGCTGGACACGAAGAGGTCGGAACCCGGCGACGCGAAGTGGCCCACGACGACGACGGGGATGTCCGGCTGGAAGAGCTCGGGCGGAGATCCGCTGTTGTGCACGGCGATCATCCGGCCGCCGCCCGACACCTCGAAGTCCGCGCCGGCCGCGGTGCGCCGCACGCTCCCGCGGACGACGACGCCTTCCAGCCGGAAGACCGTCGTCCCGATCCGGGCCTTGTGCGCGAGCGCCTGGGACACCGTGTCGAAGTAGTCGAGCGAGCTCCCGAGGCCTTCGACGAGCAGGTAGACGATCGCCCCGGCCAACAGCGCGAACACGAGGAGCAGGCGGAGACGCCGGCGGCGCGGCGCCGCACGCGCGGCTCGGGCCGGTTCCGCTCTGTCGGGCGCCGTCGCGAGGGTCACCGTCGGGGAGCGCGGGAGGGCTCGTCGTCCCCCCGGACGGTGTCGTGCCCCTCCCTGACCCGTGACGCGCCCCCCCGGCTGACCGCCTCCGCGGCGAGCCCCCGCGAGGCGGCCCGCTCGAGCCGGCGGCGTCGCGCGAGCAGCGAGAGCGCGTACAGCGCGAGCACGACGAGCGCGATCGCGTACCCCGCGTCGACGTACCTCACCGCCGTCCTCCCAGAGGCTCAGGGACGGGCCCGACGGCGGCTCCTCGCCCGGTCGGAGCTCCCGGCACCGCGTCAGGAAGGGCGAGCGGGACCGCCGCGTCGGCGACCGTCGCGCCTTCCGCCCAGCGCTCCGAGAGCGAGACCTCGAGCTCCTCGTCGCCGATCCGGTCGGCGAGGAGCTCCACGCGGTACCGAACGAGCACCATCCACACGAACACGAGGGTCATCGCGAGGAACCCGAGCCCCATGGTCCACGCCATCGAGCCGTGCACCTTCAGTGTGAGGCCAGGGTTCAGCACCGTTCCTCGCTGGTGGAGCGTCTGCCACCAGTCCACCGAGAACGCCACGATCGGCACGTCGACGAACGCGACGAGCGCGGCCACGGCACATCGCCGCGCGCGGACGTCGGGGTCCGCGGGCACCCGCCGCAGTGCCAGGTAGCCGAGGAAGAGCACGAGCAAGAGGGCGGTCGAGGTGAGCCGCGCTGTCCACGTCCACCAGACGCCCCAGGTCGGCCGGCCCCACAGGGAGCCGGTGACCAGCGTCAGCGCGGTGAACACGACCCCGACCTCGACCGCGGACGCACCGAGGCGGTCCCAGAAGAGCGACCGGGTGCGTCGCCACAGGTAGAGGACGCTCGAAAGGGCCGCGAGCCCGAAGGCGCAGTAGAGGGCCACCCACGCGATGGGTGGGTGCAGGTACAAGAGGCGCGCGAGTGTGCCCATGACCTTGGCCGGCGGGGTGACCCAGAGACCGAGCCAGACCGTGAGCGCGGTCGTCACCAACGCGGCGCCACCGATCACGCGGGTCACCCATCGCACCCGGGCGGTCACGCCGTCTCCTGAAGCGGTCCGTAGAGCGCGATGCCGACCGCGAGGTACACCGCGGCGAATGGCCCCAAGATCTTGAGCCAGGACGCCCCCGACGCAACCGCACCGCTCACTGCCGCAGACCACGCACGAGAGCCGGCGATCAGCACGGGTGCCACGATCGGGAGCACGAGCAGCGGCAGCAGCGTCTCGCGCACCCGCAGCCCCGCGGACAACGCGCCGTACAGGACGCCCGCTGCGGACAGCCCGACGGTCGCGAGCACCGACGCCGCGATCGCGAGCCACCAGGTCTGCAGGTGGACGTCGAACAGCACCACGATGCCGGCGCCGAGCAGCACCTGGACGGCGACGAGCTGGATCGCCACGGCCGCCGCCTTCCCGAGGAACACGCCTGCCGGATCGATGCCCGAGAGCCGCAGCCCGTCGCGGGTCCCCTCCCCCGACTCGATGGCCACGCTGCGCTGCGTCGCGAGCACGGTGGAGAAGAGCACGGCCAGCCAGTAGAGGCCGGGGGCGGCGGCCCGCAAGGCGGCAGGGCCCGGGCCGAGCGCGAACCCGAAGAGCACGAGGACGAGCACCGCGAAGGGCAGGACCTGCCAGAGCGCCACCCGCGAGCGTAGCTCGATCCGGACGTCCTTCCCCGCGACGAGCAGCGCGTCACGCCACATCGACGTCGTCCTGAGACAGCGCGACGAGGACCCGCTCGGTCGCCGCCGCACCTCTTCCTCCCGCGCGTTCCTCGGCGACCCGCCCTCCCGACATGACCGCGACGCGGTCCGCGAGCGGGACTGCGAGGTCCGGCTCGTGCGAGGTCAGCACCACTGCCGCACCCGACGAGGCCGCCTCCTCGACGAGCGACCCCACGATCGCGCGGGCGTCCGCGTCGAGCCCCGCGTGGGGCTCGTCCAGGAGCCACAGCTCCGGCCCCCGCGCGACGAGCACTGCGAGCGCCGTCCTGCGACGCTGGCCGGCCGACATCCGCGCCGCCGGCGTCCTGCGGAGCCGGCCGGCGAGGCCCAGCCGGTCGAGCGCGGGGCCGACCCGGTCCGTGCCCGCGCCGGTGGCGCGCACCGCGAACCGGACGTTCTCGAGCGCGGTCAGCTCGTCGTAGAGCGAGGGGGCGTGGCCCAGCAGACCGACCCTGCGCCGCACGAGGGTCCTGTCCTTGCGCAAGTCGCACCCGAGGACGACGGCCTCCCCCGAGGTGACCGGCACGAGGCCGGCACAGGCCCGCAGGAGGCTCGTCTTGCCCGCGCCGTTCGGGCCGAGGACGGCGAGCACCTCCCCGGCAGCGACGTCGAGGTCGACTCCTGAGAGTGCGGGGAACCGGCCGGCCAGGGCGACCGCCGTGCGAAAGTGGACTGCGAGATCCATGACCCGAGGCGACATGCTACGGGGGGCCGGCGGGAGGGTCCAAGCGGGAGGCCGCGCCCTTCTGCCCTCGACCTGCCCTCGACCTGGCCTCGACCTGGCCTCGGCCTGCCCTCGGCCTGCCCTCGGCCGATGGTCGGACGTCCAAGCCATCGTCGGGAACGCGCCCATCGGCGGACGCACGCCCGGTCGCCTCGGTCCCGGTCGCCGACGGCCTGCTCGCCTACGTCCCGGTCGCCTCGGTCCCGGTCGCCGACGGCCTGCTCGCCGCCTGGTCTCCTGGCAGTCGTTCCGTCCCACTCGCTGGAGCCCCCGGCCCGGCCCGGGCACCTGCCCAGCCCTTTCGCTTCGGCTGCCGCCGTCCCCCTGCCACCCGGCCGGGTGCGGTGGTCTGTGACGCCGGGGGTGACGGAGGGCAGCGCCTTCCCGGCGACGATGTCGTAGAGCTCGAGGACCCGGTTCTTCTCGGCCTCGACGTGGGGATCGTGGACTGCTCGAGGGTCTCGATCACTCGAGAGCCGACACCGCCCCCGCGGAGGAGCACGCGAAGACCCTCGTTGCTCATGTGGTCGAGGATCCCCTTCGGCCAGAACGGATCTGACCAAGTCGGACGCGGTGAGGGCCCTCGACGCCGCCGCTCCGTCATGCCACGATCGCGACCGGCACTCCGGCCCGGCGGTAGAGGTCGCCTCTCGAGCTTCCCAGGACGGAGTGGTAGGGGTCGCCGGTGCTCGACAAGATGGAGCTGGTGGATTCGCCCGTTGCAAGAGGAATCCTCGCAGCGCTCGCCGAGTGTTGGCCGGCGAAGGCCGACCTCGAGAGAGTCGCGATCCAAGACAGGGATCCTCGGTGGATCGTCGTCACCGTGTGGAGCTCGACGCCTGGTGAGGTGATCGGGCGCGGTGGGGGTACCGCTTCCGAGATCAACGAGCGGCTTCGGGCAGTGATCCCCGACAAGACAGTCGTGCTCCGTGTTCTCGCCCGCGCGGAGCCCGAGGAGCCGGAGGATCATCCTCGCGACGAAGCACTCGAGACGGGGTCGCTCGGACGTGATCTCGTACCCGAGCTCGTCGGGATGGCCGTACCGGAAGCTCATGACAAGGCACGGTCTTGCGGGTTCTCCCTTACGACGGGTGATCCCGACGACGCGCCGATCTCCTTCTATATGGCCTATATGGCGAACCGAAGGGACAGGCATTGGGTGGTCATAGGCCAAAGCCCGCTTCCCGGCGTGCTCGCTCCGCTCCGTTCACAGATCGTGGTGGCTCTCGAGGAGCGAGGTGGTGGAGGTGAATCAGGCGATCGCGAACCGCGGGTGCCACGTCCGCCCGGCGGCATCGTTCACTTCGAGGACCCGATCGACATGGAGGAGCTCGACTACGTCGAGGAAGTCGAGTAGGCGACGGGTTGGAGCCGTTGTCCCGTTCCCGGCGTACCGGGCACCTCGCGCTCACGTCGAAGGTGATGGTCGGGGATAGTCGGCCTGCGGCGTGACGACGAGGCCCATATGGTGCACCGTATGGGTTTGATGGCTCGGAAAGAAGTGCTGGTCCAGCTCGACGACGGCCTCGTACGCCGACTCGACGAGCTCGCCACGGCCCAGGGGACGAGCCGATCGGAGCTCATTCGGCGGGGGTGATCGCCGTACTCGAGGCTGCCGACCTCGCTGACGCCGATCGTCAGCTGCAGGATGCGTACTGCAAGGTCCCCCAAGACGCTGCACTCGTGAAGGCTGCTCGCAGCCTCGCTGCCCGTACGGCACCCGGTCGGTAGCGCGCGGCGACGTCATCGGTAGCGCGCGGCGGCGCCATCGGTAGCGCGCGGCGGCGCCATCGGTAGCGCGCGGCGGCGCCATCGGTAGCGCGCGGCGACGCCATCTGGGCTGACCTCGGCCCGCCTGCGGGCCGGCGGCCTGTCTGCGTGCTCGCGAGGCACGCTGCCGTCGAGGTGCTTTCATCGGTTACGTGCGCGCCCATCACGCGAACCGTCCGCGGCATCCGTTCGGAGGTGCCGGTCGGGTCCGACGAGGGCCTTCTTGAACCGAGCGTGGTGAATTGCGACAACTTCGTGACGGTACCGAAGCTCTCCTTCGACGCGCAGCCAGTCGGCAGTCTTGGCCTCGAGAAGCGAGCCCAACTCGACCGAGCCCTCAGGTACGCGCTCGACATTCAGTACTGATGGCGCGCGGGTGTGACACGCCCCCGGCGTGAGATGGCGCGGGCGCCCACTCCAGACGACGACCTTCGGGGACAGGCGGTGGTGGACACGCCAGTCGGCCCCTCGCCGAGCTGTCAGGCGAAAATGGGGCGCGTCCAGGTCTCAGACCCAGACGCGTCGCCTCGAGGTGACCCTCGCCGGCAGCGGTGACGCGTTCGGCGGCGGTGGCCGATATCAAGCGTGCATCCACCTGCGACCCACTGAGGGGTCCCCGATCCTGGTCGACTGCGGCGCCACCTCGCTCATCGCGCTCGAGCGCCCCGGTCTCGACCCCGGCGAGATCACCGCCGCGTTCGTGTCGCACCTCCACGGCGACCACTTCGGTGGCCTGCCGTTCCTCATCCTCGACGGTCAGTTCTCCGGGCGGACCAAACCCTTGACCGCTGCTGGCCCGCCAGGCATCAGCCAGCGCCTGGCAGGTAGACCACCCGAGCGGCGCTCCACCTCTCGCCCTCCGCCTCGACCTCGGGGCAAAGCCCCTCGCCTACACGGGTGGCACGGCCTGGACCGACGTCCTCGTCGACTGCGCCGCCGGAGCGGACCTCCTCATCGCCGAGGCCTACTACTCGGACAAGAGCATCCCGTTCCATCTGAAACAGGCTCATCTCGTCGCCGACAGCGGCCGGATCACCGCCAGACGCGTGTTTCTCACCCATGCGCATGTCTCTTGGCATGCTCGATCGCGACGTCCCGTCCCCATTCGAGGCTGCCTACGACGGGATGACCGTCGCCCTGTGAACCCAGCCAGGCGGGGCAGTCGAGTACCCAGCTGCAAGGCACTGCTCCCCGCCGCATCGGCGCTCGGCCACGCTGCTGACCGCGAGGGTGCCCGTTACCCGGCGGTATGCCCACCCCGCCCTGTCGGTTCGGCTGAACGGTACGGGACGAGTCCGCAGGGCCCAGCGGCCGGGTCGACTTCTTGTGCGATCGTGCCCAGCAATTCCACCCCATTCGTGACTTGGATAGGGCGATGGAGGTCACGGCGGGGGGAACGGCGGATCGGTCGGAGGACGTGCCCGCGGCGTCGGTATCGCCCATCCGACCAGGGGTCCAGTCCTTCACAGGTGCTGGGCCGTTCGACGCCTGGTACCGGCGAGAACACCCTCGCCTGGTGGCGGCGCTCTTTGTGGTGACGGGGGACCTGGCGATCGCCCGCGAGTCCGTCGACGAGGCCTTTGCCCGGACGCTCGAGCGTTGGGACCGCGTGGGGACCATGGAAAGGCCAACGGGGTGGGTGTTCACCGTGGCGCTCAACGTGAGCCGGCGCATGGCGCGTCGTGCGAGCCTCGAGCGGCGACTCCTGCGGCGCCATGTTCCAGTGGTCGACGTGCCTGCTCCGGCGGGTGAGGTCTGGGCGATGGTCTCGGACCTCCCTCGTCGTGAGCGCGAAGTCGTGGTCCTTCGGCACATGGGCGGCCTTTCAGAAGTCGAGATCGCCGACTGCCTTGGGATCTCGAGGAGCACGGTGTCCACGACGCTGCGCTCGGCACACCAGCGCCTCTTCCGGCTGCTCGACGAAGGACACGACGACCATGACTGACCTCGCCACCGTCTTCGATCGGCTCGCAGAAGCGCCGCTTGCGCCGCTGCCCTCCCTCGAGGACCTTCGTCGGCGCAATCGGAAGCGCCATCGAAGAGCCTTCCTTCGCGCCGCCACCGGGGTGTTCGCGGCGGGCATCGCCGTCACCCTCGCGATCGCCCTCGCCATTCCTTCCCCGTCGATGCCGTCCCCGGGGAGTGGGCTCGCGAGCTACCTCGTGCCTGCGACGAAGGTGCCGCTCACAGTCCTTGAAGCCGTCGGCGTCCCGAGCACAATCCGGCCGCCCGAGACCCTGAGCAACCAGCCGCCCCTCATGACTGCCGGCAAGCCCGAGATCTTCTACGCGGGCGCCGCGTCCTGCCCGTACTGCGCGGTGTCGAGGTGGGCGCTCGTGATCGCGCTTTCGGAGTTCGGTACCTTCTCCAACCTCGGCTCGATCGTGTCCTCTGCGTCGAACGACGTCTACCCGGGGCTCGAGAGCTGGAGCTTCGCCAACTCGCACTACTCGAGCCCGTACCTCGCCTTCGACCCGGTCGAGCTCTCCTTCGACCGCACAGGTGGTCCCGCGACACCGGGCCGGGCGACAGGGTACGTCCCGATCGCCACACTCTCGCCCGCCGACCACCACCTCATCGAGACCTACGACACGGGCGGGACAATCCCCTTCATCGACATCGCCAACACGAAGGTGGTCATGGGATCGAGCGCCGACCCGGCGCCACTCCAGAACTCGAGCCTCGCCCAGATCTCCGCGTCGCTTTCGGATCCCTCGAGCGCCGTCGCCAAGGCGCTCGACGGCGCAGCCAACGCGCTGATCAAGAGCATCTGCTCTTTGCCGGGGACCGGAGGCGTCCCCGTTTGCACGTCCCCGCTCGTCCAGACGGCCAGGATAGGGAGCCCTGCCCAGAAGGGAAGCTCCACGATCCAAGCTGGGCAGTATCTCGGTGCCGCCGCGGGACTCTTGGCGCACACAGCGAACTGGCACGCCCCGACAGAGCTCACCCGCTTGAACGTGCCCGGGCCTGACGGCACGACCCTTCTCGTCGGCAGCGCGTCGTCCAACTCCGAGAGCGGTTGTGAAGCGCTCGCGGCTCGTGACCCTGGGCAGTCGAGCGCTCAACTCGTCGGCGCGGCGTGCGGCTTCGCCGGCACCGCTGGTCAACTGCCGACCACATCGTCGCCGAGGACGACGTTCGGTGACACGACGCACGGATGGCTCGCTCCGACAGGAACCCTCTATGCGGTCTCGTTCGGACAAGGACCCGTGGGCACCTCAAAGGTCGCGTACGTCGTCTCGCCGGGGTCGGCCGTGGTGACGGGCACGGTCAGTGATGGGTGGTACGTGATCGCCGTCCCCTCGACAAAGCTTGCCAAGGGCGGGAAGGTCGACTTCTACGCCCCCTCGGGGCGGCGTCTTGGATCTGGTCCGATCAGCACAGCTCGTTAGGGTCTGCATTGTCGCTCGTCGCGCGCACTGCCGGCGGCATTGGTCATGTCAGTCGATGCCTCCGGGTGACATTCGGGGACACCGTGGGTGCCGACCTCCGTCACCGGACGAGCGGATTCATCCCCCGCGAACGGCACAACGACGCACGCGGCGTGGTGGTCGGGATGCCACCGGGCGGTGATCCGCGTCTGCGTCCGCCGGGCAAACGGTGCCATCGCGCGCACCAGCGGTCCGCTCGACCTTGCGAGAAAGGGCAACCTCGGCATAGACAGACGGACGACGATGAGAATACGAAGGGTGGGTTACCGGGGGCGTCTGGTCGTGACGGATGGCCACGAGGCGGAGGCCATCGCTGCCCAGAACAAGAAGAAACCAAGCTGGATCGGAGAGCTTGTCCTGAGACTTCTGGGGTTCCGGGGCCAAGTGGGTCCCGACTACATCGGGAAACGACGGAAGCAGCCTCCGAAGTAGCACTTCCGGCGGAACAGTCTCCGCGAGACCCAGGCCGGTTCAGCCAGTGCCGCTCGCCCGCCGTTCGGGCGAACTTCGCCGCCGCGCCCGCCGTGGCTCCGCGGTCGATGGCATCGTCATCGCCAGTGCCGAGCCAGGAGGCGTCATCCTCAGCGGTGATGTCGGAGATCTCGCAGCACTCGCGTCGTACGCCAAAGGCGTCCGCATCGAGCGGCCCTGAGGGTCGCCCATGATGCGAGCAGCTTCGCGCCCTCCTACGTCCCTGAACGCCGGCCTGGTGACATCCCATCTGCTCTCTGGCCAGCAGATGGACGGTGCACCCGGTATAGGGATTCGACCGGATCTGACGTGGCGGTGCCTTCGGGCGCCATTCGTTCCACGATGCGAGGATCGGCGTTCCGAAGGCGCCGCGTCAGTCCTGTTCAGGAGGCAAGTTGCCATCCGCGGGAGTCAGCTCGTCGTCAGGCGCTCGAGCCCGAGGTGGTCGAGGAGAGAGGTGAACTGGGCGGAGAGCCACCCCAGATCGCCAGCGAGCAGGATCGCCCCGAACGCGACCAGCACGACCCCGGCGATGACCTGCACCACCCCGAGCGGCTTGCGCGCGCGGGCGTAGAAGCCGGTCAGCCGGTCGAAGGCGATGCCGGTCAACAAGAAGGGCACGCCGAGTCCGAGGGAGTAGGCAAACAGCAGCAAGACCCCCCCGCCGAGCGTCGAGTGCCTGAAGGTCAGCGCGAGGACCGCCCCGAGCACCGGACCGATGCAGGGCGTCCAGGCGAAGGCGAAGGCCATCCCCATCACCGGTGCGGCCCAGGTGCCGAAGGACTCGGCCCGGACGTGGATCCGGCGCTCGCCCACGAACCATCCCACCTTCCCCGCGACGCGCGGGCCGAGCAGGGACCACACGCGCCCAGGCAAGGAGCTCACCAGCAGCACCACCCCGAGCACGACGACGAGCGCGCCCGAGGTGAGGTCGAGCGCGTGCTTGTGGTGCTCCAGCAGCGCGTGCACCCCGGACGCGGTCGCCCCCAGCGCGACGAAGACGACCGTGAAGCCCGCGACGAACAGGAGGATGCCCCGCATGAGCGGCGCCAGGGGGCGGTGTCGCGCCGGTGCCGCGGACAGGGGCGGGGTGGCTGCCGGGAGGGACGGAGCCGGGCCCGCCGCGCCGACGAGGGCGAGCCGGCGCGCGGCGACCGAGAGGTCACCCCCGGTCCGAGAGTGCGCCGGGGAGCCGCCGAGCTCCGCCGCCGACAGCCCGGACACGAGCGACAGGTAGCCGGGAACGAGCGGCAGCACGCACGGAGAGAGGAACGACAGGATGCCGGCGCCGAACGCCGCGAGCACCCCGATCGGATCGGCCGTGATCGTGCCCGCCAGCACCTCAGCCCAGCTGCGCCCGGACGAGCTCGAGGTCAGCCTCGACCATCATCTCGACCAGGCGGGGGAAGTCCACGTCCCGCCTCCAGCCCAGCGTCTCGTGCGCCTTGGTCGCGTCGCCGACGAGCAGGTCCACCTCGGCGGGGCGCAGGAACCGATCGTCGACGACGACATGCTGCTCCCACTCGAGACCGGCACCCGCGAACGCGAGCTCGCAGAGCTCGCGCACCGAGTGGGTCTCCCCGGTCGCCACGACGTAGTCGGCAGGCTCGTCCTGCTGGAGCATCAGCCACATCGCACGGACGTAGTCCGCTGCGTAGCCCCAGTCGCGCTGGGAGTCGAGGTTGCCGAGAGCGAGCTTGTCGTCGAGCCCGCAGGAGATCCGTGCGACCCCGTGGGTGACCTTGCGCGTGACGAACTCGAGGCCGCGGCGTGGCGACTCGTGGTTGAAGAGCATGCCGGAGGAGGCGTGGAGGCCGTAGGACTCGCGGTAGTTCACGGTGATCCAGTGCCCGTAGACCTTCGCCACGCCGTAGGGGCTGCGCGGGTAGAACGGCGTGCTCTCGCTCTGCGGGACCTCGTGGACCTTCCCGAACATCTCCGACGAGCTCGCCTGGTAGAAGCGGATCTCCGGGTCGACGATGCGGATCGCGTCGAGGAGCCTCGTCACCCCGAGCGCGGTGGTCTCGCCGGTGAGGACCGGCTGGGTCCAGCTCGTCTGGACGAAGGACTGCGCCGCGAGGTTGTAGACCTCGGCGGGGCGGTGGTCGCGCAGCGCCGCGATCAGCGACACCTCGTCGAGCAGGTCGGCCGGGACCAGGCTGATGCGGTCCTGGATGTGGGCGATGCGCTCGAAGTTGAGCGTGCTCGATCGCCGTACGACGCCGATCACCTCGTAGCCCTGCTCGAGCAGGAGCTCGGCCAGGTAGGAGCCGTCCTGCCCGGTCACACCGGTGATCAACGCGCGCCTCGCCCTCGTCGCTGACACCACCGTCAGGGTAGCCGAGCCGCCGAGAGCGCAGCCCGCAGCAGGGGGGCGCAGGGACCTCGGTACAGTGCGCTGGTGCCGAGGGCCGCGCTCGTCTCGTTTCGCCTGGGCGGAGGCGACGGCGTGTCCATCGAGACCGGGAAGTGGTCCTGGGCGCTGGAGCGGCTGGGCTTCGAGACCGTCCCGGTCGCAGGCGGCGGCGCGGCCGACCGGATCCTCCCCGGCCTTGCGATCGGGACTGGCGGGACTGGCGCGTCCGGCGCGTCTGGCGGGACTGGCGGGTCTGGCGGTGCGCTGTCGCGTGACGAGGTCGGGGCGGCGCTCGCCGACGCGGACCTCGTCGTGGTGGAGAACCTCTGCTCGCTCCCGCTCAACCCCAGGGCGGCGGACGTCGTCGCCAGCGTCCTCGCAGGTCGTCCTGCGATCCTGCACCACCACGACCTTGCCTGGCAGCGACCACAGTTCGCGGGGTGGCCGCCGCCGCCCGACGATCCCGCGTGGCGCCACGTCACGATCAACGAGCGCAGCCGTCTCGAGCTCGCCGAGCACGGCATCGAGGCGGTCACGATCTACAACGCCTTCGATCCCGACCCGCCGGCGGGACGACGCGCCGAGACGCGTGACGCGCTCGGCGTCCCACCGGGCGCGCGCCTCGTGCTGCAGCCGACGCGCGCGCTCGCCCGCAAGCGGGTCGGCGCGGCGATCCGAGTCGCCGAACGGCTCGGGGCGATCTACTGGCTCCTCGGACCTGCCGAGGACGGCTACGGCCCAGAGCTCGAGCGGGTGATCGCCTCGGCGTGTTGCCCGGTGCTGCTCGGGTTGCCGCAGCTCGCGCACGGGCGCGCGGCCACCGTCGCCGACGCGTACGCCGCGTGCGACGTCGTCGCGCTGACCTCTGACGTCGAAGGGTTCGGGAACCCCTCGGTCGAGTCCGCGACCCACCGGCGCCCCCTCGTCATCGGGCCGTACCCGGTGGCGGCCGAGCTCGCGGCCTTCGGCTTCCGCTGGTTCAGTGAGTCGCCCGAGGACCTCACCCGTCTCGAAGCGTGGTTGGAGGCGCCGGACCCCGCGCTCTTGGACCACAACGCAGCGGTCGCCCGGCGCCACTTCTCCCTCACCGACCTCCCGGCCCGGCTGGGGGCAGTGTTGGGCGCGCTCGGCGGGCCCGGCGGACTGGGCGGGCCCGGGCGACTCGCGGCCCGGCCGGCCCCGCCCCGCGGTCCGGACGTCCCGGCCCGCCACGACGGCACGATTAGCCTCGAGGCGTGACGTCGGCGACGCGAATCGGCCCGTCCAGGGCGGTGGAGCCGCACGCGGGGTCCCGACCACGCCGGCTCACCGGCAACGAGCGCCGGCGTCAGCTCTTCGACGTCGCCCTTCGGCTGTTCGCCGGACGCGGCTACGAGTCGACGACGATGGACGAGATCGCCGAAGCAGCCGGAGTCACGAAACCCCTCCTCTACCAGCACTTCTCCTCGAAGCGGGCCCTCTACCTCGAGCTGGTCGACTCGGTCGCAGAGGAGCTCCTCGCCGCGATCGGCGCAGCCACCGCGACGGCGCTTGGACCGCGCGAGCAGGTCGAGGACGGTCTGGTCGCGTACTTCCGGATGCTCGTCACTCACCAGACAGCGTTCCGCCTCCTCTACGGGAGGAGCAGCCCCACTGACCCCGAGCTCGGCGGTGCGCTGCGCCGGGTGGAGGACGCCATCGCCGAAGCGATCGACCCGCTCATCGCAGCAGGGCTCGACCCCGATCACCGCCGATTCCTCGCGTGCGCCGTCGTGGGGATGGCCGAGGGTGCGAGCCGTCACTGGATCGAGACGAGCGACGGGGCGTCGGGCGGGGCGCCCTCGTCGGTCGACCACACCCACGCAGATGCGCAGCAGCTCGACCGGGTGGCCCAGCGTCTCGCCAATCGCCTCGCGGACCTCGCATGGGCAGGCCTTCGCGCCGTGCACGCGGATTGAACCGGAAGCAGGGCATGGCCGGGGGCCGGCACGAGGGCACGAAGGTCGCGGCCGGGGGCCGGCACGAGGGCACGAAGGGCATGGCCGGGGGCCGGCACGAGGGCACGAAGGTCGCGGCCGGGGGCCGGCACGAGGGCACGAAGGGCACGGCCGGGAGACGGCACGAGGGCACGAAGGGCACGGAGGTCACAGGCGCGGCACCAGCTCCTCGCAGAGCGACCAGAGCTCGGCCGCGCACGCCGCGTAGGCCGCGTCGTCGTGGCCGGCGGGGTCCGCGACGTCGTCGGCCGGGTCCACCTCCACATGCGCGAGGCCCAGCGCGGCGACACGTGCCGCGAGGGGCGCAGACCCGGGCACGAGATGACGGACCAGCCACCTGAGCATGGCGGTGCGCGCCGCCGCCTCGGGATGGCGGCGGCGCACGTGGCGCACGTGCCCGGCCTCCATCACCACGACGACGTCCGCGCGGCGGAGGTGCTCGTCGCAGAGCTGGCTGCTCCGGTGAGCAGCCGCGAGGGACAGGGCGAGCTCGCCGGCTTCGCCGCCGGCGAGCTCCGGCACCGCACGGAGCGCCGCGAGGGTGCGCGCACCGAGTGGGAGCCCGTCGACCGCATGCGTCCCCGCCGTCGTGACGGAGAGGCCGACGCCGTGCCGAGCCGCCAGGCGGTCGAGCATCAGTCCCGCCATCACCGAGCGCGACGCGTTGCCGGTGCACACGACGAGCAACGAGACACGCTCCACACGTCCCTCCAGCGGGGTGATGCCGGAACCGCGCCCGTGGACAGTACCGGCGGCCGCGGGGCAGCGCAGCCAAGGGGGGCTCGTGCACGGCAAAGGGGGGCTCGTGCACGGCAAGGGGGGCTCGTGCACGGCAAGGGGGGCGTTGCCCAGCACCCAGGCGTAGCCTGACGCGGTGGAAGGACAACCCTTGCGGCTCGACGCCACGGATTTGGCCCTCTTGCAGCTGCTCCAGCGCGACGCACGCAAGACGAACAAGGACCTCGCCGACGCTGTCGGGATCGCGCAGTCCACCTGCCTGGAGCGCATCCGAGCCTTGCGCTCGCTCGGGGTCATCAAGGGCTGGCATGCCGAAGTGGACCTCGCGGCCATCGGACGGCCGCTGCGCGCCATGATCAGCGTCCGGCTGCGCCCGAAGACGACGGCGTCGGTGCGGGCGTTCCAGCAGGAGATGCTGGCGGTTCCAGAGGTGCTCGCCCTGTGGACGGTGACGGGCGCCGACGACTTCCTCGTCGAGGTCGCGACCCACGACGTCGCCCGTCTCAGAGAATTCGTCCTCGACCGGGTGACCAGCAGGAGCGACGTCGTCGACGCCCGGACCTCCCTCGTCTACGACGAGGTCCGCGTCTGGGAGATCCCTCCTGCCGAGCAGGTCACGCCGTCGGGAAGCGCGCCAGACGCTCGGCAAGCTCCTCCCGGTACGAGACGACGCTCTTCTCCTTGACGCTCTCGTAGCCCCGCACCCGATCGGGGAGCCGCGCGATCGACGTCGCGGCGTCGAGGCTCGACGGCGAGAGCTTCGGGAGGATCGACCGGATCGCGTCCGCGTACTGGCCCGGCAGCTCGCGCTCGGCGCGTCTCAGCGCGGTCCGACCGAACGGGTCGAGCGCGGTTCCCCGTACCCGCCTCGCCGACCGGAGCGCCAGCATGGCCGGGCGCGACCAGCTGCCGAGCCGGATCTTGTGCTCGAGCCCCCACGCGCGAAGTGCTGGCGGGTGGAGGAGCCAGGTCGTCTGGTGGCAAGACGGGTCCACCGCGGGGAACTCGAGGAGAAGGCGGGCGACCTCGTACTCGTCCTTGTACGCGAGGAGCTTGTGGTACCCGAACGCCACGGCGGCGGTCAGGCGGCCGTCCCCAGCCGCCCGCCGCTCGGCCTGGGCTGCGTCCCCCACCAGTGCCACGAAGCGACGCGCCAGCGCCTCGTCCTGGTAGTCGACGAGGTCCCCGGCGAGCCACTCCACGTGCGCGCGGCCCGCGGCGGGCAACGACGAGAGGTCGACCTCGGAGAGGATCCGCGCGCCGCGCGCCGCGGGCGCGCCAGCCCCGCCGGGCTCCTCGCTGCGCGACGCATCCCCACCGGGATGCTCCGCGACCCAGCGCCGCCCCGCCTCGAAGGCGGCGACATTGGCCTCGACGCTGACGCCGTTGCGCTCGATCGCGGCGACGATCGAACGTGTGGAGACCGGCAGCACCCCGAGCTGGCTCGCCGCGCCGAGCAGCACCACGTTGGCCGCGGTGGCAGAGGCGCCCACCTCGTGCGCGACGGCGACCGCGTCGAAGAAGGTCGCGTGGCCGTCGGCCGCCGCCTCGCCGAGCGTCGCCTCGAGCTCGGCGACGGGAACCTCGCGCGCCTCGAGCCCGAGCACCATCGGCCCGCTCAGGCTGGCCGCGGACGAGCCGACGACAGACGTGCGGCCCCGTGCCATGCTGCTCAGCACCTCCGGCACGCTCGCCGCCACGAGGTCCGCGGCGATCAGGAGGTCGACCTCCCCTTCGCCCAGCACGTTCGACCTGTCGGCGGCGCCGGGCCCGATGCGAAGGTCGGAGATGACCGGGCCGGCCTTCTGCGACAGACCGGTCTGGTCGAGCCCCCACACCTCTGCCCCCTCGATCAGCGCCGCCCAGGCGAGGAGGTGCGCGCACGTGACGACGCCGGTCCCGCCGATGCCCGCGATGCGCAAGGTGCGCGCACGACCGAGGTCCGCGACCGGTGCCGTTGGCAGCTCGCCGGCCCCGGCGGGGGCTGCCGGCCGCGCGGCTCGCGCTCCTCCAACCTGCGCGACCCCGGCGTGTCGGGAGCGGGCCTGGTCCACCTTCACCAGCGTGAACGCGGGGCAGTCACCCTTGAGGCAGGAGGTGTCGAAGTTGCAGGCGTCGACGTCGACCCGCGTCTTGGGGCCGAGCGGCGTGTCGACGGTCTGGAGCGACAGGCAGTTCGACTTCACCTGGCAGTCGCCGCACCCTTCGCAGACCCGTTCGTTGATCACGACGCGCTCGGTCGGCAACGGGACGAGGCCGCGCTTGCGTGCGCGTCGCAGCTCCGTCGCGCACGGCTGGTCGTGCACCAGCACCGTGACGCCGTCGACGGTTGCGAGCTCCTGTTGGACGGCGATCATGTCGTCGCGCGACCGGACGGCCACGCCGTGCGGGAGCCGCCTGCGGCGGTAACGGCGCGCGTCGTCCGTCGTGATGACGACGCGCTTCACACCCTCGAGCAGCAGCATGCGGGCGAGGTCGACCGGCGACTCGGCACCACCGACCACGCGTTGGCCACCGGTCATCGCGGTCGCTCCGTTCCAGAGCACCTTGTAGGTGATCCGCACGCCTGCGGCGACCGCGGCGCGCACGGCGAGCTGGCCCGAATGGAAGAACGTGCCGTCGCCCAGGTTCTGCACGAGGTGGCGCTCTCCGACGAAGGGCTCCATGCCGATCCACTGCGCGCCTTCGCCTCCCATCTGAGTGAGAGCGACCCGACGGCCCACCCGTTCAGCGGGCATGTAGTGGACGATCGTGTGGCAGCCGATCCCCTCCCCCACGAGCGTGCCTTCCGGCACCACGGTGCTCGCCGAGTGCGGGCATCCCGGGCAGAACCACGGGACCCGCGACGCCCGTGTCGTCATGGTCGGCCGCGTCGGCCGCGTCGCCCCTGTCGCACCCGTCACCCCGGGTGCCGCCGGCGCGAGCTCGATCCGACGGCGCGGTTCGGGAAGCTCCTTCACCACTGTGCCCAGGCTCGCCCGGAGGATCGGCCCCAGGATCCGGGCGATCGACACCGCGTCCAGCACGCCGTGGCGAGGAACGAGCGGACGCCCGTCGAGGTCCAGGCGCCCGAGAACGGCAGGGCTGCCCGGCCGGCGCGCGATCAAGGAGAGGAGCTGGCTCTCCACCAGATCACGGCGCTCCTCGACGACGACGACCTGCTCGACACCTCGGGTGATCGCGCGTGCGAACCCCTGCCCGATCGGGAACGGCATCTGCACCTCGGCGAGCGCCACCCCGTTGCCCCGCAGGGCGTCCTGGTCGAGCCCGAGGAGCCGCAACGCCTCGACAAGCTCCGAGTAGACGATCCCCGCCGCGACGATCGAGAGGTGCGGCCGGTCCGGGGCGATCACCAGGCGGTTGAGCTCGTTCGCGTCGCCGTAACGCGCCGCCGCCGCGAGGCGGTCGGTCAGGACCGCGCGCTCTCGTTCGACGGTGCCGGGCGTGAGCAGGTCGCCGGACACCGGCGGTGCCACGTACCCGTCGGGAAGCACGGGCGCGGTCCATCGGCGCGGGACGACGGTCCCTTCGGCGTCTGCGACAGCGGTCGCGATCTTGATCGCGACCCACGCTCCCGAGAAGCGGGACAGCGTCACCGCGTGGCGCCCGAGGTCGAGCACCTCCTCCAGTGACCGGGGGAAGACGACCGGCATGCCGAGGTCCGCGAGCGCGGCCTCCGACGCGCTCGGGAGGGTGGAGGACTTCGCCGACGGATCGTCGCCAACGATGGCGAGCGCACCACCTGTCGCGGACGCTCCTGCGAAGCTCGCGTGCCGCAGCGCGTCCATGCTCCGGTCGAGCCCCGGCGCCTTCCCGTACCAGACTCCGAGCACCCCGTCGACCCGCGAGGAAGACAGCGTGGTCGCGAGCTGGCTGCCCATGACCGCCGTCGCGCCCAGCTCCTCGTTGACCGCGGGGCGGTGGACGATCTCCACGTCGAGGCGCGTCCGCAGCGCGCTCTCGAGCTCCTTGTCGAAACCTGCGAGCGGAGAACCTTGGTACCCCGAGACGAAGGCGGCGGTCCTCCTCCCTGCAGCACGGTCCGCGCGCAGCGCGTCGATCAGCATCCGGATGGTCGCCTGCACACCCGACAGGTGCACCCTCGGCGCGTCCGGGGACCAGTGGTCACCAGGGTCCAGACCCGGGAGGGAGCGCCTGCCGTCCGTGACCGTCACGTCTTCAGTCACGTCTTCAGTATGGAGGTCGTTCGTTCATCTGTGAAGCGTTCCGCGAAACATTTCGGCAAAGTGCTTTGCCTTCGAACTAGTTTCAGGACGAAGGCTGCGACCGACAGGGAAATCGAACGATGCACGGCGCCCCTCCGCACGTCGAGGCAACCACCGCTGCAGTCAGCGCGTGCGGCCGAGTCCGAGGTGGCGGGCGATCACCATGCGCTGCACCTCGGAGGTGCCCTCGCCGATCTCGAGGATCTTCGCGTCCCGGTAGAAGCGGCCGACCGGCGTCTCGTTCATGAACCCGTAGCCGCCGAAGATCTGGGTCGCTTCACGCGCGTTCACCATCGCGGCATCCGACGCGAAGAGCTTCGCGATCGCCGCCTCGCGCTTGAAGGGCTCCCCTGCGGCGAGCCTCCGCGCCGCGTCGTAGTACGCGAGGCGCGCCACATGGGTCCGAGCGTCCATGTCGGCGACCTTGAACTGCAGGACCTGAAACTCGCCGAGCTTCCGCCCGAACGCCTCGCGCTCGGAGAGATAGCGGGCGCACTCGTCTACGCAGCCCTGCGCCAGGCCCACGGAGAGGGCTGCGATGGCGATGCGTCCCTCGTCGAGGATCGAGAGGAACTGCGCGTACCCGCGTCCTTCTTCTCCGAGCAAGTGGTCGAGCGGCACCCGGCAATCACTGAACGCGAGCTCGTGGGTGTCGGACGCGTTCCAGCCGACCTTGGAGTAACCGGGCGCGACGGTGAAGCCCGGCGTCACCGACGGGACGACGATGGTGGAGATGGACGGTCTTCCGTCGTCATCCCTGGCGGTGACGGCCGTCACCGTGACGAACGCGGTGATGTGCGTACCCGAGTTGGTGATGAACGCCTTGGAGCCGTTCACCACCCATGCCTCGCCGTCGCGCACCGCGGTCGTGCGCGTCGCGAGGGCGTCCGAGCCGCCGCTCGGCTCGGTCAGGCCGAACGCTCCGAGTGCTCTTCCCGCGCACAGATCCGGGAGCCAGCGTTCCCGCTGCGCCTCGCTGCCGAACCGGTAGATCGGCATCGCGCCGAGGCTGACCGCCGCCTCCAGGGTGATCGCGACCGACGAGTCCACGCGTGCGAGCTCCTCGAGCGCGAGGCACAACGCGAAGTAGTCGCCGCCCATGCCGCCGTACTCCGTTGGGAAGGGCAGCCCGAAGAGGCCCATCGCTGCCATCCTCTGGACGAGCGGGTAGGGGAAGGCCTCCTTCTCGTAGTACTCGGCGATGACGGGCGCGACCTCGTCCCGTGCGAAGCGCCGTACCGTCCTGACGAGCTCCTCGTGCTCCGCGCTCAGCTGTCCCGGCACGATCGGGCTCATCGCCCTTCCTCCGTCGCGCCGACCTCGCGGCCGGCGAGCGCCTGCACCACCTTCGAGGGGCTCGGCCGACCGAGCCGTGCGGCCATCCACCTCGACGTCTCGACGAGACGGTCGAGGTCCACGCCCGTCTCCACCCCGGCACCGGCGAGCGCCCAGCAGAGGTCCTCGGTCGCGAGGTTGCCGGTCGCGCTCCTGGCGAACGGGCAGCCGCCGATGCCGCCCGCCGCCGAATCGACGGTCGTGATCCCGCACGACAACGCCGTGAGGGTGTTCGCCAGCGCTTGGCCGTAGGTGTCGTGGAAATGCACGGCGAGACGGCTTGCGGGGATGCCGGCGCGCGCGAGCGCGTCCAGCAACCCGACGACCTGGCCGCTCGTCGCGACGCCGATCGTGTCCCCGAGGCTCAGCTCGCCGGCGCCCATCTCGAGCAGCCGCTCGCACACCGAGACGACGTCGGCCTCGGGCACGGCACCCTCCCAAGGGTCGCCGAAGCACATCGACACGTACGCTCGCACGCCCATCCCGTCGGCCCGGGCCTCCGCCACGACCGGAGCGAACATCTCGAGCGCCTCGGCCCGCGAGCGGTTCAGGTTCTTCCGGGCGAACGTCTCGGTCGCGCTGGCGAAGACGCAGATGTCGCGCACGCCGCACGAGCGCGCCCGCTCGAGCCCGGCGAGGTTCGGCACCAGCGCCGGCAGGCGGAGTTGCGCACCCTGGGCCGGGTGGGCCGCACGCAGCGGCCCGAGGAGCGCGACGACCTCCTCTGCGTCGGCGAGCTGTGGCACCCAGGCGGGGTTCACGAAGCTGGTGGTCTCCACGGTCGTGAGCCCGGCGGCGACGAGGCGGGTCACGAGCTCCGCCTTCACCTGGGCGGGCACGATCGAGGGCTCGTTCTGCAACCCGTCGCGCGGCCCCACCTCCCAGATCCGCACTCGCGGCGGGAGGTCCTCCCGGCGGTGGACGGCAGGCGGCGCGGCACGTGCCGTGATGACGGCCATCTCAGACCTCGTCTCCATCGTCGACATCGCCGTGTCCCGCCCCGTCCTTTGCGCCGCGCCCCGCCCCGTCCTTTGCGCCGCGCAGTTTCCCGTTCCCCGCGCCTGCAGGCTCCACGCGGGCGAGCAGCTCGTCGAGTGCGACGGGCTGGCCGGAGCGAACGAGCAGCTCGGTCACCACTCCGTCGGACGGCGAGAGGACGGCGTGCTCCATCTTCATCGCTTCGACCGCGACAAGCGGCTGCCCGGCACGCACCGCCTGTCCGACGGCGACGTAGACGGCCACGACCACCCCGGGCATCGGGCTCGTGACCGGGCCTGCCGCCCCCCTTTCGCCGGCGCCCTCGCCACGGGCGGCGTGGTCCGGAGCAAAGCGCCATGCGTCTCCGTGCCGTGAGACCCAGAGGTCGTCGCGGTCCCGTGCCGCACGCCACGTCGTTCTCGCACCGTCGATCGTCATCGACAGCACCGAGAACCCGGCGTCCAATGGCTCGGCGCGCACCTGGAGCAACGGGCCGCCGTCCACCTGCACGGTCGCGCCGTCGCGTACGCGGCCCTGCACGGTCACCGACACGGCTCGGCCGTCGAGACGGAACGCGGCCGTCCACTTCCGCGGTCCCGCAACCGACCAGCCGTCCGGCACGTCCCAGGGGTCGGCGACCGGTCCTGCAGGCTCGAGCCCGGCTGCCAGGCGGCAGGCGGCGGCCACCGCCGCGTCTCTGGTGCTGACGTCGTCCGGCGCGGCGAGGCCGGCGAGCGTCCGGTCGACGAGACCCGTGTCGAGCCGCCCGGCGACGACGTCGGGATGGGCGAGCAACCGGGTCAGGTACCCGACGTTCGTCGTGACGCCGAGGACCGCCGTCTCGCAGAGGGCAGCGCGCAGCCTGTCAAGCGCCTCTCCTCGCGTCGCGCCCCATGCGACGACCTTCGCGAGCATCGGGTCGTAGCGCGTCCCCACCGTCGCGGTGCGCGCGAGCGCCGAGTCCACGCGCACACCGGGGCGGCCGACAGGCTCCTCGGCCAGGAGCACCGTGCCGCTCGAAGGGAGAAAGCCCCGCAGCGGGTCCTCTGCGTACACCCGAGCCTCGAGGGCATGGCCACGGCGGGAGAGCGCGGTCTGCGCGAGCGGCAGGGGCTCGCCCGCCGCCACCCTGAGCTGCCACTCCACGAGGTCGACGCCCGTCACCGCCTCGGTGACCGGGTGCTCGACCTGCAGACGCGTGTTCATCTCCATGAAGAAGTACGCGTCGGGCCGGTCGCCCGGCACGACGAACTCGACGGTCCCCGCCCCCACGTAGCCGCATGCCGCGGCGGCGACGACGGCGCTCCTCGCCATCGCTGCCCTCGCCGGGTCGTCGAGAAGCGGCGAGGGGCTCTCTTCCACGATCTTCTGGTGGCGACGCTGCAGGCTGCACTCGCGCTCGCCGAGGTGCACGACGCTGCCGAAGGCGTCGGCGAACACCTGGACTTCGACGTGGCGCGGGCGCTCGATCCACCGCTCGACGAGAAGGGTGCCGTCGCCGAACGCACCTTCGGCCTCCCGGCGCGACGTCGCGATCGCGGGAACGAGGTCTTGCGCGGCGGCGACCAGCCGCATGCCCTTCCCCCCGCCGCCCGCGGAAGGCTTCAAGAGCACGGGCAGCCCCAGGCGGAGCGCGGCCGCAGCGAGCGCGTCGTCGTCCATGCCGGGCCCGCCGGCGCCCGGCACGACCGGTACACCTGCGGCAGCGACGGCCTCCTTCGCGCGGATCTTGTCCCCCATC
>JAKATH010000041.1 GCA_021828055.1 Actinomycetes bacterium
TACTACGCCGCCGCCCACGCGCTTGTCGTCACCAACTCGACTTGCACCCCCGCGGCAGCGACGCTGGCCGAAGCCCACGGCGTCGAGCTCGTGGAGCGCGAGAGCCTGGTGGGCCTCCTTGCGGCCCACCCGCTCGCAGCGGACCGCTCCTGCGCGGCCCTGCTGCTGGCTCGAGAGGTCGGAGGCGGGATCGCCCTCGTGGCGTTCGTGGTGGGCGCCGTCGTGCGGGCGGCCTGGTGGACGTCACGATCGGCACTCCGGCTTTCAGCGGCGCTCTGGCGGGCGGTTCGCTGAGACGCGGCCATTTCGTCGCCGGGGTCCGGGGCGAGGAGCCGCGCCCCGGCTGAAGCGTGCGTGTAACGTACGCGGGTCGGCACGCCTCCGGCGAGAGCGCGGGAGGAGCGGATGAGCGGGCTGTCGTCTTGGCGCCGCAGTCGGAACCGTGCCCCGTCGCTCTCCGTGGCCATGCACGTCGGGCGGGGGACCCGCCGGTCTCGCCTGCGTTGCGAAGGGCGCGAGGGCAGATGACGGTGACGACCGGGGGGCCGGACGTCGCGGTGGTGGTCCGCGCGCTTTCCGATGCCAACGTCCAGTTCGTCGTCGTGGGGGAGCCAGCCGAGGGTCGCCCGTTACGGCTCGTGGTCTCGCGCCACCCCACGAACCTCGACGCCCTCAGCCGTGCGCTCGACCGGCTCGGGTCCACGCTACGGAGCCCCGGCGCCGACGCGCGAGGCGAGTCAGCCGATGAGCGCACGCCCGCCGACGCGCCCTGGCGTGTCGGCGACCCGCTGGGGATGATCTCCGTCGTGACTGCGGGCGGCGACGTGGACCTGCTCTTCGGAGGCGCCCGGCGGTCCTTCTACGCCCAGGTGGCGCTGCACGCGCAGGAGCGCGAGGTCGGCGGCCTGCTCGTGCAGTGGACCGGGGAGCTTCCCGCGGTCGGGCCGGCGCCGCGGACGACAAGCAGGATGCTGGGGAGGCGGCTCATCTCGCTCGCCGAAGGGCTGGTGCACCTCCTGGAGCGGCACAGCGGGGACGACTCCGAGGGCGGTGGTCCCGGAACCGGCGGCTGACCGGCAACCAACGTCAACCGACCGCACGACGCGACCCCCTCTGCGGGCGGTGCCGCGCAGGGGGACGTCCTCGGCCGGCGCCGACCGCCTCGGCGCCTCAGCGGCGGGCGGTGCGCTTGGCCGTCCGCTTTGCGGGCGCCTTCGTCGTGGTGCGCTTGGCGGCGACGGTGCGCTTGGCCGCGACGGTGCGCTTGGCGGCGACGGTGCGCTTGGCCGCGACGGTGCGCTTGGCCGCGACGGTGCGCTTGGCCGCGACGGTGCGCTTGGCCGCGACGGTGCGCTTGGCTGCCTGCTTCGTCGCCGGCCGGGCGGTTCCCCGAGCCGCCTTCTTCACCACCGTCTTCACCGCCTTCTTCGCAGCCACCCGCTTGGCGGGCGCCTTCCGGGCCCCTGCCTCCCTCCCGGCGGCCTTCTTCGTCCCGGTCGTGGCCTTGGCCGTCGAGGCCGCTGCGCGGCGCCCGGCCGCCTGCTTGGCGAGGAGCTCGAGCGAGGTGGGGTAGACGCCCGAACCGAGACGGGGCGCCTGGCTCGGCGACATGACCGTGTCCTTGAACGCCTTCATCGGGCTCACCCGGACCCGCTTGGAAGCCTTGATCCGGATGGACTCCCCGGTACGGGGGTTCCGGCCCATGCGGGCGGCCCGCTCGACCTTTGCGAACTTGGCGAAGCCCTGGATCGTCACCGCCTCACCTTTGGCGACAACCGCAGTGATGACGTCGGTCACGCCGGAAAGCACCGACTCGACATGCTTCGCGTCCTGAGCCGTGTGTGCGGCGACGGCCCGAATGAGCTCACGACGGTTCATGGGACCCGTCCTTTCGTTGTTCCAAGAGCCAGTTCATGCTGTTTGCCGACACGATACAGGTACACGCCTAACCGTCAAGGTATTTCAACGAGAAGCCGGACCCGGTGGCGCGCCGGACCCGGTGGCGCGCCGGACGCTGTCGGGACGGCGCGCGGCGAGCCGTCGCGCGCGCCTTGCTTCCTGTGTCAGCCTGCCCCGCCCAGATCGTCGGGCGGCTGGACGTCGACCGCGTCGACCGCCGGTGCTCCGGAGAGGATCTCGATCCCAGGTACGAAGACGCGCAAGGCCGCGACCACCCCGTTCGACGTGTCCACGCAGTACTCGTCCGGGAGTCGGAATCCCTTCGCTCCGGGTCCTCCCAGATACAGGTGCACCGGCACGTCGCCGTGGTGCGCAGCGAGCACCTCCTTCATCGAGTCGAGGGCCGAGGCGCTCATCGAGCCCACCGGCAGGCGCACGTGGAGCGGCTCGGTGGAGGACGCGGGACCTCCGACGAAGGCGGTGACCTCCGACGCGATGAGCTTCGGCTGCTCGTCGCGTCGGTCGACTCGTGCCCGTACGGTCACCACCGAGTCGTCGGTGATCGCCCCCGCGTACTGAGTCATGGTCCTGGGGAAGACGGTGACCTCGATCGAGGACGCGAGATCCTCGAGCGTGAAGACCGCCATCTGCTCGCCGCGCTTCGTCCACTTTGCCTGGAGGCCGGTGATGACGCCCCCGAAGGTGCGCATGGCGCCGTCGGGGAGATCTGTCACCTCCGCCAGCGACCCGTCAGCCCGGCGGCGGAGCGCCGCCTCGAGGCCGAAGAGCGGATGGTCGGAGACGTAGAGCCCGAGCAGCTCCTTCTCGTGCGCCAGGCGCTCCTTCTTGTCGAACTCGACGTCGGGGACGGCGACCGCCTGGTCGAACGCCGGCGCACGGCCGCCGGCGTCGCCGAAGAGCGAGAGGACACCCTGCTCCCGCTCGCGGCGCCTCGCGACGATCTGGCCGACGATCAGCTCGTAGACGTGCAGGAGACCCTTGCGCGTGTGCCCGAGCGAGTCGAAGGCGCCCGCACGGATGAGCGCGTCGAGCGGCTGCTTGTTCAGGCAGGTGATCGGCACGCGCTCGCAGAAGTCGACGAAGTCCGCGAAGGGTCCGCCCCCGTCACGCTCGGCGACGATGGCCTCGGCTACGGACCTGCCGACGTTGCGGACCGCCGCGAGCCCGAAGAGGATCGTCCCCCCGTCCGGCCCGTCCTTCACCACGGGCGTGAAGTCGGCTGCGGATCGGTTCACGTCGGGCACCGAGACCGAGATGCCGCGCGCCCGGCACTCGGCGAGGTAGATCCCCGCCCGGTCGAGATTCTCCCGCACGCTCGTGAGGAGCGCGGCGAAGTACTCCGTCGGGTAGTTGGCCTTCAGGTAGGCGGTCTGGTAGGTGATGAGCCCGTAGCCGAATGCGTGCGACTTGGGGAACGCGTAGTCGGCGAAGGGCTCGATGATGGCGAACCACTTCTCGCCCAGCTCGCGGGTGTAGCCGTTCCGCTCGACGCTCGACACGAACTTCTCGCGCTCGGTCTTCATCACCTCGCGGATCTTCTTCCCGCATGCCTTCCTGAGGCTGTCGGCCTCGGCGAGCGAGTATCCCGCGAACTGCTGGGCGACCCGCATCAGCTTCTCCTGGTAGATCATGAGCCCGAAGGTGTCGGACAGGACTGGCTCGGCGTCGGGGTGGAGGTAGTCCACCTTCTTGCGACCGTTCTTGCGATCGGCGTACTCGAAGTGCATGTTCGCCGCCATCGGCCCGGGCCGGTAGAGGGCGATGAGCGCGGCGACGTCCTCGAAGCAGGTGGGTGCGAGCGAGCGCATGAGGGTGCGCATCGGGCCGCCCTCCAGCTGGAAGACCCCGACCGAGTCGCCGCGACGCAGCAACTCGTAGGTGGGCTCGTCGTCGAGCGGGACGTGGTCGATGTCGAGCCGGATGCCGCGGGCTCTCTCGATCAGCTCGACGGCGTCGGAGATGACGTCGAGGTTCCTCAGCCCGAGGAAGTCCATCTTCAAGAGGCCGAGCTCCTCCACTCCGTGCATCTCGTACTGGGTGACCACCGGGGCGTCCTGCGGGTCCCCGCCCGGATCGGGCTTCCGCTGGACCGGGAGGTACTCGGTGAGCGGGTCCTTCGTGATGACGACCGCCGCCGCGTGGATGCCGTCCTGGCGGCGGAGGCCCTCCAGGTCCTTGGCGACGGTGACGACGCGGGCGACGTCGGGATCCTCGGCGACCATCGTGCGAAGCTCCGAGGCGATCTTCCATCCGTCCTCGTGACCCGCGGGCGGCTCGTCTGCGATGCAGGCCCACAACGGGGTGTCACGCCCCATCACGATGGGCGGCATGGCCTTCGCGACGCGGTCGCCGAGCGCGTAGGGATAGCCGAGCACGCGTGCTGCGTCGCGGACCGACGCGCGCGCCTTGATCGTGCCGAACGTCACGACCTGGGCGACGTGGTCGCGTCCGTACCGCTCGGTGGCGTAACGGATCATCTCGTCACGAAAGCGCGAGTCGAAGTCCATGTCGATGTCGGGCATCGAAAGACGCGAGGGGTTCAGGAACCGCTCGAAGAGGAGGTCGTAGCGGATCGGGTCGAGCTCGGTGATCCGCAAGCAGTAGGCCACCGCGCAGCCGGCGGCTGATCCGCGTCCGGGGCCGACTCGGATGCCGTGCTCCTTGGCGTGGCGGATGAGGTCCCAGACGATGAGGAAGTAGGCGGAGAAGCCCATGTCCTCGATGACCCTCAGCTCGTAGGCGATTCGCTCGACCACCACGTCGGGCAGGGGGTGGCCCCACCGTGCCCTCGCGCCTTCCAAGGTGACGTGCTTCAGGTACTCGACGGCCGAGGGGTACTCAGGGGGCACGGGGAAGTCGGGCAGCTTGGGCGTGCCGAGCTCGAGGCGAACGCTCGCCCTGCGGGCGATGAGCAGCGTGTTGTCGCACGCCTCGGGCAGCTCGGCGAAGAGGCGGCGCATCTCCGCGGCGCTCTTCAAATAATGGCCCGAACCCTTGAACTGGAACCGGCCGGGCTGGTCGATCGTGGCCTTGGTCTGCACGCAGAGGAGGGCGTCGTGGGCTTGTGCGTCCTCCGGCCGCGTGTAGTGGCTGTCATTGGTCGCGAGCAGGGGCGCCTGCAGGCGGCGGGCGATCTCGATGAGCTGCGGCATCACCAGGTGCTGCTCATGGATCCCATGGTCCTGCAACTCGACGAAGAGGCTGTCCTTCCCGAAGATCTCCTGGAGGCGAGCAGCTTTCGCCAGCGCGTCGTCGAAGTTGCCCGCGAGCAGGCTCTGCGCGACGTGGCCGCCGAGGCACCCGGTGGTAGCGATCAGACCTCCCGAATGGTCGGAGAGCAGCTCCCAGTCGACCTTCGGCTTGCGGTAGTAGCCCTCGAGGAACGCACGGCTCGAGAGCTTGATCAGGTTCGCATACCCGGCGTTGGTCTCTGCGAGGAGCGTCAGGTGGTACCAGGCCTTCCTACCGCCTTCGACGTCGCCGCCGGTGTCGTCGACTGCGGTGCCCCGCACGTTGATGCGCTCGTCCCGCCGCTCGTAGGCCATGTAGGCCTCGGTGCCGAGGAGGGGGGTGATCCCCGCCTTCGTGCACGCGGCGTAGAACGGGAGGATCCCGTACATGTTGCCGTGGTCGGTGATGGCGACCGCCGGCTGGCCGTCCGACGCCGCGGCGGCGACGACGTCGTCGATGCGGCTCGCGCCGTCGAGGATCGAGAACTCGGTATGGACGTGGCAGTGCGCGAACGACCGCTCGGGGTCTGCCCTGCCTGCGGTGTCGCTCACTCGGCGCCGTCCTCTCCCTGTTCTGCGTGCGGGCGCCGCGCCGGTGGCCGCGCATCCCCGCGAAGGTCCATCCTTTCAGCCAGCCGCACGGCGTGCGAGGCAAACGCAAGCGCCTGACCAGGGATTTCGGGAGGCAGCACCACGGTGCCGCGAGGCCGTCGGCAGACCCGCACAGCCGGGACCTGGGCCTGGCAGACCCGCACAGCCGGGACCTGGGCCTGGCAGACCCGCACAGCCGGGACCTGGGCCCGGCAGACCCGCACGGCCGGGACCTGGGCCTGGCAGACCCGCACGGCCGGCAGCCCCGTCACGGTGCCTTCGTACCACGGGGGTGCCACGAGGGCGCTCGCCTCCGAGCCGGCGCCGCCCTCTGGGGTCGACGTCGAGGGAGCCGAGACCCCGGGCTACCGCTCGAGCTCGGCCCAGACCACCTTGCCCCCGTGGCGGCGTGTCGTGCCCCAGGCCCGGCAGAGCGCGTCGACGATGTGGAGCCCCCGCCCCCCAGGGTTCGCCTCGGAGAAGCTCCGAAGCGCTGGAGCTTCCTTGCGGCCGTCACTGACCGCGATGCGTACGCAGTGCGCGAGGGAGGACACGGTGACGGTGAAGGCAGTGCCGCCGTGACGGATCGCGTTCGTGGCCAGCTCCGAGACGACGAGCGCCGCGGTGTCCGCGAGAAGAGGATCCTCAACCCCGATGACGGAGAGGACGAACGCGCGAGCCGCGGCCGGAGCGGCGGCCGCCGAAGCGAAGCGGCGGGTGGCGCTCGTGCGCGGCTCGAGCGCCCCGTCAGCGACGACCGAGGAGTGCAGCCTGCACGTCGCGTCCACAGCCGTCTCGTCCCGCGCGCCTGCAACGAGCGAGTCGCGGTACGCGCAGTAGAGCGTGAAGAACAGCGTGCGCGCGAGCCCGTTCCACATCTGCTCGATCGCCAGCGCGCCCGGTACATCACCTTCGCGCCAGAGCTTGTCGACCATCTCTCCGTAAGCCCGTACGCCGGTGTGCCCGAGCGACGTCGACCGCAGCGCGTCGCCGACGATCTCGGCGAAGCGGTCGGCCTCCGGTCGCCCCCCGACCATGACCTGCTCGAGAACTGCACCGGCCTCGAGGAGGCGGATGCCCCCCGCCGAGGCGGCGTCCAGGTCCACCCCTCTCGCGGACAAGGCCCGACGTACGGCCACGGCGTGCGGGGGCTCGACGATCAGGAGGACGCGCTCTCTCCGGGCGAGCCCGTCCAGCGTGTACTCGGCCACCGACGACGCGAGCGCGTCGTCATCGGAGTAGAAGTGGACGACGTGGCTCCCCGGCTCGACCTCGCGCAACGCGGACGTGGTCGAGTCCCTCATCATAGTTTGCGCTCGAAGTGTAGCATCGAGGCACCGGCGTCGCGGGGATTGGACGTGGCCCCGGGTGGCGCGAGACCGGCACGCGGCGTTCGCGGCGTCCACGCGGGCGGGCTCCGGGTGCAGCGCCTCCCCTGCGGCGCAAGGGGTACGCTGCGCGTGCACGCAGAGATCCGGAGAGGGGTGGAGGGGCCATGGATCGGCCAGCGCGGAGGGCCGGGTTGACGGCGGGCGCTCTGGGGTTGCTGCTGAGCGTGCTGTGGCTGTGGCCCGCGCCGGCCGCAGCGGCATCGGCTGGCGGCCGAGTCGCCATGGACGCTCCGTCCTCGGTGCGGACCGCCGGCACTCGCGATCTCCCTGCGAGGGTGCGGGCGATCCTGCGTCACCGCCGGCCAGACATGTTGGCGCCCGAGACGCGCGGCTCCGGCCCGTTCACGCCCGTGCGACGGGGTGCCAGGGGCACGTTTCGCGTCGCTGCGAACTGGTCCGGGCAGGTGGAGCTGGGGTCGAACGTCACCTCGGTGAGCGCATCCTGGAAGGTCCCTTCCGTCGTCCCGTCTGCTTCGCTCCAGTTCGCCGCGACATGGGTCGGCATCGGCGGGTTCACCGGAACAACCCTGATTCAGACCGGCACGATCGAGGTCACCGCGACAGGAAGAGTCGGGTACGCGGCGTGGGTGGAGGTCCTTCCCCAGGCCGCGTGGACACTGACATCGCTGTCGACCCCCGGCGGAACACCGTCGCTGGTCGTCGCGCCCGGTGACGTCGTGCACGCGTCTGTGACCTTCACCACGACAGACGAGTGGCAGGTCACGATCGCCGACACGACGGCGAAGTGGACCTACAGCCACTCCTACCGGTACTCGGTCACGGCCACGTCGGCGGACTGGGTCACGGAGCGCCCGACCATCTACACATCGACGGCTCACAAGACAGTGCTCTCGGCGCTCGCCCAATACGGCTCCACGCCGTTCAGCCATCTCGAATCGGCGCTGAACGGCGGCGTGGCCGGGCCGCCCTCGAGCCTCACGTCGGTCCGCATGGAGAACGGTGGCGCCGTGATCTCCGCGCCGGGACCGGTCTCTCCGGCTGGTTCACCCACAGGCGAGACCTTCACCAACTCGTATCTCGTCGTGCCGTCCCGCGTCTACGCCGGGACGGTCGACGGCACGGCCGCCGCCGAGTTCGAGCACCAGTTCACATACCGCGGCGGTGTGTGCCCGTCGTCGCCGACATCGGGCAGGGCGGTCGTCCTGGCGACGGACCGGACATACCTGGACGCGCTCGCGAGCACGTACCTCGCGAGCTACCTCGGAACGGGAACGCTACTAACCCCGCCGACGTCGCTCTCGGCGTCGACGCTGGCGGCGATACGTGAGGAGGGCATCACGCACGTGTACCTCGTGGGCGGGCCGCTGGCGGTGAGCACAGCCGTCGTGTCCGAGCTCGAGAGCACGCCTGCCTACGCCTGTGGCGGGGTGTCCGTGCTGGGCGGAACAGCGAAGGTGCAGGTGACCCGCATCGCGGGGACGACCGAGTACGGCACGGCGCTCGACGTCGCCGAGACGTCGGGCGCGACCCCAGGCCGCGTCGACCTCGCGGGTGCCTACGCCGGGATCAACACGTCGGGCGGCAGCGGTGCGTACAACGCCACGGCCGGCACCGCCTCCGCCTCGGCCCCCCCGGGTGCGCTCACTACGGCCGTCCTCGCGACCGGAGCGAGCTTCCAGGACGCCGAGGCGGCGTCCGCCCTGGCCTACGCCGAGCACTTCCCGGTCCTCCTCACCGCATCTTCCGCGCTGTCCGCCCAAGCGCTGTCCGCCATCGAGACGCTCCACATCCAGCAGGTCATCGTGATGGGGGGGCAGTTCGCCGTGTCCGACGCCGTCGTGCGGACCCTCGAGACCCACGGCGTGTCGGCGCTCCGCATCGCAGGTGCCGACTACACGGAGACTGCGATCGAGCTTGCAGAGTGCGAGCTGGCCGCGAAGTCCTCGCACCTGGGGCTGGGGTGGGCCGGCACCGGGAACCTCACCGTCGCCAGGGGTGACTTCTACAGCGACGGGCTCGCAGGCGCCGTCGTCGCAGCGGACGGCCCCAGCGACGCCGCGCCCGAGCCGCTGCTCCTCACGGCGAGCTCGACCAGCATGGGGAGCTATCTTCCGGCGTTCCTCGCGACCGCCGGCACCGCGGCCCTCGGCGGGAAGAGGGTCACCACCTTCACGATCCTGGGCGGCCCCTTGGCGGTGAGCCAGACAGTGGCCAACACAATGGTGGTGGCGCTGCTCGGGCAGTAGCTGAGGTCGGGACCGACCTGGCGTCACGCGCCCCGGGTGCGTGTCCGACCGTCAGATCGGCGGGGTGGACGCTGCGCGCGAGGAGCGTGCTCTCCCCGGAGCGTTCCATGGTGACGGAGAGAGGGACACATGACCGTCGAGAGCAAAGCGAGCTCGAAGCCGACGGTGTCGCTCGACGACATCGGGCTGAACCCGTCAGTGCGGGTCCATGACGGTCGACTTCGAGCTGAGCAGCGGGTCACGTTGAACCGCCTCTGCACCCACCGTCTCGTCCGCACCCAAAGAACGCTGGCGCGCTCGGCTCGACCATCTGGAGGAGGACCTCGCGTCAGGACAGGTCGAGCTGGACGAGGCGGCGACGGTCCAGCTCGCAGCAGCGTTCCCACCGGGGGTGGCTGCAGGCGACCGCTGCCCCGACACAGGGCTCGCCAATCGCTGACCACCCCTGCCGGGCTTACCCCTCGGGGAGATCCCGCCCGGATCCGATCACCGCGGTCGCCTGCACCTCGACCATTGCGCCCGGCACCATGAGGCTCGAGACACCGACGAGGGCACTTGCTGGAAGTCGCGTGCCGAAGAGCTCGCGCCGCATCGAGGTGAACACCCGGCCGAACCGGACGTCGGTGACGAAGACCGTCATGGTGACCACGTCCGCCAGGGTGCCGCCCGCCGCCTCGACGGCGCGGCGAACACGGTCGAGCGCCGCCCGTGCTTGGGGCTCGAACTCCGCAGAGACGATCTCGTGGTCCGGGCCGAGGCCACACTGGCCCGCCACGTAGACGAAGGGGCCCACACGGACGCACTGCGAGTAGCCGAAGGGGCTCGCGTCCTCGAGACCGGGCACGACCACCGGCTCCGCCGGCACCACCGGTTCCGCCAGTTCCGCCGGTTCCGCCGGCACCACCGGTTCCGCCGGTTCCGCCGGTTCCGCCGGTTCCGCCGGGACACGGGAGCCGGGCGCGTCAGCCGTCGTCCCCGCCCTTCGTCGTCGCTCGTCGGTCACTCGGCGGAACCGCGTAGACGTTGGCGGTCACGAGGACCAACGGTTCGTCAGGGCCTGCCCAAAGTCCGTGGGGCTCATTGACACCCGTCAAGATCACGTCTCCCGGAGCGATGGCAGAGCGCTCCTTTCCCACCATCGCCTCGCCATGCCCCTCCTGTACGCAGAAGACGTGCTCGTAGTCGTCGACGTGCGGGCCGAACGCCCCGCCCGGCTCGATCCGCGTGAACGACAGGCGGGTACTCCCGCCCCGCTCCTGGGAAAGCAGGACATGGGACGTCACCCCGTCCGCCCCGCGGCGAGTGACGGTCGTCCACTGCCCGCCTTCGGCCCGGTACACACGCCCCACGGCGGCCGCCTCAGCCGACCTGGCCGGCGGCGCGCGTCGCCCAGTAGGAATCCGACGCCTTGGACTTGGCCAGGGCCTCGATGGTCTCGAACCCCGGGGCCATCGACGCCGCAGTGCCCGGGAGCACCTGGTGGTGCTCGATGCCGAGCAGCCGCAGCCAGCTCTGCTGACCCAGGGTGAGCGCAACGAAGCAACCCAGCTCGACGAGCTGTTCTTCGGAGAAGTGGGCGTGGAGCCGGTCCCAGAGCTCGTCGGTCGAAGGCAACCGCCAGGTGATCGCCTCGGTGTACGCGAGCGCCGCCTTCTCCCTGGCGTCGTAACGATCCGATCTCTCGAAGTTCAACAGATCGTCGTACTTGCCCTCCTCGAGACCCGCCGACTTCGCCTGTTCGGAGCGCTGGTTGCCGCAGTACTCGCACTTCACACTGCGCGAGACGTACACGCGGCAGAGATCTTTGATGGAGTGGTCGCACACCCCCTGGCGAAACAGATCGCGCCACCCGTCGGCGAACGACCAGAAGGCGGCCGGGACGTGCGCGCGGACCGACGAGCTCTCCGGTCGCGGCGTGCCTTCCCGTGCGCAGCGACGGAGCTCCTTTTGCATGTCTGGCGCCATGCTCTCGTAGGGCACGTAGCTGATCCGCTGGCGGTCTGCGCCGTCATCCAACGCGGCGCCCTCGTTGATGACCTCGGTGGCCGACATGGGGGGCTCCTTTCTTTCGCCGCGTCGAGCTTGTCGCATTCACTACGCCATCTTGGGCCCCTGGTTACGTCAGCGTAGTTACGTCACTGTATTTATGGTGGGATGTATTCAATAGTAGAAGCGCGAGTAGCCACAGAAAAGGGAGGAGCTGGAGAAGGAGTGCTCTGTGGCAGCCGACGACTGCGGCACTCGGGACACCGAGTGACCTGAGCGCGCGTTGACCATCCGGCCTCGCGTCTGGTCGCCGCGAACCTTGGATGATCCCGACGCGTGCCCGACGCGTGCCCGACGCGTGCCCGACGCGACTGCCCTCGCCGGTCTCCAGCGCTCTGCTCATCTTTCCGGAGCCAGGGCTTCCGCCGGGCGTCCTCCCTCGCCTCGTCGCTTCAAGATGTCAACCACAACCTCCTCGGCCGTTGCATGACCCAGCTCGCTATCCTCGCGACGAGGCTGCGGCGACCGGCGCGCTCGTCGCTGCACAGACCTCCGAGCGCGGAGCGGTTCGAAAGACTGGAGGGCCGATGCTGGTCAGCACCATGAACGACATCCCTGGCTACGAGATCACCGAGGTGCTCGGCGAGGTGTTCGGGCTCACGGTCCGGTCACGCAACATCGGGTCGCAGATCGGTGCCGGGTTCAAGTCCCTCGTCGGGGGCGAGCTCAAGGGGATGACGAAGAACCTCGTCGCGAGCCGCGAGGAGGTCATGCAGCGGATGGTCGAGGAGGCGCAAGCGAGGGGAGCCGACGCCGTCGTCGCCTTTCGGTTCGACACGTCGGACATGGGTAACAACTGGACCGAGATCTGTGCGTACGGGACCGCGGTGAAGGCCGTGGCCAGGCGGTGAGCTGCAGCTCGTGAGCTCCGCGCCCGCCGGTGCCCCGGGCTCAGCCGGCCGGGATCGCCCCGATCAGCTCGAGGATGCGGGCCGGCGGGAGGTGCTGCTCGAAGACGCGCACGCCAAAGGGTGAGAGCGCGTCCTCGATCGCGTTGCAGAGCGTGGGGGGCGCGATGATCATGCCGCCCTCGCCGACACCCCGGAAGTTCACGTCGGCGTCCAGGGGGACGGTCTCGAGGTGCTCGATCTCGATGCGCGGGATCTCGCAGGCGGTCGCAAGGACGTAGTCCATGAAGGTGCTCGACAGGTACTGGCCGGTCTCCTCGTCGTACGCGGAACGCTCGAGCAGCACCGCGCCGATGCCCTGGGCGATCCCTCCTCGCACCTGCCCTTCCACGATCGCCGGGTTGATCAGGGTGCCGCAGTCCTCTGCCACCACGTACCGCTCGACGCGCACCTGTCCGGTTTCCACGTCCACCTCCACGACGGCGGCGTGCGACCCGCCCGACCAACCGCCCTCGCCTCCGTCGAAGGCGGCGGTCACCTCGACGTCGCCGGCGAGCGACGGGGGGAGCCGGCCCGGCGAGCGGGCCGCCCGAGCCAGTTCGGCGAGGCTCATCGCAGAAGCCGGCACCCCGCGTACGGCCACCGACCCGCCGGACAGCTCGACGTCCTCAGCGCCGGCCTCGAAGAGGTGGGACGCGATCTCCTCGACCCTCGCCTTGAGCGCCCGTGCTCCGTGCAGCGACGCGCCCCCTGCCATGATCGCCGCCCGGCTGCCACCGGTCCCGAAGCCCATCGGGACGAGGTCGGAGTCGCCGACGACCACCCGCACCTGCTCGATCGGCACGCCGAACTCGTCGGCCGCGACCTGGGCGAACGTGGTCTGGTGGCTCTGGCCGTGGGGCATCTGCGAGGTGAAGAGGGTGACGGTTCCGTCCTCCTCCAGCCGGAGCCGGACCTGCTCGGGGCCCATGATGCCCCCGCCCCCCCTGCCCTCGAGCGGGCCGGGCGCCGGCTCGATGTAGGTCGCCACGCCCAAGCCCAAGTACCGCCCGTGTCCACGAGCTCCCGCCTGCAGCCGGCGGAAGGCGGGCAGGTCGACCTTTGCGGCGACGGCCTCGAGCGACTCCCTGGCCGTCACCCCGGCCAGGCTGCGGCCCGTCACCATCCGGAGCGGCGGTGTCTCACGGGTGGCCACGTTGCGGAGACGGACCTCGAGCGGCTCCATGCCGAGCTCCATGGCGATCAGGTCGATCATCCGCTCGCGCACCCAGGTCTCGGACGCCCACGGACCGCGGTAGGCCACGTAGGCCGCCTTGTTCGTGACCACCGCGGTCCACTCGAACGAGAGCGCCCCGATCTTGTAGGGGCCGGGGATCATGGTCTTCACGAGCTCGGGGAGCATGGCGCCCATGCCCGGGTACGCGCCGGTGTCGATGGTCATCTTCACCCGCAGGCCGAGGATCTCCCCTTCGTTCGTGACGGCCGCCTCCACCTCGAAGCTCTCCTCCCGAGCCTGGCCGGAGAAGGTCAGGTTCTCGAGCCGGTCCTCCATCCAGCGGACCGGCCGGCCGAGCCGGCGGGACGCCGCGGCGCAGGCGACGTCCTCGCGGTAGGCGCCGAGCTTGAGCCCGAACGAGCCGCCGATGTCGCCGGCGAGGACCCGCACCTTCTCCGGGGGAAGGCCGAGCGCCGTGGAGAGCGTCGTGCGCACGATGTGCACCCCCTGGGTGGCGGAGTGCACGGTGAGCTCACCCGACTCGGGGTCGAAGCTGCATACGACGCCGCGGCATTCCATCGGCGCGTTCTGGTGCCGGTGCTGGCGCAGATCGGCACGGACGATGCGATCGGCGCGGGCGAAGGCCCCGTCGACGTCGCCGAAGACGGCGACGGGGGAGCGCACGAGGACGTTGCTCGCCAGGTCCTCGAAGATCGCCGGGCTGGCCGGATCCTGGGCTGCCTGGGAGGTCATGACGGCGGGCAGCTCCTCGTAGTCCACCTCCACGAGCTCGCAGGCGTCCTCGGCCAGGTACCGGCTCTCGGCGACCACGAGAACCACCGGGTCGCCCACCACCCGCACCTTGTCGGAGGCCAGGGTGGTGAACGCCGGCACCGGCGCCCCCCCGGAGAACATCGCGGCGATGCCCGGGCCCGGCACGAGCGACCGCTCGAGCTCCTCGCCGGTGAGCACCAGCGTGACCCCGGGCGCCTCCGCTGCCGCGCGCACGTCGATCCTGGTGATGCGGGCGTGGGCGACCGGGCTGCGCACGAAGGCGGCGTGCAGCATGCCGGGCAGGCGGACGTCGTCGACGTAGCGGCCCGAACCGGTCAGGATCCGGGGGTCCTCGGATCGCCTGACGCTCGCACCGGTGTACCGCTCGGCGATGTGCTGCACGTGAATGGACCTCCCTTGTCGACGCCCGCGCGCTATTCGAGGAAGCCGGTTGCGCCGGCGGCGCGCAGGACCCCGTTGACGATGCTCTCGTAGCCGGTGCAGCGGCAGATGTTGCCGGACAGGGCCTCGCGGATCTCGGCCTCGCTCGGCTCTGGGATGTCCGCCAGCAGCGCCGTGATCTGCATGAGGAAGCCGGGAGTGCAGAAGCCGCACTGGAAGCCGTGGGAATCCCACATCGCCTCCTGGAGGCGGTTCATCTTGCCGCCCGCCGCCAGCCCCTCCACCGTCCGCACGTCGGCGCCACGCGCCTGGACGGCGAGCATGAGACAGGACCGGGCCGGCTCCCCGTCGACCAGCACGGTGCAGGCGCCGCAGACGCCGTGCTCACAGCCCAGGTGGGTGCCCGTGAGCCCGAGGTCCTCACGCAGGAAGTCGGCCAGAGTGCGGCGTGCCTCGACCGTTGCGCGCCGGGCGAGGCCGTTGACGGTCAGCTCGACGTCGAACGAGGTCACGCCGCCTCCCTCGCGCGCTGGGCTGCCAGCTTCAGCGTCCGCCGCACCAGGACCCCGGCGATGTGGCGGCGATAGGCGGCTGAGCCGTGCACGTCGGCCGGGGGCGACAGCCGGGCCGCGGCGTCCTCGGCTGCGTCGGCGAATGCCCCGTCGGCGGGTTCCGCCCCGTCCAGCATCCGCTCGGTCTCCCGCAGCCGAACCGGGGTGTCGCCGACGCCGGCCAGCGCCACACGAGCCTCCCCGATCCGACCGGTGCTCGTGTCGAGGCGGACCATCGCCGCCGCCCCGACGATCGCGAAGTCGCCGTGGCGGCGGGCCACCTCGTCGACTGCCCAGCCGGTGCCCGGCGCCGGAGACGGGACGCGCAACGAGGTGAGGAGCTCGTCGGGCGCGAGCTCGGTGGTGAAGAACCCCGTGAAGAAGTTGGCCGCCGCGATGCTTCGCCGGCCGCGGGCCCGGCTCTCGGCGACGAGCTCGGCCTCGAGCACCAGCGCGACCGCCGGCAGCTCGGCCGCCGGGTCGGCGTGGGACAGGCTCCCCCCGATCGTCCCTCGGCTGCGGATGGCCGGGTGGCCGATGAGCGGCAGGGCGTCGGCGAGAACCGGAGCCAACCTCCGCACGCGCACGTCTCTCTCGGCCTGGCGCTCGCGGACCATGGCGCCGAGGGCCAGGTGGCCGTCGGCGGCGCCGAGGGTCCTCAAGGTGGTGATCCCGGCCAGGTCGACCAGGAGCGAGGGCCGGGCCAGCCGCAAGGAGAGCAGTGGGACGAGGCTCTGGCCGCCGGCGAGCGGCCGGGCCTCGTCGCCCGCCTCGCCCAGCAGGAAAAGCGCCTCCTCCAGGGTGTCGGGGGCGGAGTAGTCGAACGGCGGCGGTTTCACGGTGAGAGAACCTACGCGCACGGCGCCCTCCACGCTCGAGACGAGTGAACGGCGCCGGCGTGCGGCGGCGCTCCGAGCTCGCCGTGGCGGGCCGGTGGTCCCCGGGCACGGGGTGGTGCGCACTGCCCGCGACCGAGATCGGCGGGGTGTCGGTCATGATGGCTGTGGTCCGGAACGAAGTCGTCGCCGGGTGACCGGAAAGCGACTCGCGAACAGACGAACACGCGAACGAGGGCGAACGAGGGCAAACGAAATGGTGGGACGTGACTCGCGCACGCAACGCGGGCCGTCGGGGCATGCGCCGCCGCCAGGGTGCGGCGCGCCGGCTCGGGACCCGGAGGTGACGTAGGTGGGGCGCAGGATCCGGTGGCTCGGTCTCGTCCTCGTGGTGTGCTTCGGCCTCGTCCTCGCCCAATTGGTCAACATCCAGGTGCGGGAGGCGCAGGCGCTCGACGCCACACGGACAAACCCCCGCGTCGCCGCGACCCAGAACGACAATCCCCGAGGCGGCATCCTCGCCGCCAATGGCGAGGTCCTCGCCCGCTCGGTGAAGGCGCCCAAGGGATCCGGGCCCTACCTGTACATGCGGGAGTACCCGACCGGTTCGCTCTTCGCGCAGATCGTCGGCTACGACTCCCCGTACTACGGCACCAATGGCGTCGAAGAGGAGTACAACCAGTGGCTCGTGCCCCATTCCCAGTCCCCGCAGAACCTGAGCCAGGTCCTCACACCTCCCGCGCCGTCGACCGACTCGGTCACCCTCACTCTCGAGCCGTACCTGCAGGCGCTCGCGGCGCACGAGCTCGCGACCGTCCCGTCAGCGAACAAGGACGGCGCGATCGTGGTGCTGCAGCCGCAGACCGGGGCGGTGCTCGCGATGTACTCGAGCCCGACGTACACACCCAACCCGCTCGCGTCCCCGAACGTCACAACCGACAAGAAGGCCGGGCATGCCGACTTCACAGTTCCCGACCACGAGGGCTTCTACCCGGGCGTGCCACTCGCCACGTTCGACCCCGAGCCGCCGGGCTCCACGTTCAAGATCGTCACGACGTCGGCCGTCTACAACCTGAAGCCGTCTCTCGAGAGCTTCACATATCCGGTGGCAGCGTGCACGAGCCTGCCAGACTCCACGAGACTGCTCTGCAACGACGCGACAAGCCCTGCGGGGGCGACGCCGTGCGGCGGCACGATCCCCGAGATGCTCCCGCCCTCGTGCGATCCGGGCTATGCCAACCTCGGCCTCGCCATCGGTGGCACAGTCCTGTGGCGCCAAGCCGGGCTCTTCGGCTACAACCAGAAGCCGCCGATCGACCTGCCGTACGCGTCGACGTCGACGTTTCCCGCCCCCGCGACATTCTCGGTGACAAAGCTCGGGCCGCCGGGCCTCGCCTACTCCGCCTTCGGCCAGCAGGACGTGAAGGCGACCGCGCTCCAGCAGGCCATGGTCGCGGCCGCGGTCGCCAACGGCGGCAACCTCATGACCCCCCACGTCCTGTCGGTCGTGCGCAATTCCAACGGCCAGGTCGTGAAGCGCTACCAGCCCACCGTGTACAAGCACACGATGAGCGCGTCGGCCGCGGCCGAGGTCGGAAAGCTCATGCACTCCGTCGCCACCGCCCCGGACGGGACCGCCTACGGCATCTTCCCCTCTTCGCTCGAGGTCGCGGTGAAGACCGGCACCGCGCAGACCGGCCTCCCCAACCCGACAGCGAACATCCACGACTGGATGATCGGGTTCGCGCCGTACACACATCCAGAGGTCGCGGTGTGCGTCCTGGTGCCCTTCCAACCGTCGACCACTTACGGCGCGACGACGGCGGGACCCATCATGCGGGCGATGATCACAGGGGCGCTCCACCCTCCGCCGGGCCAGTAGGCCCGGTTTGCACGTATAAGCGGATGTCTGTACAATAGGAGAGTGACGCCGCTCGACTTCGTGCTCTCCCTCGCGCTGATCTCGGTCGCGGCGGGAGTCCTCGGGTCCCTGATCGGCCTCGGCGGCGGCGTGGTGATCGTCCCCGTCCTCACGCTGCTGTACCACGTGGACATCCGCCTGGCGATCGGGGCGAGCATCGTCTCGGTGATCGCCACCTCGAGCGGTGCGGCGGCCGCGTATGTCCGGGAGCGGATGACCAACCTCCGGGCGGGGATGTTCCTGGAGATCGCGACGACGACGGGGGCGGTGAGCGGCGCCTATCTCACCACCGTGTTGCCGACGCGGTTCTTGTTCGTCTTCTTCGGGCTCGTCCTCGCCTACTCTTCGTTCACCACGTTCCGGCGACGTCACGCCGACCAGCCGCTGGCGGTGTCGCACGACCGGATCGCCAATTACTTCAACCTGCACGGCTCCTACTACGACCCCGCCGAGCAACGGGAGATCCCCTATAAGGTGGTCGGCACGAAGCCCGGCCTGGCTCTCATGTACGCCGCCGGGCTGGTGAGCGCACTGCTCGGGATCGGGTCCGGCGCGTTGAAGGTGCCGGCCATGGACAGCGCCATGCACCTTCCCATGAAGGTGTCGTCTGCCACCAGCAACTTCATGATCGGGGTCACTGCCGCGGCGAGCGCCGGCGTGTACTTCATCCGCGGCCAGATCGATCCCATCATCGCCGCTCCGGTGGCGGCCGGCGTCCTCCTCGGGGCGACCTTCGGCGCCCGGGTCCTCGGCCGGGTCCCGAGCAAGACCGTCCGGACCGTCTTCGTAATCGTCCTGGTGGTCATCTCGCTCGAGATGCTGCAGAAGGGGATCTTCCCGTGACGCGTCCGAACGTGCCGGCCGGCGCTCCAGAGCGGCCCTTCTCCGACCAGCCGCCCGTCGAGGCACTCGGCCGCTCGGGTCGCCGCACCCTCAGCCCCGAGGAAGCAGCTGAGATGGCGGAGAAGGTCCGCAAGGTGGAGGTGGTGATCAGCCTCGTGCTGCGGATCGGCGTCATCGTGAGCGTGGTCGTCATCGCCGCCGGCCTCGGTCTCATGTTCGCCCGCCACGGCGCCTACCTGCCTGTTCGCGGGCACTTCTCCTATCATCGGCTCACGTCGAGGTCGACGCCGTTCCCGCACTCGTTCTCCTCGCTCGGTCGTTCGATCGCCAGTGGACAAGGACGGGGGATCATCGTGCTCGGCGTGCTGATCCTGATCCTCACGCCCGTGATGCGGGTGGCGGTCGGGGTGCTGTCGTTCGTCTACGAGAAGGACCCTCCGATGGCCCTCGTCACGCTCTACGTGCTTGCCGTCCTCGTCGGCTCGTTCTTCCTCGCTGGGGTCTGAGCGGTGGGGACCGCGCTCGACCGGTCGAGCCCGCTGCCCCTCTGGGCACAGATCGTCGACGACCTCCGTCGCCGTCTGTTGAGCGGGGAGTTCGAGGAGCGCTTCGCGACCGACGAGGAGCTGACCCGCGAGTACGAAGTCAGCCGCCAGACGGCGCGAGAGGCCGTCCGCCGTCTCACCGAAGAGGGGCTGGTGGTGCGGCAACGAGGCCGTGGAAGCTCCGTCACGCAGCCGGTCCTCGAGCAGAGCCTCCACTCCCTCTACAGCCTGGCCTCGACGGTTCGGGCCAGGGGCATCGAAGAGCGGAGCGAGGTCCTCGCGGCTGAGCGCCGCCCGGCCACCGCCGAGGCGGCCACGCACCTCCTCGTGGAGACCGGCGCCGAGGTCGTGTTCGTCGAGCGGCTCCGCATCGCAGGGGGCGAGCCCATCGCATGGGACAGGTCATGGCTGCCTGCGCACCAGGCTGGAGCGCTCCTCGGCGCCGATCTCTCCTCCGGAGGCCTCTACGACCTCCTCGCCACCCACTGCTCCGTGCGCATCACGGGGGGCTGGGAGCGCATAAGGCCTGTGATCCCCGAGGTCACCGAGCGCAAGCTGCTGCGCCTGCCGCCCAAGACGGCAGCCTTCTCGATCGAACGGCTCGCCCGCGCGGGACAGGACCCCATCGAGTGGCGAAGGAGCCTCATCCGGGGCGACCGCTACTCGCTGATCGCCCAGTGGCCCGCCGGCGCGCCGTTGCGGCCCAACGAGCTCAGCTGAGGTGAGGCTTCGTCTCGCTGCGGCCAGGAGGTCCTCGGCGCCCGCGCACGGTGATCGGCGCGCGCTGCCGCCGCGGGAGCCGTCGCAGACCTCGCCGCCCGTGGGCTCGCCGCCCGTGGGCTCGGCGCCGGGATCCTCAGCGCGTCGATGGCCGTGGGCCACGAAGGGAGGCTTCGGGCACTTCGGATCCGCGACGTGAGGATCCCCGCGGTGCTCGCCATCTTGTGGCGGGCCGATGGCAACAGGGCTGCCCGCGAGCTCGCCGACCGGTGCCGCGCGGCGTTTCGCATCGCGACACCTGCTACGTAGCCGACGCGTCGCGGGTCAGGGCGCGGGCCGCCCCGCCCCGCCCGCGGCGCCGGGCTCCGCCGGCGGCTTCGTCGCCGGGAGCACGAGCCGGACGGCCGCCCCGCCTCCGTCACGGTTGCTGGCCGTCGCGGTCCCCCCGTGCGCCCGGGCGATCACCTCGACGATCGCGAGCCCGAGCCCCGTCCCACCACCCGACCTGCCGCGGTCGGATGTCGGACGCCGGAAGCGCTCGAACGCATGCGGCAGGTACTCGTCGGGGAAGCCCGGCCCCCGATCGAGGACCTCGACGGTGAGCACGCCGTCGTGCTCAACCCCGCGGACCTCGATGGAGGTGCCCGGCGGCGCGAACCGGAGCGCGTTGTCGAGAAGGTTGTCGAGCGCCTCGCGCAGGCGGTCCGCGTCGAGGAACGCCCAGCAGCCCTCCCGCGCCGAGACAGCGATCTGGACGCCCGCCGCCCGGGCGCGCCGGTCGGCTGCCCGGGCTCCTCGCTCGAGGATCCGCCCGACGTCGACCCGGTCGAGGCGCAGCTCGAAGCGGTCGCTGTCGCTCCTGGCGAGGAGCAGGAGGTCCTCGGTCAGCCGCACGAGCCTGGTGGTCTCCTCGGCTGCGCTCGCGACGGCGTCACTGAGCTCCTCTTTCGTCCGGCCGGGCCGGGAGGCCAGCTCCAGCTCCGCGCCGAGCACCGCAAGAGGCGTGCGGAGCTCGTGGCTCGCGTCGGCGACGAAGCTCCGTTGCCGCTCGAGCGACGCGTGCAGGCGGGCGAGGAGGTCGTTCATGGTGCGGGCGAGGGTGGCCAGCTCGTCGCGGGTCGCCGGGACCGGGATGCCCGCTCCGCCGTCGCTGCGCACGAGCGCGGCCACCTCGCGGCGCATGCGTTCGACGGGGGCCAGCGCGCGCCGCGCGAGGAGGTGGGACCCGGACACGGCGACGACCAGCACGGCGATGCCGCCCGCGATCACGCCCCCCTCCACGGTCCTCACGCTGCCGCTGTAGGACTCCAACGAGACCGCGGCGACCGCGACGTACCCCGGGTGGCCCACGTAGGGCTCGGCGACGATCCGGATGGACTCGTCCTCTCCGGAGCGCGTGAGGGCGATCCGCCCCGCGGCGGCACGACGGAGCGCGGTGCCGGACACGAGCGGGACCGTGCCGGCGTCCTGCCCCGACGCCGTCACGTCCCCCGCGGGGCCCAGGATCTGGAGCAGGTACTCGCCGGGGAGCGACGCCGGCGACGACGAGCCGCCGCTCACCGGGGTGGTGTAGCGGCCCGCGACGCCGGCCGCCGTCGCGAGCTGCGCGTCGATCGATCCGAGCATCGAGCTGGACTGGGCCGCGACGAACAGCCACCCCCCGATGGCGACCAGCAGGGCGGCGGCCGCCCCGAACGCGAGCATGAGACGGATCCGGATCGGCACGTCAGGCCGGCACCGCCTGGCGCAGGCGGTAGCCCATTCCCCGCACCGTTTCGATGTCGTGACGCCCGAACGGCTTGTCGATCTTCCTCCGCAGGTACGTGACGTACTGATCGACGACGTTGGACGTCCCGTCGTAGGCGAAGTCCCACACAGCGTCGATGATCTGCGTCCTCGTCAGCACCGTGCCCTGGTGGCGCAGGAAGAGCTCGAGGAGCGAGAACTCCTTGGGGGAGAGCGTGATCTCGTGGCCGTCTCGAAAGACCTGCTTGGTCGCCGGGTCGAGCCGGAGGTCGCCGTTGGCGAGCACGGTGGGACGTGCCCGGTCGTCCCGCCGGACGAGCGCGCGGATCCTCGCGGCGAGCTCGAGGAGGCTGAACGGTTTCACCAGGTAGTCGTCGGCGCCGGCGTCGAGGCCCGCGACCCGGTCGCCGACGGCGTCCCGGGCCGTGAGCATCAGCACAGGTGCCCAGATGCCGGCTTCCCGGAGCTTGCGGCACACCTCGAACCCGTCGAGACGCGGGAGCATGACGTCGAGCACCACGGCGGCGTAGGGGTTCTCCTGGGCCATCCAGAGCCCCTCGGCGCCGTCCTTCGCCACGTCGACGGCATGGCCCTCCTCCTCCAGGCCGCGCTTCAAGAGCGAGGCCATCTTCACCTCGTCTTCGACCACGAGCACCCGCACGGTGTCCACGCTACGGACGGACGATGAGAAAACGATGAGAACGTCACGATCGGCGGCGCGTGCGTTCGCTTCGAGATGTGAACCGTTCACCGGAATGGGGTGTGGGGCGGGAAGCCCCCGGCTTCAGCCGTGGGGAGGCAGAGCCCTACTCGCCCCGAAGGGGCGAAGCAGCCGAACGCTCATGCGTTGCGCTGGTTGGCCACGTACTGCTTG
>JAKATH010000126.1:0-2854 GCA_021828055.1 Actinomycetes bacterium
GGGCCCGAGGATGTCCACCCCGCGCGTCCCGTTCCAGTCGACCCCGAGCTCGAAGGGCACCTCCGTCCGAGTGGTGGCCGGGACGCGCGCCGCGCTGCCGCGCAGCGCCACGCACGTCCAGCCCAGAGGCTCGATCCTCACCTTGGTCCGGAGCGCGAACCGCCCGAGGCGCGCGGCCACGACCGCTCCGTACCCCGCGTCGGTGTCGAGCACGTACGCATCGTCCGAGGTCCGGGTCACCCGGACCAGCGCGGTCAGCTTGCCGTCGGGCTCGAGGAGCAGCGACGGCACCGGGCGGCCGACGCCGAGGGGCGAGACGTCCTGGCTCAGCTGCCCCTGGAGGTAGGCCGTCGCGTCGGGCCCGCTGACCGCGACGACGTCGACCGCCAGCGCGTACGCGCCCACTCCTGTGCGCAGCGCGGCGTACGCGTCGAGCATGGACGGGCGGCTCACGAGCCCACGGCACCCTGGTCCGCGCTCAGCACTCGAGCTGCCTGGCGGCCGTCACCGCGGCGAGCAGCGCCGCAGCCTTGTGCCGGCATTCCTCGTCCTCCGCGAACGGATCGCTGTCCGCCACGATCCCCGCACCAGCCTGCACCGACGCGCGCCCGCCGGGTCCCACGACCATCGTGCGGATGGCGATCGCGGTGTCGAGGTTGCCCGAGAAGTCGAGGTAGCCCACCACGCCGCCGTAGACGCCGCGCTTGGTCGGCTCCAGCTCGTCGATGATCTCCATCGCGCGGACCTTCGGCGCCCCCGACAGCGTGCCCGCCGGGAACGTCGCGCGCAGCACGTCGACGGGACCGAGGCCCTCCCGGAGCCGCCCGGACACCTGCGAGGTGAGGTGCATCACGTGGCTGTAGCGCTCCACGGTCATGAGCTCGTCCACCTGCTCGGTGCCGTACTCGACGACCCGCCCCACGTCGTTGCGCGCGAGGTCGACGAGCATGACGTGCTCCGCCAGCTCCTTGGGGTCCTCGACCAGCTGCGCGGCGAGCAGGCCGTCCTGCTCGTCGGTCGCGCCTCGAGGCCGAGACCCGGCGATCGGGCGGGAGGTGACGACGCGGTCACGGAGCCGCACCATCGGCTCGGGGGACGAGCCGACCACCGTGACCTCTTCGAAGCGCAGGAAGTAGAGGTACGGGCTCGGGTTCAAGAGACGGAGCGCGCGGTACACCTCGAAGGGGTCCGAGCGGAGCTCGACGTCGAAGCGCTGCGAGAGGACCACCTGGAAGACGTCCCCGGCGTCGATGTGCTCCTTGGCGACGGCGACCGCGTCGCGGTACGCCTCGGGCGTCATCGTCCGGCGCGTCTCGGCCGCAGCCGGCCGCTCCGGCATCGCGACGGGCCCTGCGGGCGAGTCGCCGCCCGAGAAGCAGTCCGAGGCGAGCTCGGCCAGCCTCCTCGAGGCGGCCGCGTACGCACGGTCCATCTCCGAGCTCGACCACGCGGGGTCGACCGGCACGTTGTCGATGAGCACGACCCGCTGGAGCCAGTGGTCGAAGGCGGCGAGCTGCCCGATCACCAAGAGCGCGGCGTCAGGGTGGCCGAGGTCGTCGTGGGGGACGTGCGGCAGCCGCTCGATCTCCCGCACGACGTCGTACGCGAGGTACCCGACGACCCCGGACTGGAGCGGCGGCAGCTCCGGGAGCACCGGGGCGCGGCACGCCGAGAGCAGCCGCTCGAGCACCGCGAGGACGCCGGACGCGCCCTCCGTCGGCACGAGGAGCTGGCCGTCGGCGACGACCTCAGCGCCGCGGGCGGTGATCGTCGCGAGCGGGCGCCTGCCGACGAAGGAGTACCTGCCCCACCGCTCCCCCCCCTCCACCGACTCGAGGAGGAAGCCGGGCGCGCCGCCCACCATCGCCGAGAAGGCGCCCACCGGCGTCAACCGGTCTCCCACGACCGCGGTCCAGACCGGCAGGACCCGCTGGCCGGAGCGCGCGAGGGCGCGGAAGCCTTCGAGGTCGGGACGGAGGGGCAGCGCCGTGCGGGGCAGCGCCGTGCGGGGCAACGCGTCCGACCGCGCCGTCAATGGCCCGTGCCCTCGGGCTCCCGCCCCGGCGGGGGGACGCCGGGGCCTCTGGCGAGGGACCGGTAGAAGCACGACCACTCCTTCGTGTGGCACGCGCCGTCGCCGTGCTGGTCGACGAGCAGCAGCACCGCGTCGCCGTCGCAGTCGACGCGCACCTCACGGACGAACTGGCGGTCGCCAGACGTCTCGCCCTTGCACCAGTGCTCGCCGCGGCTCCGGCTGAAGAACCACGAGCGGCCCGATGCGATCGTCCGTTCGAGCGCCTCGCGGTCCATGTGCGCGACCATCAGCACGTCTCGGGACGCCGCGTCCTGGACCACGGCGGTCACGAGGCCCCGCGAGTCGAACGCCACGGCCTCGAGCAGGCCGGCGTCGACGCCGGCGAGCGGCACCCCGAAGACGGTCACAGGTAGAGGCCGGTGCTCCCGTCGAGGCGCTCGGACGCCACGGCGTGCACGTCTCGCTCGCGCAGGATGACGTACTCCTCCCCCTGCACCTCCACCTCGTAGCGGTCTTCCGGGTTGAACAGGACCTTGTCTCCCGGCTTCACGGATCGGACGTTCGGCCCGACCGCGACCGCCTCCGCCCACGTGAGCCGGCGCGAGACCTGCGCGGTGGCGGGGATCAGGATCCCCGCACGCGACCGGCGCTCTCCCTCGGTGGGAGTGACCTGGACCATCACCCGGTCGAACAGGACGGTGATCGGCTGCTTCGGGTCCGCGCCCCTCGACGGCGCGGAAGGCCCCCTCGACGCGGCCGGGCCGGGCGGCGTCGCCGCGGTTGCGCGCTCGGGAGGCTCGGCGGCATCGGACTTGGACC
>JAKATH010000126.1:2954-4388 GCA_021828055.1 Actinomycetes bacterium
CGGCACGCCGAGGTATGGTCCAAAGAGGGCCGCTCCTGCCCGCTTCCTGCTTCCGCCAACAGGAGCGGTCCCCTCGACGCGTCGCAGGTGCCGGCCCGGCCTCTCCCCGCGCTGCGCCAGGGTCCGGGCGGCTTCTCGAGCCGGCGCCCGAGAGGGACGCCTGCCGACTCACGTCGGATCGCTTGGGAACGGAGATTCCCCGCGTCGCCGCCGTCGGAGACGGTAGACTTCCGAAGCTGGTTGCATCTCGTGCTCGACGGCGCGCCCACCAGGGCGCCGTCGAAGGAAGGGGGCATGAGGATGCGCACGAAACGGTTGGGAGCGACCTCCGCGAGACGGCTGGTCGTGGCGCTCGCCTTCGGAGCGACGGCCGCTCTGCTGAGCGCGTCGGTGTTCGTCGCCTCGGAGGGCGCAGGCGCCGCGGCGAAGCCGGTCCCCCGCTGGCCCTACACGGCGACGGTCACCTCCTCGCGCGTGGCCGCCCTCCACCCCGGCGAGGAGGTGGACCTCGTCCGCCTCGTCAACCTCACCTTGGAGGAGCTCGGTGCGCCCGCCGTGGGCCAGGCCACCCTGCACGTCCAGATCTCCCCGTCCCCCTACGCGTGCCTGAACGGCTCGACCGTCGACGTGTTCGCGTTCCACGGTGAGCTCTTCCTCCACAACGGCCTCGAGGGCAGCCAGTGCACCTACGGGACCTGGGAGATCGCGCCGAGCTCGCTCACCTCTCCGTCCGCGGCCCCTGTGATCGCCGCCGCGCGCGTCGTAGGGCCGAGGCTCGTCGTCGCAGGGAGGGGATTCGGGGCCCTGAGGGGGTCGGTCGTGCTCGTCGGCTACAGCGCCACGACCGCGGGTCCGGTCGTCCCCACGGGCGTCGTCGCCTGGTCGGCCGGCCGGGTCGTCCTGGCCCTCCCCCCAGGCCTCCGCGCCCGCGCCTACGACCTGCTCCTCTTCACCGCCCCCGGGGCGGCGGCGAGCATCCTCGTCGTGCTGCGTCCCGCCCCGCCGCCCAGGACGGGTCTGTGGGTGCAGGAAGCGTCGGGCACCACCGCGAGCCTGAACGCCGTCTCCTGCGTGCCGGGCAGGTCCCCGAGCGGGGCGACGACGGGCTACTGCTACGCGGTCGGCGACCACGGGACGATCGTCTTCTCGGCGAACGGCGGCCTCACCTGGCGGACCGAGGCCGCGCCGACGACGGTCGACCTGAACGGCGTCGCCTGCGTGCCGTACACCGGGCCCGGCGCGCGGGTGCCCGTGATCTGCTACGCGGTCGGCGACCAGGGCACGATCCTGTTCGAGAAGAACGGCCTGCCCTGGATCGTCGAGCCACCCACGAGCCCCCCGACCACGCTGCCGTTCTCCGCCGTCGCCTGCCAGTCGGCCACACGCTGCTTCGCCGTCGGCACCGCCGTGGCGGCCGAGCTCACCTTCGCCAGC
>JAKATH010000042.1 GCA_021828055.1 Actinomycetes bacterium
TCGACGGACGATCCATCGACTGGCCCAGTTCGCCCTCGCAGTCGCCTTCATCCTCACGGCGAAGCTCATCGACTGGAGAAACCGCTGGATGCCGGACCTTTCTCCTATCGGCTGAGCCTCTTATTGATGGTCTGCCAGGCGATGATCATTGCCATGACGACCGTCTTTCCGATACCGGTGGCCATCTTGAGGCCAACCCGAGGCAGTCCGTCGTTGTGCAGTTGGTTCTCGGGCTCAAGGAGCCGCCGATAATCGGTGACGCCGTGGCGGCCCGCAACTTCGGTGAGGAAGATCGCAGTTTCTGCCGCCTCACGCTGGCAGAACAGAACAGGCTCATCCCGAATGGGCGGTCCCGCCGCCCAGTGGGCGAGAAGCTTGCGGGTGTAGGGGGTCACTCCATTCCAATTGCGAGCGCGCCATAGCTCGACAGCGCGTCGCACATTGTTGATGACGGGGTTCTCCTCGCGGCGTTCGCCAGTCGCGTCGAAGTCGAATTCCTGCTGCGGTGCACGCCCCTTCCTGCTGACGGGAATGGGGATGTACGACTCGCTCGGGCGGCGACCGGGAAGGAGCCTCCCCGTCGGTCCCCTCCGGCCGATTTCAAAGTGCGCCTGGGGTGCCTCGTAGGGAGAGTTGATGATCCAATCGCTGATTTCGGACCCGATCGCGCCCTCAGCAACCACGACGGTGAGGTCCTTCCTTGGTATCTGAGCGAGCCCAAACGTGGGTGGCGTCGGCTGCGATCGACACACCAGACCGGTACTGAGCGCTGCGTCCCGCAGAGACCTCCGAGGAACAAGCGTTGTCAGTCATGAGTCGCCGAATCGAACGAGTCCCCAGTGAGCACATCGGCGCATTCTCGCACTTCAGGAACGGTGGGCAGGTGCTTCCCCGATGTTGCGCGCCCTTGAGCCAGGGATCGATTCAGGCGCTTGCCCTGCTCCGGGGCCTCGTCGATGCCTTCTTCTGGCTCGATGAGAGCAGCGAGCCGAGCTTCGCTGCCGCATCACGGTCGGACTCCTCGACGAAGTGGGCGTAGACGCCCAGGGTCGTCGCAGCATTGGCGTGGCCCAGCCGGCCGGACACCGTTCGCACCGGGACGCCAGCTGCCAGGAGGCGGGTCGCCGCGAAGTGCCGGAGATCATGGAGCCGGACCGTGTCGAGCCCGACCTGCTTGCGAAGCCGGATGAAATCCTTGGTCACGTCGTTGGGCGCCCACGACCGCTTGCCATTGGCATCGGGAGAGAACACGTGGGCCGACTCCGGCAGAGTGGCATCGCACGTCGCCGCCCGTGCGATGGAGCGCTCCCAGTGCGTCTTGAGCCGCTTGACCGTCCCCACATCGAGTGCAATGCGGCGGGACGCATGGGTCTTCGTGTCCTTCTCGACCAGAGAACCATTGGCCCCCTCGACGATCGAACGCGAGATGGTGAGCACCTTCCCCTTGAGGTCGACGTCAGACCAGCGGAGCCCACACAGCTCACCACGCCGTGCGCCAGTGGTCGCCGCCAGGAGGAGGTAGCAGGCAAAGTCGGGGTCGTCTTTCTCCGCCGTCTCAATGAGCTGGACCACCTTGTCGGGAGCAGGCGGCTCCAGTTGAGGGCTCCGCACCCGTGGAGGCGATGCCAACGACGCCGGGTTGGTGGTGATCCATCCCCAGCGCACTCCCTGCTGGAGTGCCCGCCGGAGGATGGCGTGCACCTGGCGGACGGTCGCCGCTGACAGCGGTTTGCCATCTTGACCACCTCCATCCCGGAGCTTGGCGTAGAAGCGGTCGAGCTGCGCCGCACGGAGGCGGGCAAGCGGCACCTTGTCGAGCGTTGGCCTGATGTACGTCTTGATGATCCAGTCGTAGCCCCGTGCCGTCGTCGGCGACAGCTCAGGCTTGGCGAGGTCGAGCCACTGACGGATGAGGTCGCCCACCGTCGTGTCCTGGGCGGCATGACCACCACCCGACACCTCGGTCACCAGGCGGGCGAGCGCCTCCTCTGCCTCTCGCTTGCCACCCCGGAACGTGCGAGTCACGTACTTCTGTCGGTTGGTGATCGGATCGATCCCGGCGTAGGCCCGCAGCTCCCACGCCTCACCCCGCTTACGCAGGTGGCCCTTCATGGTGCCTCCCGGAGGCCCTTGCTACTGGCTTCCCAGTAGCAGCTCCGGGGCAAACAGTAGCATCCAGTAGCAGGCCAAACGTGTCATCGCAGGCCGGGGATTGCAAATCACCCTCTGACCTGGACTTTTGTGGCGCGCTCGGAGGGATTCGAACCCCCAACCTTCTGATCCGTAGTCAGATGCTCTAGTCCGTTGAGCTACGAGCGCGTGCTCGGCGTGGAGGCCTGAAGTCTACCTGGGCGACGGCGGGTGCTCCTGCAGAGGGGCCCATCGGGGACCCGTGGGCAGCACCTGACGCCGAGCTCCTCATACCCCCAGGTGATGACCCTCCCAGAGCTTGATGCCTCCCAGGATCCCGGCGGAGTTGTCGACGATCGTCACCCTCTCCGCGGCGTCACCGAGTCCGGCGAGGTCGACACGGCGGGCGTTGCCGCCCCCGATGAAGAGGCGGTCGAAGAAGAAGAGCCCGCCCAAGTTGGCGACGGCCTTGGCGACCCGTCGGTTCCAGCGAGGATCACCGATCTCCTTCCGGGTCCGTTCGCCGAGCTGGTCGTTGTAGGTGTCCCCCTTCCTGAAGGGCTGGTGCGCGAGCTCGAGGTGGGGCATGAGGGAGCCGTCCAGGAACAGCGCGGTGCCGAAGCCGGTTCCGAGCGTGACCACGACCTCCAGTCCCTTCCCGGTGACGACCGCCAATCCCTGCACGTCCGCGTCGTTTGCGACCCGGACCAACTTGCCCGTGATCGTGCGCAGACCTTCTGCGAGGTCGAAGCGCTCCCACGCCGCCTCGAGCTCGGGGTCGACGTCCGTGCCCGGGCCGTCCTTCGTGACGAAGTGCGGCGCACTGAGCACGACGCCGTTGCGGACCATGCCTGGGAAGCCGGCGGACACGCGATCGGCGCCCGGAAGCTTGGCGACGAGCCTCCCCAGCCTTGTCAGCAAGCTCTGGTTCCCCACTGGCGGCAGCGGGTACGTGGTGGCGATGCGGACCCGCGAGGTGACCATCCTGCCCGACGAGTCGAGCACAGACGCCTTGAGCCCGGTGCCCCCGATGTCGATTGCCAGCGTGTGCGGCCGGTCCGGTGCCGGCACGTCATCTGCAGTCGTCATTCCCCCGACTGTAACCCTGCTCCCCCCGCTTTCCGGCGGTGGAACCCGATTCCCGGACGGCGACCACTGACGTCGGGAGCGAGCCGCTCGCCCGCGCCCGTGCGTCCGCCACGGGCGGCGAGCGCGGGTTCGGAGTACCAGGGGCGAAGCCGGACCCGAGCGGGCGGCAGCGCGCCGTAGAGCAGCACGGCGTCTCCTCTCGGGAGTCGCCGCAGAGTGTCGGGCGGCAGCAGACGGCGCACCTGCGGCGACGTGGTGACCGTCCTTTCGCCTCGGGCGCCGTGCGTGACCGATGGCGTCGCCAGGACCTGGTCGCCGGCGAGGTGGCTTGCGAAGTCCAGCGTGGCGGGGTCGGCGATCCCGGGCAGGAAGAGCTTCGCACGGTGGTTGTTGACGACGGTGGCGGAGCGCTCCCCGTAGCGCGCTCGCACCTGGGCCAGGTCCTGCCAGACGGTGACGAGCTGGACACCGTGGCCGGCACAGGTCGCCGCGAGCCCGTCGAGCTCCTTCAGGGGTGCGATGTTCGCGGCCTCGTCGAGCACCACGAGCAAAGGCGGGTCGAGCGGCCGGCCGGCGCGGGCCGACGCCGCGAACGCTGCATGCACCACCTGCCCCACCAACGCGGCGAACACGGCTCGGAGCCGCTGCTGGTCGTGCGCCGGCGCGCAGACGTACAGGGTGTGCTTCCCCCTCAGGATCGCCTCGGGATCGATCTCACCACCCCCGACGGCTGCAGTCCTCCAGGGCGCGGGGCCCCGCGCGGAGATCCCGTAAGGTGGCGTGTCCTGGGCGTTCGCGGGAACGTGGGCCATCTCCGGCTCGGCGAACGGCTCGAGCACCGTCTCCGCCGTCGTGTACACCGCCGACCGTTGTCGCTCGTCGCGCAGCCACGTGGCCCGTGCCGCCTGCAGCGCCTCGGGCACTCCAGCCGCATGGAGAAGGCCCGACACCTCCTCGGTCTCCTGGGTGTCGACCCATCGGACGACGTCTTGCATCGTGCGACCGGCGGACGCCGCGGCGAAGAGCAGCGGAGCGAGCAGCTTGGCCGCGGTCGCGTACCAGAACTCGCCATCAGCCGTCGTGCCGTCGCTTCGGGCCACCTCGGTGAGATCGGCCGCCACCCTCCGGGCTCGGGACCACGTGCTGGATGCCGACACGGGCGACCAGGCATCACGCGGGAGGCCGGTGGTTCCCGCCGGGTCGAAGCACCAGACCGTCCCGCATCGCGCTCGCCAATCGAGAGTGTCCCGGACGAGATCGGTCTTGACGCTCGCGGCGAGGACGGGCCCCTCCCACGCCAGGATCGCCGGAACCGCGAGCGCGGTCGTCTTTCCGCTCTGCGTCGGGCCGATGACCGCCAGAGATTGGGCCGGTTCCGCCGCGAGGACCCGGCGACCGAGCGTGCGGCCCACCTCTTCGCCGATGACCAGCCGCCCACGCGGGAAGCCAGCGCACCCGAGCGGCCGGAGATCGGCGTGACGAGCCCAGCGGGCTCCCGTCTCGGGCGTGGCGGCACGCCGCGGACCGGCGTGCAGGCCGAGGCCGTTCCCGATCGGCGTTGCCGACGACCACTTGGCGCCGGGACGGCGTCCGCTCGTCCCACCCTGGGCTGCCGGGGACTTGTGATGCCGGCCCATGACGCCGGAGACGAGGACTGCGCCGGCGGCGCACATCGCGACGACGAGGACTGCGTGGGCTCTCATGCCAAGACCGGCTCGAGAGCCGCGAGAGGGTCGACGGCCCCGCCGACGACCCCACCGACGGCTCCGCTCGAGCGGCGGCGCCTCGGGCGGCGGCGACCAAGATCCGACGGCGCTGGCGCCTGGAGAGCCATTGCCACGTCCGTGTCCACGATCGCTCGCTCGCCGCGGCCGACGACGTGCTGGACGAGGAAGGACCGCCTCCCGACCTTCCAGAGCGCGACCCCGCGTCGGAGCTGCGGCACCACGTCGGCTTCGGTCTCCGACAGCGACAGCAGCTCACGTGCCGCGGTCACTTCACCGGGCGCCTGCCCGTAGACGACACGCGTCTCTGAGTCCGCGAGGAGGCCGCTCGCGAGCCCCACCTGCTCGGACCCGGCGGCACCCACCGATTGGAGGTCCGACACCCGGTGAAGCACTGCGATGTTCGCCACGCCGTAGGCCCTCGAGAGCTTCCAGGACGCCTGGAGCCAGCGGGCAACGCCCAGGTTTGCGAGCACCGCCCACGCCTCGTCGACGACCACGAACACGTGCCCGGCTCCCGCCGCCGAGGCCTGTCTCGCGAGCGTCGCCTGCAGCCACGCCGTCGCACAGGCCATGAGCACGCCGAGCGCGGGCGAGTTGTAGAGGGCGGAGAGGTCGAGCACGACGAGCGTCCCGGTGAGGTCGAGCCCCGGGGACGTCGCCCCGTCGAACATCCCGCGGAGGTCACCGTGCACGAGCCTTCGGAGCTCGAGCGCCACGTCACGACCGTCTTCCAACAGTGTCGGCCGGCCGGTGCGCACGCTCGCCGCGGACTCGGCGCTCGGCTCCAAGAGCGCATCGACGACCTGCGGCAGGGTCGGCACACCCCGAGCGAGCGAGGTGGCGGCGAGCGCAAGGTCCGTTGCGGCGCGTTCTCGGGGCAGGAGCTGCCGGCCGAGGCACGCTGAGGCAAGCGACGCCAGGACCTCCGCCTGCCGGCGGCGGACACGCACCCACGCGTCGTCTCCCGCCGGACCCGCGAGGTGGTCAGCCTCGCCCCCGGCACGCTCGAACCCTCCCTCGAGCTCCTCACCGTTGGGTCCGGGGTCCAGCGGGTTCAACCGGACCGAGCCTCCCGGTCGGAGCGCGACCGGCCGCGTGCCCCAGGCGGCGGCGAGTGCACGGTACTCGCCCTTGGGGTCCACCACCCATGCCCGGCGCCCGAAGACGGACTGGCGCCAGAGGTACGTCTTGACGAAGGCGCTCTTCCCCCTGCCGATCTGCCCGAAGACGATCATGTTGGGGCTGTTGATCAGGCCGGCTGCGTACAGCTCGAACGGATCATGGACGAAGGAGCCGCCAAGCATGTCGCGCCCGACGAGCACGCCCTTGTGCCCGAGACCGGCCTCCGTGAGGAGCGGGTACGCCGCTCCGAGGTGCCGCGTCGTCACCTGGTGGGCAGGGACGCGCGGGCCGGTGCGCGGCGCCATCATTGCCGACGGATCCGCTCGGACGGCAGGGACGGCAGGGACGGCAGGGACGGCAGGGACGGAAGGGACGGAAGGGACGGAAGGGACGGAAGGGACGGCAGGACATGACTGGCGCGGTCGGTGCAAGCTCGTCCCACGAGATGGAACGGTCGCCCGATACGAGCCGGTTGGCACCAGCCCACAGGCGGTCTCGCGCGGCGAGACCGGTTCCCGGATCGGCCCCCGGAATATCCGATCAGCCGACGACGGGGGGTGAAGCAGGCTGCTCGCTCACCCTCGCCGCGACGACCACGTGCTGCTCGTCTTGGTAGACCCGTGCGGCCGCCCGCATGCCGCGTCGGCCGGTGAAGGCCAGCGCCGCCAGCGTGCACACGACTCCACACGCCACCAAGACGGCCCAGGAGAGACGGCTGTCGTTCGTGAAGCTGCTGGCTGAACCGCCGACAAGACGGCCCGAGCCAAGGGTGGCGGCGCTCACCATCGACCCCATGACCGCCACGCCGAGCACGTTGCCCAATTGCCGGGAGGCCGACGTGATGGCCGACGCCACCCCCGCCCTCTCCGGGGGCATCCCGCTCACTCCGGTATGGGTGATTGGAGGGTTCACGAGACCGAACCCGCACCCGAGGAGGGTGTAGGAGGCGACGAGCAGCGGGAAGCTCGTCTGCGGGGCAAGGTCCAACAGCAGTGCCCCGCCTGCGGCGATGCAGACGCCGCCCAGCGCCAGAGGGACCCGTGGTCCCACACGCCCGACGAGGTGGCCCGCGCCCACAGAGCACACAGCGATGGCGGCGGTGGCCGGGAGGATCGAGATGCCCGCGACCAGCGCCGAGTCCCCTCGAACGTCTTGGAGATAGAGAGTGTTCACGAAGAGAAAGCCGGAGAGGGCGAGAAAGCTCGCCACCGCGATCGCGGTCGCTGCCGAGAACGGCGGGCTGCGAAAGAAGTGGGCTTCGAGAAGCGGCTCGTCCCTGCGCCGCTCGACGACCAACAGGAGAACCAGGCTGACGATGGCCGCGCACAACATGACCTCGATGAGCGCCGAACCCCATCCCATCATCGGTCCCTCGATCAAGCCGTACGTGACCGTCGCAAGGACGGCAACCATGAGCAGCTGGCCGGCCGGGTCGAGCTTCCTTCTGCGTGCTGCACGTGACTCGGGCAGCACGCGCCGCGCCAGCTGCCAGGTGGCGAGACCGATCGGGATGTTTACCCAGAAGACTGATCGCCAACCTACGCTCGAGACCAGCGCACCCCCGATGATCGGCCCGGCAGCGATGCCCAGCCCGAACATGGCGCTCCACACCCCGATCGCCCGCGCTCTCTCCGCGCGATCGGTGAAGACTTGGCGCACGATCGACAACGACGCGGGAACGAGCAGGCACCCGCCGAGTGCTTGAACCATGCGGAAGGCGATGAGCGCCCCGACCGTCGGCGCCACGCTGCACAGCGCAGAGCCCAGCGTGAAGACCAAGAGCCCCGAAGTGAACAGCCGTCGCCGTCCGAAGCGGTCCCCGATCGACCCCGACAGCATCAGCAGGCTCGCCAGCACCAGCAGGTACGCGTCGGCCACCCACTGCAGATCGGCCACGCTGGCGTGGAGGTCCAGATGGATGGTCGGCAACGCGACGTTGAGCGCACTGCTGTCGAGGTACGTCATGAACAACGTCATGCTGCAGATGACAAGGACCGCTTGACGACGGATCTCCACGCCTCCCGTAGCTCCCGAAAGCGCGACAGGAACAGGGGACGCGGAGGGAGCAGGGGACGCGGAGGGAAGCGGTGTGGCGGGCGCTGGCATCTACGACCGGCTGACGGACTGCGTTCCTGACACGATCCCGGGTCGGCTCACCTGCCTAGAGTTGCAGATCGCAACGGAGTTGTGGAATCGACGAAGACTCGTGCCCGATCCCTCTCCCCGACTTCCCGTGCTGCCTGAGCTGGAGCGCGTGCTCGACCCCTGCCTCGACGACCCTTCGAGCCTTTGCAAGGTCGACTTCCAGCAACTCGCCATCGTAACTCGCTCTGTGACCGTTCACCACGGCCGTATGGACGTCCCCCCGGCCCGTTTGGTAGGCGACGCGACCGCAGGGGCTCAGCACGGGGAACATCACCGGTGACCGGTCGTTCTTCACGAGCACGAGGTGGCCCTTCCCGGCGCGAGGCTCCCGACCACTTCTCCCAGCCCGAGTGCGTCGGCCCCTCCGGGCGTTGCCCATCGCACGACCCATCGCACGACCCATCGCACGACCCATCGCACGACCCATCGCACGACTTCGTCGGCCCGGAATCGACTTCGCGTAATGGTCGGGGTGCGTCAAACCCCGACGCCGGTTCCAACCACCCGATGGGCTTCGAAGGCGACCTGAACGGCAGCCGTCTCTACAGCCACGTCATGAATGCACGGCACCGGAGCTGAAGGCAAGACCGCCGCTACACGGCTGAAGTCAGGCGTCGCCGACGGACGAGCGTGTCCACGGCAGCCGCGGCGACCAGCATCACCGCGATCGCCATGTAGGTGCCGTCGGCGCTCACGCCGAGAAGGTAGAGCCCGAAGTACAGTGCTGCAACGGTGATGCCGCCTATCACCGCATAGGAGGGCTTGCCCCTGCCGCCGAAAAGGCTGGTGCCGCCGATGACAGCGGCGGCGACGCCGAGGAGCGTGAAGCTCCCTGCTGTGACCGTAATGCTCATCGAACCCTGGCGTGAGGCATAGACGATGCCGGCGAATGCAGCGGTCAGGCTGCCCATCGCGAACGCCGCGGTCCGTATTCTGGCCACGTTGATGCCGGCCCGGCGGGCTGCCTGCGGGTTGGCGCCGATGGCGTAGATGTACCGCCCGAAGCGCGTACGTCCAAACACGATCGTCCATCCGGCCACTATCACGATGACGACCGGGACGAAGTACGGCACACCCCTTTGCGGAACCCCAACAATGCCGCGGTTGACGTTGCATATCCACACGATGAGCACGCCAAGGGCAGTGACGGCCACGATTACCAGGACCGTGATGCTCCGTGGAGGCGCACTGAGCTTCTGAGCACGTCGCCGAGCGTCCCGTGCCCAGACGTACACGCCGAAGACCGCGACCGCTGCCACGAGAACGATCCAGCCGGCGGTCGGGGACATCTGCTTGTTGACAATGCCCCAAATCGGGTTCGACGACGGGATCTGAAGGACGCCTCCCAGTGCTGACTTGTCAAGGTCCGTGACGAAGATGAGAAATCCGTACCACCCCAGGTAGCCTCCCAACGTCACGACGAAGGAGGGAATTCGCAGCCGCGTGATGAGCGTTCCCTGTATGGCGCCGATTGCCGCACACACACACAAGGCCACGATCACCGCGGCCCACCACGGCCAGTTGTTCGGGTAGGTCATGAGCTCGGTCATGACCATGGCACCGACGAAGCCAACCTGAGCAATCGACAGGTCGATCTCGCTGAGGAGCAGCGCGAACGTCTCTGCCATCCCGAGCAAGACGTAGATCGAGGCGTACGCCAGGATGTTCACGATGTTGATCGCGGACAAGTACTTCGATGTCTCCACTTGGAAGACCACAGCGATCAGGATCAGGGCAGTGACCACGGGCAGCATGCCGCTCTCGCCGCCCTTCAACCGGCCTCCGAGAGCCCTGACGTACTCACGTAGAGACCCAACGACCTCGACCGAGGTTGTCAAAACTGTCGGCGGAGGTACTTCCTGTTGCAAATCCGCGTCGGGAAGGTCGTCGTCGAGAGCTACGCCGGTGCGCTCTTCCTGACCGTCGCCCTTGCCCTTGATCACCGTCACGTCACGACCCTCCCGTGCCTGCGAGCGCGCTGCCCAACTCCCGACTCGACCCGCGTGACGACGTGCCTGCAGTCATGTACTCGACGACGCTCGTACGGTCGAATTGGTCCTTTGGGCCGACGGCGACCATCCGGCCGAGGTACAGCACGGCGATCCGGTCAGCGGCCTGGAAAACGTCGTTCAAGTTGTGGGAGATGAGAATCACGGCGACGCCCTGACTGGCGAGCCGGCCGATCAATTCGAGAACCATCGCCGTCTGCGTCACGCCGAGTGCAGCCGTTGGCTCGTCCATGATGACGAGCTTCGACTGCTTCATTACGGCCTTCGCGACCGCCACCGACTGGCGCTGACCACCCGAAAGCGACTCCACCTTCTGCCGTACAGATCGAACGGTCGTAACGTGCAAGCTCTCGAGGGTCTCGCGAGCGGTCTTCTCCATCGATCCCTCGTTGAGCAGCCTCCGCCGAAGCCGCTCGTGCCCGAGGAACATGTTCTGAACGATGTCCAGGTTGTCGCAGAGCGCGAGGTCCTGATAGATGGTCGTGATCCCGAGCGCCTCCGCGTCCCGCGGCCCCGTCAGGTGCACGCGTCGGCCCTCCCAGAAGATTTCCCCTCCATCCGGCTGCCACAGGCCTGAGATCGTCTTGATGAGCACGGACTTGCCCGCGCCGTTGTCCCCGGAGAGCGCGGTCACTTTCCCTGCGGGAACCTCGAGGTCGACCTTCGTCAGCGCACGCACCGGGCCGAAGTACTTGGACAGGCCGCGGATGGACAGGAGGGGCGCGGACGCTGCGGCGCTCGGTGCCGCCACACCGGATGTCTCACTCCCGTCGCTCATCGCCGTCCCTCCATTATCCGCCCAAACCTCCGCTCGTTCAAACGGCGGTTGCGGATCTCAGCCCACGCGGCTCCAGCCCACGCACAAGTCGGCCCCGCCCCGACCCTCGAGCCGGAAGCGGGGCCGACCGTACGTCACCGCTCGCTGGTCCGCGTCACGGCGTAATGCCCGCCGCCCTGCATCTGGAGGCGTATGTCCCCTGGCACAGTGTCTTGGTCGGGACGAAGTTGTCCTTCACGATGGTCGCCTTCATGTTCTTCGTAGTCACCCACTCGGGTGTGAGGAGAACGGATGTCACCATGATGTGCTCGACGACGTCCCTGACCCTGCCGTTCACGAGCGTCCTCGGTGGGGTCTTGCCCGCACGGAGGAACAACGCCAAGGTGACCGCAGCCTGGGCTTCGAGGTAGATCGGCTTGTACACGGTCCCGCACTGATAGCCCGCAAGCACGTTGTGCAGACCGGTCAGCGTGGCATCCTGGCCCGTAGTCGGGAACGTTCTCGCCTTGACTCCCTTACTCTTCAAGTATGTGATGATCGGCGCGCCCGTCTCATCGTTCGGGATCAGTACGGCATTGATTGTGGGGTGCGCGGTGAACGCCGCCTCGAACTCGCTTGCCTGAACAGGAGGTGTCCAGGTTCCAGCCGTTCTCCCGACCAGCGTGTACCTGTGGTGCTTGAACAGCGGTGTCAGCACGCTGTTGTAGCCGGCGGCGAACAGCGTGGCGTTGTTGTCCGTCACAGCGCCATGCATCACGAGAACGTGAGGGTTCTTGACGTGCCAAGCACCGATGCAGCTTACGAGCCCTTGGCCCATCAGCTTGCCAACCCGCACGTTTGTGAAGCTGACGTAGTACTTTCGGCTCCCTCCCAGCGTCAGCCGGTCGTAGTCGACCACCGGGACGCCGTGAGCGTTCGCGTATGCCTCGATGGCGGCACCCGTGCCAGATGTGAGCGGGTCCATGAGGAGCACCTTTGCTCCCTTCGCGATGTCCGTCTCTGCGTCGGAGAGTTCACGGGCGGTTGTGCCAAGGGCGTTCTGCACAATCTGTGTCGACGCCTTGATGCCCGCGAGGGTCATCGACTTCCTCAAATACGGCGCGTCGAACTCGACGTAACGCGTCGAGCTCACCGTGTCGGGAAGGATTGCCGCGATCTTGCCACGCCCTTGCTTGGCCAAGCCCGTCAGCTCTCTCATGACCTTGAATGTCACGGTGAACGACTTCGCAGTGATCGCCGGAATCTTGCTCGTGAATGCCCTAGACGCCCCGACCGCTGGCGGCACCGTGAACGTCGCCGCCACCGCGAGACTTGCGGCGACTGCGCCGCCCACCACCCACCGGGAACTTCGCATACCTGCTCCTTCCACCTTGGACACGAGAACTCGGGCCCTTGTCCGCTCAGGCCGAACGCGTGCCCGTCTCATTGACGGCACATTGCCGATCTGCCGCCTCTAGCCCAACGCTACGGCAGGCTCGCCCCGGAGTAGGTTGCGATTGCGTTGCGATTATTACTGCTTTCCCACTGCTTGATTCTCCTGTCGCCGGAAACTCGCAATGGCGCAATAGGGCATGCGTGAGACCCCTCGTGGTGGACGGCGTAGATTGCTTCTCAGGATGAAAGATTGCGACTTGGACGTTCGGGGCCGGCCCGGCCTCGGCACGACGAACACGAAGGGGAAGCCGGTGGGAGACGACGAGGCAGAGAACGATCCGGCTCCCGAAGCCGACGGGGCCGCTGAGAGCGGCGCGTCGTGCACCGGCTCGACAGGGTCCGACGGCTCGCCGGGTTGGCGCCAGCATCTGCTCGACAGCCTGCGTCGGGATGCGGCCGCCGGCGAGAAGGCGGGAGAGCGCGCAACTGCGAAGCTCGGCCAGGCGGCACAGGCCATGGCTCTCGAGATCGTTCCGACCGGGCTCCGCAACGACCGAGCCCTCGTGGGACATGTGCTGGGCATGCACCTCGACCTCCCCGCGAGCCGCCTCCACGGGCCACGCGAAGCGCCGGCCCTTCTCTACCTCTTCGCGGACGCCCTGGCGATCCGGCCGACCGACGACGCCCCGATGTCGACCATCCCGCTCTTCGGGCTCCACATGGTGCTGCCGCCGGCCGCGATCGCGCACTGGGTGTACAAGGCAGGTCGGATCGAGCATGCGAACCTGGACCTCGTCAAAGACGAGCAGCGCTTCGAGGACTCCCTCGCCCAGTGGACCGTTGACGACTTTCAGGTCGTGGATCCGAAGCTCGAGGTCTGCCGTACGAAGGACCTGCCGTTGCCGCTCCACGTGTACGAGCACCTCGGGTACGCCCACTTGTGGGTACCGCGCCCCGACGGGCGGCCCATCCATCTGAAGAGCGCGCTGCCGGCGTCCTCGGGCGTGTTCGTCAAGCTTTGGCAGCTCTTCACGCTCGTGAAGTGGCCTCAGGGCCTGACGACGGAAGCGGCGGAGGCCCACGAGGAGCACCAGGAGGTCCATGGAGAAGAGGGGGAAGGGAATGGGGAATCGACAGACGCCGAAACGAGATCCCGTGGATCCAGTCCCAGTGCCGGGTCATGAGCCTGCGCAGGCAGGCCGACGCGAGACGCGTAGCGGGCCGCATCGGAGCTGCGGGAAGCCGAGCAGGCAGGTGGGGATGAGGCTTTTTCACTCTCGGCTTCGCTCTCGGCGGCCCAGGACGAGCTGACCCGACGACGCGAGGCTGCACGGACGCCCGCAGGGCGGTCGCCCGGGCCCGGCCTGACCGAGATGTCACCGAGCTGGAAGCCCGAAGGGCCGTGCGGTGGGGGCGATCCCATACGAGAAGGGCGATCCCATACGAGAAGGGCCATCCCATACGAGAAGCAGGAAGGCGCGCGGCCCCGCGTGCGCAGGGACCCCCACCTGGCTGCGCGTCTAACCTCCTTCGCGATGGCCTTCGCAGTGCGCCCGATTGTCACCGGGGACCTCGACGAGTGGATCGCGCTCTGGACGGCGTACCTCGACTTCTACCGGGAGACTTTGGACGACCAGGTGAAGAGGCGGACCTTCGAACGACTCAGCAGGCGAGAAGACGGTCTGTTCGGCTTCGGCGCCGAGTCACCCGACGGGACGCTCGTCGGCATCGCCCACGGAATCCTCCATCCTTCGACTTGGTCGACGTCTCCCGCGTGCTATCTGGAGGATCTCTTCGTCGCGCCCAGTGCTCGGGGCACCGGTGCAGCGCGGGCGCTCATCGAGTCGGTGGCTGAAGAGGCCCGGCGCCGTGGAGCGACAAAGCTGTACTGGCACACCCAGGAGTTCAACGGACCGGCTCGGTCGCTGTACGACCAGTTGGCGACCCGAGTCTCGTTCGTCGTCTACGAGCGGTCGCTCGTCGCCGCGCAGCCTGCGCACCGCTAAGTGGCGGCCCCAGAAGTGTCCCGCGGGTCGGTCCGCTCTGCAGTACCCCGAGACCTGCCCGCCATCAGGGAGATGCTGGTGCGGGCCTTTTGCGGCGATCCACAATTCGCGTGGCTCATGCCTTCCGACGCCTCCCGTCTTGCGCGACTTCGCCGCTTCTTCGGCACGCTATTGCGGTTCGAAGGATTCGGATTCGCGGACATCGACGTCATCGGGAACGGCGGCGGTACTGCCGGTGCGGCTGTTTGGTTCCCGCCAGGCGAATGGCCGCCCCCCATGATCCGGCAGCTCCGCGCACTGCCTGGCTACACGCGCGCCTTCGGCAGAAGAGTGACCGCGGCGAACGTCCTCGTGAACGCCGCGGCACGCGTGCACCCGAAGACGGGGTACTGGTACCTGGCGTGCATCGGCGTCGAGCCCGCCACACAAGGAAACGGCCTGGGCGCGGCGCTCCTCCGTTCCCGCCTGAGAATTTGCGACGCACTGGCCTCGGCCGCCTTCCTCGAGTCGAGCAATCCGAGCAACGTGCCGCTCTACGAGCACTTCGGTTTCGTGGCGGGAGCACCACTGCGCTTGCCGCCCGGCGCCCCGGAGATCACGCCCATGACCCGGCCGCCCCGTCCCAGCACGTAGCTTCCCGACGGCCGTTCGGGCCGGTGACGGCCGTTCGGGCCGGTGACGGCCGTTCGGGCCGGTGACGGCCGTTCGGGCCGGTGACGGCCGTTCGGGCCGGTGACGGCCGTTCGGGCCGGTGACGGCCGTTCGGGCCGGTGACGGACGCGAACTCACGCGAGGCCCCGACCGAGCGGGAGGGTGCACGTGAAAGCCCGCTCCTGGTCACCATAGAGACGGCGCAATTCCAGCCTGCACTGCGATGCGGCCTGCTCGGTCGAGTCGCAGGCGGCTCCTAGCTGCTCCGGGGTCGGCGCGCTCACACACACGTACCCGGAGAAGCGGAAGAATGCGTGACCGTCAGCCAGCTCTGCTTCTCGTCGGGTCGCGACCTCAGCCTCGCGAGCTCGTCGCGCCGTGGCGAGAAACCCACCGCGGCGGCGAAGCTCTGCGTCGGCGACGTCGGCGGTGCGCGCCCGCTCGGTCTGCCGGACGGCCCGGGCAGGACTGATCGGCTCCATCACGACCGACACCCTTCTCCGCACAGTACCGAGAAGGAGCGGACCGAGAAACTCGGGGCCCACGTCCACGCGCGGCCACTCGGCGACCCAATACGTCGCGTGCCAGTTGCCGTCGGCCCGCAGCACTCCCCATTCGGCCTGCGTCACGAGCGGCCACGGCCACGCGATCCCGCACGGAGGGCAGGCTCCTCGCGTGCGCTCATCCCCGTCGAGCGCGCGTCGCACTATCGCGGCAAGCTCGCGCTCGTCGAGAACTCGCTCGACCGGGACGTCGGCGGCCGCGAGCTGCTGACGCAGCAAGGTGACCTCGCGGGCTAGCAAGGCACATGCCGCACGGTCACCGCCCCCGAGTGAACGCATCGCACGCGCGGTGGCTCCCGCTGCGCGCAGCTGGACTGCCAGATGGACGTCGTGCCGGCAGGTCTCCCCTCCGGCGCTCCTCAGCAGTGTGGCGTAGGAACGCCGGGGCGGGGCATCTTCCGACAACACACCACGCGACCTGAGATGACCGCTGATCGCAGCGCCGTCGTCCGGCATGGTCGCCGCGACCCACTGGACGCGATGAACAACCGATCGCTCACGGGCAAGCGAGCTCAGGACCGACGCCCACGAGGCGACGCGGCGCTCCTTCTCGTCTCCAGAGAGTAGGGCGAAGCTGTGGCCGAGAAGCTCCATGACGGCCGTGTACGTCCTCGCGTGCTCGTCGTGCACGACGGCGACGATGTCTTCCCCTTTCCGCGCGCCGAAGCCCAGCACTCCCAGCCCTGCGAACGCGCCGTGGACCGCTCGAGCCGACCTGGACCATGGCGCTCCAGGAAGCGGTCGGCGACCGGCCGCCGCGCGGTACCCGGCGTGCCCGGTCGGTCCGTTCGCACGCCCGGAGGCGACGAGGCAGGGTGCGCCGTCCGGACCGAGGCAGTGGCCCGCCGCCTCGACGCCGGCCCGTCGGCAGCGGATGCCCGCAAGCCCCGAGGCTCCCCAACGCACGACGGTCGGGAGCCACTGGTCGGCGGTCTGTCCCGCGATCGGCCACCACGCCAAGGCGATGCTCACCGCGACCAAGAAGACCGCGACTCCGATCGCGGGAAGCGTCTGCCGCCGGTGCAGCACCATGATCGCCGCGACCGCACCCGCCGCCACAACTGCGATCTGGCCGCCGCGCCACCCCGCGATGAGACCGCGCCGTTCGAGGGGACCGAACCGGTAGCGCGCCCGTACCCCTGGCATCACTGTCCGTCCCAGTCCGCGCCCCGCTCCCACTCCGCCCCTCCGCCCCTCCCGACTTCCGGGCTTTCCGCTTCACATGACCCGTCGTCGTCAGACGTATCCAGCGACCAGTCGATGAACGGTGGCTCGCCTCGCACTCGCGACCCGGGCGACGGCGAAGAGGGTTCCGAAGCCGCGCCGTCTTCCACGCCCCACGCACCCCAATCGTCTTTCGGCCCGGGCTCGAAACGGCTCAGCGGCTCTGCGCCGCCCCAGAGCGGGGACGGGACGCCCGGAATGACGCCCCCGTACCCGTCGGGCTCGACGCGATGGGGGCGTCGTGTCGCCTCGAGCGCGGCAATGACGCTCTCCGGAGATCCCTGCCATAGAGGGATTGTCCCAGGCGGTGCCGCGAGCTCCCCTGGCGGCGGCCACCCCTGCACCGCAGGTCCGAGAGCCAGTAGCCGTCCGTCTCCGCCAGCAGTCCCGCCGCTGGCGCCGGCATCGTCCGTCGCGGCGCCGGCATCGTCCGTCGCGGCGCCGGCGCGAGCGCCTCCGCCGCTGAGGCGGGCGGAGTCGTCGGTGCCGAACTCCGCGCTCGGATTTCCCGACCCACCGGCAAGTCCCTCGCCACCGACCCAGCCGACCTCGCCACCGGCAAGTCCCTCGCCACCGGCAAGTCCCTCGCCACCGGCAAGTCCCTCGCCACCGACCCAGCCGACCTCGCCACCGGCAAGTCCCTCGCCACCGGCAAGTCCCTCGCCACCGACCCAGCCGACCTCGCCACCGGCAAGTCCCCCGCCACCGGCAAGTCCCTCGCCACCGACCCAGCCGACCTCGCCACCGGCAAGTCCCCCGCCACCGGCAAGTCCCTCGCCACCGACCCAGCCGACCTCGCCACCGGCAAGTCCCGCGCCGCCGGCAAGTCCCGCGCCGCCGGCAAGTCCCGCGCCGCCGGCAAGTCCCGCGCCACCGGCAAGTCCCGCGCCACCGACCAAGCCGACCGCGCCCCCGGCAAGTCCCGCGCCGCCGGAGGGTCCCGCGCCGCCGGAGGGTCCCGCGCCGCCCGGGTCCACTGTCATTCCGGTGCCCGGCGCACCCGGTGTCCCCAGCGGCGCTGTTGTCTCCCGATGGGCTCCGTGCTCCCGTGCCTGGCGAAGCGCGAACCTCACCGCACTGTCCGGCGCCGTCCCCCACGAGGCGCGGACACGCTGGCGTGCGCCCTCCAGCTGCATCATGGCACCGACCTCCGCGAGCGGCACCAGCCGCAGCAGCGTGAACGGCGTGAACGCGGCGAGAAGGAGAAGCGCACCACCGGCCAGCACGGTCGAGAAGCCGCCGCCCGAGCTCACGGCGCCGACGGCGAGTGACAACACCGCGACGATGACGAACTTGGACAGGACGAGAGCGACGAGCGTCTCCGTGAGACGCCTGCACCAATGGGAGATGGCCGGCCAAATCAAGCTCGCGAGCGCGAGCGGAAGAAAGACCACCGCTGCGTAGATCGCCGCCGCCCTCACGAGGAGCTCCAGCCAGAGCACGAACGCGCCCACCACGATGAGCAGCCCGCCGACGGTCATAACGAACGTCGGTAGGGGCAGGGGCTCGCGCGAGAGCACGGCGCCGATCGAATGGAACGTCTTTTCGAGCTCACCACCGGTGCCTGCCGTCACTTTTCTGCACAACACGTCGGTGACCTCGAGCGCGAGCTGCACGATCTGGACAGCGGCCGCAGTGAGCAGCGCGGCGAGCGGCAGGTGGATGAACGCAGCTCGGAACAGGACCGCTGCGTTCTGGTGGAACAGGGACTGCACCGCAGCAAACATGATCATCGGAACGGCGACGATCGCGGCTACGCCGAGCATGACCTTGTAATGGTGCACGAACCACGGCGCGCGAACGTTGACTGCGGTGGTCGACGTGATCACCTTGCCGAGCTCGTTGAGCAGCCACGTCGCTCCCCCCACGACCCATCCAGCGATCGCAGACAGGACGCCACCGGCTGCCGACGACGTCGCGCTTCCGACCGCGTCACAGACGAGGTTGAGCGGAATGGGGCAAGCCATCGTCTGCTCAGTGCGTCAGCGGGTTGACGATGCCCTGGCCCGTATCGAAGAAGAAGCCGATGAGCGTCGGAGCCGCACCGATGAGCAGTGCCGCAACACCCGACACGAGCACCGCACGCCTGCCGACATAGGACTGCTGGTAGTTCTGCGAGTGCGAGCCGATAGCCCACAGAGCCGCCCCCACCACCAGGCCTGCGACCGCAAGTATCAGTGCCCAGCCCCCGAGGCCGTCGACCAGCTTGAGCAGCGTGCTTCCCCCGGGGAGCGCGGAGGCTGTGGGCTTGAAGTGCTGAAATGTGAAGTTCGTCTTGCTCAGGAGCGCCGCCACGCGGGCGCCGTGCACCCCCATGAGTCGCAGGGGACTGGCGATGAGGATGCTCCCCGTCGCCCTCGCTGGTCCAGTCGCCGCCATGTCGCTCCCTTCCGGTCGCCCTTCCCACCCGATGCGCTCTCGAAGCATACGCCTCTCTCTCATGCTGTTTCAACCCATTTCGTGTATTTTCCGGTTCTCCGATCCGCAAGCCCGAATGCGCGTGTCGGCGCGATGCGGCTGCCATGCTGAGGGCTGTGGCGTCCCGGAAGCGGAGCGGAGCGGGCGAAGGGGAAAGGTGACGACCCTGGTCCTCGTCGCCTGCGGATCGGTCCGCGCGGCCCGGGCCGCGGTGCTCGCAGGGATCTCGAGCGGCTTCCCCGCGCCCGTGGTTGTCGGAGTCGGTGCCGCGATCTTCGTGGTGGGCGTCACCCTCGCCCTCCTGATCGGTCGCCAGTCAGGACGGAGGGCCATCTCCCAGCGACTCACCGCGCTCGGCTCGCGTCTCGGCATCGAGACGCCGGACGAGCACTCGAGCCTCGAGAGCGCGCTCTCCTACCTCGAACAGGTGACTGGAGCGGCGACCGAGGCCGTCGCGGACGCGAGCGCCGACGCCATCCGGCTGCGCCGGTCGCTCGACGCGTTCCCCCAGGGCGTCGTCCTGTGCGACGAGAACGCCACGGTCGTCTACCGCAACGCACGGGCGAACGCGCTGATGACGAGCCGCCACGGCGACGCGCTCGCCGCGCAAGCGGTCACGGAGCTTCTCGAGGACGCGTGGGACGCCGGGGACGCCGAGCGGACGCTGGACCTCTACGGGCCACCACGCCGGACGCTTCTGGTCCGGGCTCGGCTCATCGACGACGGTCGGCGGCCGCTCGGGGTCATCGCCATCATCGAGGACGTGTCGGAACGGCGAAGGCTCGAGGAGATCCGCCGCGACTTCGTCGCCAACGTGAGCCACGAGTTGAAGACGCCGATGGGCGCGCTCGGGTTGCTTGCTGAGACGCTCGTCGCGGAGCCCGACGCCGAAGTGGCGCGACGGCTTGCGAATAGGATTCACTCCGAAGCCTTCCGCGTCAGCCGGATCATCGACGACCTGCTCGACCTGAGCCGAATCGAATCCGAGGAGGCGCCGCCGCGCGAGCCAGTCCTTGTGAGCCTGGTGATGGCCGAGGCGGTCGAGCGGGTGCGGGCCGCCGCCGAGCAGCGCCACATCACCATCAGCATGGAGGAACCCCGGCCGCCTGTGGTCGTCCTCGGAGATCGCCGGCAGCTGGTCTCCGCAATGCACGCGTTGGTCGAGAACGCGGTGACCTACTCCTACGACGGCAGCAACGTCACCGTCGGAGCCGAGGTTGCACCTGCGACGCTCGCAGCTGCCAGCAGCCCGTGGGGCGGTTCCCCAAGTGGCCCCGTAGGCAGTCCCCCAGGCGGCGCCCCAAGTGGCCCCCCAGGCGGCGCCCCAGGCGGCGCCCCAGGCAGTCCCCCAGGCGTCGCCCCAAGTGGCCCCCCCGCAGTCGGCGTCACTCCCCCGGCGAGCACCGTGGTCGTCGCGCCCGGGATCGCCTCCACCATGCACCCCTCCCCGGCCCTCTCTCCAGCCCGACCGTCCTCCCCGGCCCTCTCTCCAGCCCGACCGTCCTCCCCGGCGCCGAATGCCGCCGCCCAGCCGGGGCAGGGCAGCGGCGAACCGGGCACGGAGCACCAGGGCGCCCGGGAGAACACTCCGCCCGAGGACGGCGGGCGGGCGGGCGCGCCGAGAGCCGAAAGGGCCGACTCCCAGCCCCCGGCAGCTCAGGTCCCGGAGCCGACCCCGCAGGCCGATTCGGGGGAACCGACGGCGGCCCCGGTCGTGCAAGCGCCCAACGGCGGGGTCACCGTCGCGCGCCCCCCCCGGGAGAACGTGCGGATCTCGGTCGTCGACCATGGCGTCGGGATCCCCGCGCGGGACCTCGACCGCATCTTCGAGCGCTTCTACCGCGTCGACCACGGGCGCAGCCGTGAGACCGGGGGGACCGGTCTCGGGCTCTCCATCGTCCGCCACGTCGCGAACAACCACCAGGGCTGGGTCGAGGTGGAGTCACGCGAAGGAGAAGGCTCCACGTTCACCCTTGTCCTGCCGCTGCAGCCGGACAGAAGCGGCTGAGGCGGCCCTCCGACGCGGCCCTCTGAGGCGGCCCTCCGACGCGGCCCTCTGAGGCGGCCCTCCGACGCGGCCCTCCGGGCGCGACCGGGCTCCGCCCCGGTACCCTTTGCGCGGCAGACCATGGCGACCGACTCCCGACCCATCAGCGTGCTCCTCGCCGAGGACGAGGAGTCCTTCGTCGACGCGCTCGTGATCGGGCTCGGTCGGGAGGGCTTCCAGGTCACCGTCGCGCGGGACGGTTCTGAGGCGTTGCGGCTCTTCGACGAGAAGGAACCAGACCTCGTCCTCTTGGACCTGATGCTGCCGAAGGTGTCCGGGATCGACGTCTGCCGCACCATCCGCAGCCGGTCGAGCGTCCCGATCATCATGGTCACCGCGAAAGCTGCCGAGATCGACACGGTGGTCGGCCTCGAGGTCGGTGCCGACGATTACGTCGCCAAGCCGTACAGGCTCCGCGAGCTCGTCGCTCGCATCCGCGCGGTGATGCGCCGGGGCACCGGCGGCGAGTACGGAGCAGCGAGCCGAGAGGACCGTCGCGTGACCGGGACCGAGGAGGGGTCCCGGGAGGCGGGTGACGTGCGGGTCGACTTGGACACGCGACGCGTGTTCGTCCGGGGCGGCGAGGTGCACCTGCGCCGCAAGGAGTTCGAGCTGCTCGCGCTCCTGGTCGAGAACGCCGGGCGGGTCCTCACGCGTGACGTGCTGATCGACCGAGTGTGGGGCTCCGACTACATCGGGGACACGAAGACGCTGGACGTGCACGTGAAGCGGCTCAGGTCGCGTATCGAGGTCGACCCTTCCCGTCCCGTCCTCATCACGACCGTGCGCGGCGTCGGGTACCGTTTCGACCCTTCCGAGGTCGCAGCTCACCGTCCCTGACGGCCAGTCCCGCGCACGAAGACATCACTCGGGCGCCGTCGTGGGCCCGGCGCGACCGCCTCAGCGTGGCCGGATCGTCGGTTCGGGCCCGAGCCAGGGGCTGAGCACATCGGGCAAGCGGACCGAGCCGTTCGGCTGTCGCCCCCACTCGACCAGCGCGGCCCACACGCGCGGCCAGGCCAGGGCGGACCCGTTCAAGGTGTGGACGAGCACCGGGGGGCCGCCGGCGGCGGGACGGAAGCGGACGTTGGCCCGCCGGGCCTGGT
>JAKATH010000043.1 GCA_021828055.1 Actinomycetes bacterium
GCTGCGGTGCCGCCGAAGCAGGCGTCTCACAGGGTGCCGAGGCCATGGGTGACGACTACGTCCCTCTCGCTCGGCTGCTCCTTCGCGCCGAGGGGATCGCGTCGAGCTACATCGAAGGCGTCACTGCCCCGGTCGTCGATGTCGTCATTGCTGAGTACAACGACAGCGGTGCTCGCACCCCGGCCGCCTGGGTGGCTGCCAATCTGGCTGCGGCCGACGAGGCAATCGCGCACGCCTCGGGCACCGACTCGCTCGGTGAGGAGGAGCTCTGCCGCTGGCACGAGGCATTGATGGCGGGGAGCCCCACGCCGGCCCGCTACGTCGGCTGCATTCGGCAGGACCAGGGTTGGATCGGCGGCCCGACGCCGTTCGAGGCCCACCTCGTCACGCCGCCGGCGACAACGCTGGACGGGCTGCTCGCCGATCTGCTCACGTTCGCGAACAGCGCCGACCTCGACCCAATCGCCGCGGCAGCGATCGCGCACGCCCAGTTCGAGATCATCCATCCCTTCGCCGACGGGAACGGCCGGATCGGCCGGGTGCTCGTCACTTGGCTGCTCACCCGCCGGCTCCACCTGCTCACGCCGCCGCCTGTCAGCGTCCGGCTTGCCGCCGACGTCGGTGGGTACACCGCCGAGCTGACCCGGTACCGCTTCGGGCATGCCAACTCCTGGGTCGCTTGGTTTGCCGATGCCGTCTCGGGAGCGAGTCGGGCGCAGCAGCAACTCGTCGGTGATGCAGGGCGGATCCGCACCGGCTGGGAACAGAAGTTGTCTGACTATGGCAAGGTCCGGTCCCTGCGGTCCGACGCCGGCGCGTGGCGGGTCCTGGACCTCTTGCCTCGCCATCTGGTGCTCAGCGCCCCCATCGTGGTCCGTACGCTCGGGCTCACCCGGCCGGCTGCCGGGACCGCCCTCAGGGTGCTCGCAGATGCCGGCATCCTCACCCCCTACCCTGCTGCAGCACCTTCTGGGACGGGCCGGCCAGCGCAGCTCTACGTCAGCGAGGAGTTGCTCGGACTGGCTGCTTCCACCCCCCTGCGACGCTGATTCGGAACGCGGACCGTTGAGGCCGCTGTCAGCGGAGTGAAGCGTCCGCTGACACACCACGAGATGCTTGCTGACGAATCGTGAAATTGTCGGCGTCAGCAGGCTGTCGCAGAATGAAGCTCACCGTCAGCGACGACAGGCTCCTGCTGCTGCAGAGACGCGTCGACTCAGACCTCGACCTTGGTGCGCTCGTCGGTTGTGTGGGACCGAGCTCGACGGCGCCGTCCCGAACGCGCCGCTGCAGCCAGACGAGTGACACCTGGTGTCGGCTCTGGTGGGAGAAGAGCTTGGTGAGGTTGTGGCTGGCGTTCATGAACTCCCACTCGCTCAGCGCCGCGTCGACGCCCCGGCGTCGAAAGCCGTGCCAGCCGCGGTTCTCCTTGTGATCTCCGTGATCTCCGAGCACCGGCTCGATGGTGTGTGAACGCGTGGTGTAGGCGGCCGCGCCCTCGGCGGTGCGCAGCCGGTGGTCCATGGCCTCGAGCGGCGTCGCATCTTCGGGGGTGGTCCCGTCGTCGTCCCCATTTCACGAGCAGCCCGACGCTGCCTCCAGTCCTCGAGCGTGACGATGAGGCGGTCGGGGCCCTCTGCGGTGGCGTTCTCCTCGGACCAGTAGCCGGCATCGCTGAGCACGAGGCCGATGGGCTCGGTGCCGCCGACGGCACCGAGCGTCTCTGCGGTCTTGGCGACCATCGGCTGGTCCTGGCCGACGTCGTTGGCGTCCTGGGTCACCGCGCATGACACCACGACCTGGCGCTCGTTCGCCGCCGCCTGGCCGCTTTGCGAATTCCGACAGAATCCGGACAGCGTTCCGGCGACCCCGAAAGTTGATGCTCTCACCCGCAAGGCCCGCATTTCGCGACAGCCGCCCTAGCCCTCCTTTGTCCTATAATATAGGACAAGCTGCTCTATCACTAGGAGTAGAGCCCGCCAACGGAGATCTCAGAGCAGGTGGCCCGGGTCTCCGTGCCAGCGCCGCAGTCCGGCTGCTCCCCGAGGAGGCTCCGTGAGCCAACCCAGCAAGGCGCAACGCAATCAGACGGCGGACCGGACGATCCAGCTGCTCCTGTTGTACGACGAGGGCCGCACGGCCCTGTCGGCGGCTGAGGTCGCGGGGAAGCTGGGCATGTCGCGCAGCACGACGTACCGCTACCTCCAGAGCCTTCGTGATGCCGGGCTCCTCGAAGAGGACGCGGCTGGCTACCGGCTCGGCCCTCGAATCTTCCAGCTTGCGCGCATCGCCCGATCGGGCCTGGGACTCTCCAAGGTGGCCGCACCGGTGATGCGCCGCATGGTTGACGAGGTCGGCGAGACCGTCCTGTTGACGCGCCGCTCCGGCACGCACGTGATCTGCCTCGAACGAGAGGAGAGCTCTCGCAACCTGCGTCTCTCCTACGAGCGCGGGCAGATCCTGCCCGTGCACGCCGGCGCCTCGGCGATCGTGCTCCTGGCGTGGCTCGATGACGCCGAGCTCGACCGGACGCTCGGCTCGGAACCCCTCGAGCGGTTCACCGACAACACGATCACGGAGCCACAGGCGCTGCGGGCTCGGCTCGGGGAGATCCGCCGGCGGGGCTACGCCGTGACCTACGGCGAGCGCGACCCGGGGGTCGTCGGCGTCGCCGCCCCGATCTTCAGCCGTCCCGGCCACGTGATCGCAGGGCTCACCGTGGTGATGCCGGAGCACCGCCTCGACGCCAGCCAGCTCGACGCCACCGTCGAGCTCGTCCGAACGTCCGCCCAGGAGATCGGCGCCAAGCTCAGCGAGATCGACAGCTGATGCACGCGCTCCACGGTGCCGCGCCGCCGTCGCCTGCGTGCCACGGTGCCGCGCCGCCGGCGCCTGCGCTCCACGGTGCCGCGCCGCCGTCGCCTGCGCTCCACGGTGCCGCGCCGCCGGCGCCCTCGTGCCACGATAGGGCGCGTTGCCTCCGACCGCCGGCGCCCTGCGCCCGAGGCCGCGAGAAGCATTGGCCCGCGACCGACCGCTGGCGTATAGTCCTGACCTGAGAAACAGAAATCCTGCATTACGGGACTTTTGGCAGAGTCGAGGTCCGGCGCGAGCGCGCCTGTCCGGACCGAGGGAGCGAGGAGACCAGGAGCATGTGCGACGAACACGCCGTCTACGAAGCGGCAATCGGGGAGACGCGAGTGGGGCGGACGCTCACCGTCGAGCGGGTCCGCCAGCTCAATTCGCCCACCTACTTCTACGAGATGCTGAAGGACAACCCTCAGCTCACCGCCGTCTATCCGGGCATCGAGAACCCTTACCTCGAGGGCGCCATCGACCACCACATCCACGCCTATCCCGACTTCGTCCACCGAGGGCAGGACATGGTCGAGATCGCGGTGGACGCGTCCCGGGCGAAGATGCGCGCGATCGCCTTCAAGGACCACTGGAACCTCACGGCGGGCGCGGCGTACCTCGTCCAGAAGCAGATCGACGAGATGGTCCTCGACGGCCGCCTCGAGCATCGGGTGGAGGTCTACGGCGGGCTCGGTCTCAACTTGGGAGTCAATCCCGAGGCCGTCGAGGTGGCGCTCAAGTACCCGAACATGAAGTGCCTCTGGTTCCCCACGTTCAAGTCGTTCGGCTGGGCCCGATCGGCGGGCCTGGACCCGGACCCGGAGGAGTACGTCCGACTCGTCGGGGCCACAGGGGACGTGCTCCCGAACGTCCGCAGGGTGATGGAGCTGGCTGCCGAGGCCGGCGTCGCGGTCGCGCTCGGCCACACGGACTTCGAGGAGCTGCTGCCGCTGTGCACGCTCGCGAAGGAGCTCGGCGTCCGCGCGGTGCTCGACCACCCCATCTTGGAGCTCAACAAGCTGCTCATCTCCGAGATGAAGCAGCTGGCCGAGCTGGGCGTGTTCGTGGGCGTCTACTGCCAGCCGATGATCCCCTCGCTGTACCAGCCGGTCCAAGACCCGATGGAGACGGTCGAGGCGATCAAGCAGGTCGGCGCGGACCGGTGCGTCAGCGGTTCGGACTTCGGCCAAGTGCTCCACTTGGACGCGGTCTCGGGCATGCGCGTCTTCGTCCGCGCGCTTCTCGGGTTCGGCGTCCAAGAGCAGGACGTGAAGACCATCCTGTGCGACAACCCGGCTCGCCTGTTGGGCCTCGAGCCGACCGGATCCTCCGGCCATCGATGAGCACGCGCCCCGATCGGGTCGTCTCGTTGCACGAGCTCGCGGCCGGCATCCCCGACGGCAGCCACGTGGCGCTGGCGGGCTTCGCCATCACTCGCAACGCCGTCGCCTTCGCCCACGAGCTGATCCGCGCCGGGACCGTCGGCCTGAGCGTGACCCAGGTGTTCGGCGGGATCGAGACCGACCTCCTCGTCGCGGGGGGCGCCGTCGATCGCCTCACCTACGCGAGCGGGTCGCTCGACCGGTTCGGCCTCCTTCACGCGGTCAACCGGGCGTTGCAGACCGGGCGGCTCGAGCTGTCCGAGTACTCCGGGCTCGCCCTGGCCCTCAGGCTTCACGCCGGTGGGCTCGGTCTCCCGTTCGTGACCACCCGGTCGATGCTCGGGTCGGACCTGCTCGCGCCGTTGGTGGCCGCGGGGCAGGTCAAGCAGATCGAGAGCCCCTTCGACGGCGCTCCGTGCCTGGCGCTGCCGCCGCTGCGGCCCGACTTCTCGGTCATCCACGTCGACGTCGCCGACCGCGCCGGCAACGCGGTCGTCGACGGGCCGCTGTGGAGCATCCCCGAGACCGCTCGCGCGTCGAAGGTCGTGCTGCTCGTGTCCGAGGAGATCGTCGACGTCGGCGAGCTCGATCCGTCCAGGGTCACGATCCCGGGCTCGCTCGTCCACGCGGTGACCCATGTCCCTCGGGGCGGCCACCCGACGGCCGTCTACGGCCGCTACGACTACGACGCCGGACATCTCCGCTCGTACGTCGCCGCGGCCAGCGCCGGCGCCGAGGAGCACGACGCGTATCTCGATCGCTTCGTGCGCGGCGTGTCGACGTTCGACGAGTATCTCGCGCTGGCGGCGGCATGAGTGCGGACGAGCGCTGGACGGGTGGCGAGATGCTGGCGGTCGCCGGGTCGCTGCAGGTCCAAGACGGCGACGTCGCCGTCGTCGGCCTGGGCCTGCCGCAGATGGCTGCCCTCCTCGCGCAGCGCACGCACGCACCCTCCGCACGACTGCTGCTCGAGATCGGGGTGTTCGAGCCGATGCCGACGGAGCCGTCCGCGGGGATCGCCGACCCGAGGATGTGGAGGGGTGCCACCGCGTTCGGCACGACGCTCGAGGTCCTCGGCGTCATGGTGCACGGCGGGCGGGTCTCGCTGGGCCTCCTCGGCGCCCTCCAGGTGGACCCGTGGGGGTCGTTCAACACGACCGAGGTGGAGGAGGCCGACGGCTCGCGGCGACGCTTCAGGGGTTCGGGGGGCGGGAACGACATCAGCTCGAACGCCGGTCGGATCGTCATCGTGATGACCCATCAGGCGCGCAAGTTCGCAGAGACCCTCACGTTCCTCACGAGCCCCGGGCGACAGGTCGGCGGCAGGAGCCGAGCAGACCTCGGGTTGCCCGGCGAAGGGACGTGCGCGGTGGTCACCGACCGCGCCGTCATCGCGTTCGGCCCCGACGGCGCAGCGCTCGAGAGCGTGCACCCCGGCGAGCACCCCGACGCCGTGCTCGCCGATACCCCCATCCCCCTGGCCGTGCCTCATGGGGGGACGAAGGAGACGCCCGCGCCCACCGCACGGCAGCTGGCTTTCATCCGCAACGAGCTCGATCCGAAAGGCTGGTACACGAGCTGACCAGGCGACGGCAGAGCACCCGGGATCGCCGGCGGCGGCGGCCCCGGCACGCGTCCTCGCCAACGCGGGCACGCGTCCTCGCCAACGCGGGCACGCGTCCTCGGCAACGCAGAAAGGAGACGAGGTGATCATCGACACTGAGTTCAACTCCGCCGCACAGATCCCGATGAAGATCTGCGTCGACGCGGCACGACTGGCCGAAGAGGTCGGCTTCGGCGCCGTCTGGAAGGGGGAGTCCAACTCGCGCGACCCGATGGTCCTCCTCTCGGCGATGGCGGCCGTGACGTCGAGGATCGAGCTCGGCACGGCCATCTACCACGTCTACGGCCGCTCGCCCATCACCCTGGCGCTGCAGGCCGCCGCGTTCAACGAGCTCTCCGAAGGGCGGCTGATCCTCGGCTTGGGGGTGGGCAATCCGATCATCGCCGGCTGGCACGGCCAGGAGTTCGACCGGCCGCTGCGCCGGATGAGGGAGTACGTCGAGATCCTGCGCGCCGCCTACTCGGGCGAGCGCGTCCCGGACTACGAGGGCGACTTCTACGCGACGCGCGGCTCTTTCAAGATGGCATTCCAGCCGCCCGACGGCGGCCTCGAGGTGTGGATCGCCGGCCTCGGGCCCCAGATGGCCCGGCTCGCGGGCCGCATCGGCGACGGGATCGTCGTGAACATGGCCAACCCGCCGATGATCCGCAGGATCGTCGAGGACTTCCACGCCGGCGCCCGCGACGCGGGGCGCGACCCCGACGCCCTCGAGGTCGTCTGCAAGGTGCGGGTCTCGTTGTCCGAGGACGTCGACGCCGCCCGCTGGGCGCTGAAGAAGGTCCTCACCTTCTACTCGCTCCAGCGCGGCTACGCCGACACGCTCAGAAAGATGGGCTGGGGCGAGGTCGTCTCCGCGGTCCAGGAGGCCCATCGCAACGAGGGCTTCGCCGCCGCCAGGAAGCTGATCCCCGACGAGATGGTGGACGACGTGCCGATGTACGCCGATCGAGACCTCGCGCGACTGCCCGCGAAGCTCGCCGGCTACGAGGAGGCCGGATCGACCCGCTGCGTGGTGGCCTACGTCCCCAACACCGGGGACCTCGCAGGTGAGCTGCGCAGCTACCTGACGAACGCCGATTTCGTGAAGAAGGGGCACTTCTCTGCCCCCACCGCCGCCGGGTAGGAGCGATGGACTTCCGGCTCAGCGAGGACCAGCAGACGATGGCCGAGGCCATCGCCGAGGTCTGCGCCCAGTTCCCCGACAGCTACTGGCAGGATCTCGAGTCGATCGGCGCGTACCCGGAGAAGTTCGTCCGGACGCTGACCGACCTCGGGTGGTTGTCGATCCTGATCCCAGAGCAGTACGGCGGTGGAGGCCTCGGGATCACCGAGGCGGCCGTGGTCTTGGAGGAGATCCATCGGTCGGGTGCGAACGCGAACGCCTGCCATGCCCAGATGTACACGATGGGGACCGTCCTCCGGCACGGGAGCGCCGAGCAGAAACAGGCGTACCTGCCCGCGATCGCCGCAGGAGAGCTGCGCTTGCAGGCCTTCGGCGTCACCGAGCCCGATGCGGGGAGCGACACCACCAAGATCACGACCAAGGCCCGAAGAGTGGGCGACCACTACGTGGTGAACGGGCAGAAGACGTTCATCTCCCGGGTCGCCTACTCGGACCTGATGCTCCTCCTCGTCCGGACGTCTCCGGTCGCCGAGGGACAGCCCGCGACCGAAGGGCTGTCCGTGCTCCTGGTCGACCTTCGCACCGCCGGGGACGCGGTGGAGATCTCGCGCATCCCGGTCATGTTCAACCACCACACGTACCAGGTCTTCGTCTCCGACCTCGAGGTCCCGGCGGAGAACCTGATCGGCGAGGAGGGGAAGGGCTTCCGCTACATCATCGACGGATGGAACGCCGAGCGCATCCTCGTCGCTTCGGAGGCCATCGGCGACGGTCGGTTCTTCGTCGAGCGGGCGGCGGCGTACGCGTCGTCTCGGGTCGTCTTCGGCAAACCGGTCGGCGCCAACCAGGCGGTGCAGTTCCCGATCGCCCAGGCGTATGCGGCGGTGCGGGCAGCGAGCCTGATGCGCTTCCATGCCGCGTCGCTCTTCGACGGCCGCGAGCCGTGCGGGGCCGAGGCGAACATGGCGAAGTACCTGGCGTCCTCGGCGTCCTGGCAGGCCGCCAACGCCGCGATCACCGCGTACGGCGGCAACGGCTTCGCCTCCGAGTACGGCATCGAGCGGAAGTTCCGCGAGACCAAGCTGTTCGAGATCGCGCCGGTCAGCAACAACCTGGTCCTGTCCTACCTGGGGCAACGGGTGCTCGGCATGCCGAAGTCGTACTGAGCCGGCCGCGGCAAGAGCCCGGCGCGGCGGACGACCCGAAGAGAAAGGAGGCACGCGCATGGGAACGGTCCGAACCGGCTGGGAGGGTCGGTACCTGGAGGACTTCGCCGTCGGCGACGTCTATCGCTGCCGTTACGGCCGCACGGTCACCGAGTCCGACAACATCACCTTCACCCTCCTCACGAACAACACGAACCAGATCCACTTCAACCGCGAGTACGCCAAGCGGACCGAGTGGGGCCGGTGCCTGGTCAACAGCGCGCTGACCCTGGCGATCGTGGCCGGGATGGGCGTCGCGGACGTGAGCGAGAACGGGTTCGCCCTCGGGTGGGACGAGATCCAGCTTCCGCACCCGGTCTTTGCCGAAGACACCCTGTACTCCGAGAGCGAGGTGCTCGAAGTGCGGCCGTCGCGGTCGCGCCCGACCCAGGGCGTCGTGAAGGTCGAGACTCGGGGCTACAACCAGGACGGCGACCTGGTGATCCGCTACCGGCGGTCGGTGATGGTGTGGAAGCGCGAGCACGCGCCGAGGACCGACATCTTCCCCGCGGTGCCGCCGGGACGATGACCGACGCCTCGGACGGGCCGCCGACCTCTCCGCTCTCAGGTACGAGGGTCGTGGCGCTCGAGCAGGCGGTGGCGATGCCGTTCTGCTCGTTCATCCTGGCGGAGCTCGGCGCCGAGGTGGTCAAGATCGAGCGACCCGGGCAAGGCGACGTGGTGCGCGGATGGGACCATGTCGCCCGGGGCCTCTCGAGCGGCTTCGTCGCCTACAACGTCGGGAAGCGAGATGTCGCGATCGACCTCGGCAGCGACGAGGGCCGACGCGTCGCCCGGCGCCTGGCGCTCTCCGCAGACGTGTTCTTGGAGAACTTCAGCCCTGGCGTCGCGGCCCGCCTCGGCCTGTCGGAGGGCGACCTGCGGCCGCGTCGCCCGGAGCTCGTGTACTGCAGCCTGTCGGGGTACGGCCAGACGGGCCCCTTCCGCGACGTGAAGGCCTACGACCTTCTCGTGCAGGGCGAGGCGGGCGTTCTCCTGTCCAACGGCACCCCCGAGGCGCCGGCGAAGGTCGGGCTCCCGATCACGGACCTGATCGGCGGCTCCACCGCGGCGATCGCCGTGCTGAGCGCCCTCGTCGCCAGGTCCACGAGCGGCGTCGGCGCCTACATCGACCTGGGCATGCTCGACGCCGTGGCGGCATGGCTCTGCTACTTCCCTCATCACTACTGGCACGAGGGCACCGAGCCTCCGCGCACGGGGATGCGTCACCAGTACCTGTCGCCCTACGGCCCGTACCTCGCCGCTGACGGCGTCTACGTGAACCTGGTGGTCGCCAACGATCGCGACTGGCAGGTGCTCTGCGAGAAGGTCCTCGTCCGCCCCGAGCTCGTGCGCGACGCCCGGTTCGCCACGGTCGACGCCCGTCGAGCGCATCGCCACGAGGTCGAGGAGCTTGTGGAGCGCACGATCGGCGGGCTGCCGAGCGCCGTGTGGCTGGATCGGCTCGGCGGCGCCGGCCTTCCCTACGGCGAAGTGCGCACCATGGAGAAGGTCCTGGCGCACCCTCAGCTGCTGGCCCGCCAGATGTTCGTGGACGCCACGTCGCCGGTCGGGCCGCTGCCCGTCGTGCGCTTTCCCCTCGGCGCGCCGTCGGCCGCGCGCCAGGTGCCTGGCCTGGGGCAGGACACCGACGACGTGCTCCGGTCCGTCGGCTACAGCTCCGAAGAGATCGACGGGCTTCGCTCTCGGGGGGCCGTGGCCTGAGCCGCGTCGGCGCACGCCTCGCCGAGACCCCCGACGGCGAGGCCTCTCGGACGATCCCGGCGAGCTCTCGTCGGGTGGGCGCACGCCAGGAGAAGGCCGGCGGCTTCCCGGCCACGCCGGGCGACAGGTGAAGAGGTCGTCACGACGGGGTGCCGAGGTACTGCTCGATGGCCTGCGCCATGCCTTCGGCGATCGCCCGGTGGCCGGCCGCGCTGTTGGCGATGGAGCCCTCGAAGGGGTCCGAGATGAACAGCGGCTCGATGAGGGCGCCCGGCATCCGGCTCGGAGTTGTGAACCAGCCGGGGTCTGCCGGCCCGAGGAGGAGGAGATGACGGTAGGAGGCGGCGGTCGCTGTGAGGGGGACCCCCCCGAGTGTTGTGTCCGGCTGGACCCCGTCGTTGGGGATCTGCCAGCCGTGCGCGTTCATGCGGGCGAGCACGTCGCGCTGGAGGAGCGTCGCGAGCCGCCTGCTCTTGGCGGCGAAGGACCGCGCGGGGTCGTACGCCGTGATGCATCCTGCGTCGAGCGGTGATGTGCCGGCGTCGAAGTAGATCCCCACGAGGACTGTCGCTCTTGCGAGGTCGGCACAGACGTCGCGCGCGGCGACGTCCGCCCTCGCGCCGGCCTCCGAGAGCACCCCGCCTGTGAGGTCGGCCGCCGTCGGCTTGATGATGTCGGTGTTGACGGTGCGGGAGACGACGACCCGGAACCCCTCTGCGCGGAGCAGGTTCATCGTCTCGAGCTCGATCGTGAGGTTCTCTCCTGCTTCGTAGATCACCCGGCCAGACTTGGTGACTCCCGGGCCGCCGGGGTCGACGCCGCCGTGGCCGGCGTCGATGAAGACGGTGTGATGGTTGTCGCCGGAGGTCGGCGCGAAGCCCACGCACGCACCTCGGGCGAAGCGTGATCTCGCGATCGGGACGCCTCCGGCGGCGGAGGTGGAGACCGAGAGGGGGGTTCCGGCCGCCGGCGCGCTCGCCGGCCCCGCTCGGTCGCTGCCGTCCTGGGACCGCGCGTGCGGCGCCGCCCCGGTGCGAGCCGGCGCGCCGTCGCCGGCGGCGACGAGCGCGGCCACGACGACGGCAACCGTGAGCATCCCGAGGAGCGCCGCCGCGGGCAGCCGGGCACTCGACCTCGCCGCCCCGGTCCGGGCCGGCGCCGGTCGCCGAGAAGGCCTCCTCACGGGCGCGAGTGCCGATCGCGAGGAGCTCCCCGCCCTCGGCGCCCTCCCGATCCGGCCATCGATCCCGACCGTACCGTTTCGGGCGTGGCGGCGTGCGCCGGGTGGGTCCGCTCACCGCTCCCTGGCGGGGTGAGCCCCGTTTCGGGCATGGCGGCGTACGCCGGGTGGGTCCGCTCACCGCTCCCTGGCGGCGTGAGCCCCCGCTGCGGAGGTGGTGCCGCTGTGGTGGACGACGGCAAGCGGCCGCGAAGGCGGCGCCTCCAGCGCGTGGACGAGCAACGACGCGTAGAACTTGGCGCCCTGCGGATCGAGATGGACGCCGTCGGGGTAGAAGTACTGGGGAGTGGTCGCGCTGAGGGCGTACCAGTTGACCATCGTCGTGTTCGGAAAGCTGTGCGCGACCGTGGCGATGCTCTGGTTGACCGCCTGCTCCCACGGTCGTGTCTCGCGGGTGTTGACGAGCACGATCCGCCGCATGGGTCCGAGCGAGCGGAGGAGTGCCTTCAGCTGTGTGGTGGTGAAGTACCCGTTGGTCCCGAGCTCGACGATGAGCTCGTCGCCCACGTCGCCGTCCTTCTTCAGCTGGGGCACCTCGGACTGGACCTGGTAGAGTTGCTGGCCGATCTGCGCGTCGATCACCGCGGCGGGGAGCAGCTCGTGGAGGTACGGCGCGGCGTCGACCATGATCGAGTCACCGATCACGGTGACGCCGGTTCCCGCCGGGAGCGTGGTGGTCGTGGTGGTGGTCGTGGTCGTCGGGGCGCCGGCGGGGTGGCCGCCGTGGCCGCGGGCCGTCCCCGGGCCGCCGGCGGGAGGTCCCCCCCCGACGGCGGTGGCGACGGTGGTCGTGGTGGTGGTCGTGGTCGTCGTCGTGCCGACGTGGTGGACCGGGGGCAGGATGCTCCTCGTCGCCTCCGGCGGCGCTGTCGAGCCCGAGATCACCCCGGAGAGCCCGAGCGAGCAGATGAACGCGCCGGCGAGGACGACGCCCACGGCTGCCAGGCCTTGGGTGCCGGGCACGAGGTCGCTCCACTGGCGGTTCCGCCACCTGTCGCGGAAGCCGAGCCAGAGGCGGCCGAGCGCGCCGTGGCGCACCGGCTCCTCCACGTAGCGCCACGAGAGCGCTGCGGCGGCGATGATGCCGACCACCTGGAGCACATCGCGCAGGAGGCTCTGCCCGGCGCCTTCTGGGGTGGTGAGGACGATCACCGGCAACGACCACAGGTAGATGCCGTAGGAGCGCTCACCGATCCACCGAAGTGGGGCGACGCCGAGGACTCGTCCCACCCGCGCGCCGGGGTGGACGCAGACGGCGATGAGGACCGCGGTGAGCACCGAGAGGAGCGCCATCCCGCCGCGGTAGACGAACGGGTCGTACTGGCCGGTCTGCCAGTACATCACGATGATGCCCGCCAGCGCGGCGCCTCCCGCGACGTCGAGGACGGTCCGCGCCCGCGGCGTGATCGTCCCGATCCGCTTGTCCCGGGGCCAGGCGAACGCGAGCGCCGCTCCGATGAGCAGCTCGAAGGCCCTCGTGTCCGTGCCGTCGTAGACCCGGGTCGGGTCGGTGAAGGGCACGAAGAGGAGCGCCATCTCGACTGCGGAGGCGAGCGCCAGGAGCAGCGCGCCGGCCACGAGCAGCCGGCGGTTCCGCACCCAGCGGAGGGCGCCGAGGACGACGAAGGGCCAGATCAGGTAGAACTGCTCTTCGATCGCGAGAGACCAGAGATGGCCGAGCGGCGACTGCGGTCCGTACTGGGCGAAGTACGAGACGTGGTGGAAGATGTACCACCAGTTGCTGTAGTAGAAGACCGCCGGCAGGACGTCGGCTCTCAGGGCGGGGAGCTGTTGGCGGTCGAGGAGGGTGGCCCACGCCACGGTCACGAGCAGCATCACGAACAGCGCGGGGAGCAACCGGCGTGCGCGGCGCACCCAGAACTGCCCGAAGGACCGTGCCCCGCGGCGCCGGACGGCGGCCACCAGGAGGTCGGTGATCAGGTAGCCGGAGAGGACGAAGAAGACGCCGACGCCGAGCAGGCCGCCGCTCGCCCATCCGAGATCGAGGTGGTACGCGATGACGCCGAGGACGGCGATCGCCCGGATGCCGTCCAGACCTGCGTTGTACGAGCTCGATCCTTCGACTGGCCGCGGCATCTGCTACCGGTATACCTGGGGATTCGGGCGCGCCGAGGGACGCGCGGCGCGAATTTCGCGCGCAATTCGATGGTGACAGGCGACCAGCGAGCTGTCGAGCCTCGCCGAGCACCAATTCGGCGGGGCGCATGCGAGAACCCGGGCGACGGCGGGCGTCGCTGCGATCCGGCGGCGGCGTCCGGGGTGCGGGCGGCGACCACGGCGCCGCCCGCCGCCCGGCCTAACCTCGGACGGGTGGGGGGGACCCGGCGAAGTGAGTGACGTGGCACAGGGCGTGGAGCTGGCGGGTTTGCGCACGTACCGCTGGACCGACCCCGTGCTGGTCGCCGTCGCCCTGGTCGCCGTCGCCTCCGGTTTCGGGCAGTTCGGCGCGGTGGCCGCCCTCGGCAGCGTGGCGAAGACGTTCGGCCACACGACCAGCGGCGCGACCTTCGCCGACGAGGCGGGTCTTTCGGGGACCGTGCTCGGTGTCGGGCTCGCCATCATCCGCGCCGCTTCCTTCCTCGGCCTCCCCCTGGCCTCGCTCGCGGACCGATTCGGTCGCAAGCCGATGCTCGCCGCGACGTGCGCCGCGGGGCTCGTCCTCACGGTCCTCACCACGTTGAGCCCCAGCTACTGGTGGTTCGTCGCGATCTTCGCGCTCGGCCGCCCGTTCTTGAGCGCGACCGTCGGGCTCACGCAGGTGTGCGCGGTGGAGCTCACCACCTCGCGTGACCGCGCGAAGGCGGTGTCCCTGGCGGCTGCCGGCTACGCGGTGGGCGCAGGCATCGCCGCGATCGTGCACAGCCTCGCCGCCAGCACGCTCGGGTTCCGCGGGATCTTCGCGCTGGCGGTCGTGCCGATCATCTTCCTTCCGGTGCTCGTGCGAAGACTGGTCGAGCCGGATCGCTTCGCGCGCGTGGCCGTCTCGGCCAGCGGGGCCGAGCCGGTGCTCGGCCCGGTCGCCCGCCCGCACCGCCGCCGCCTGCTGATCGTGGCCGCGCTCGCCTTCTGCATCTCGGTCATCACGGGGCCGGCGAACAGCCTCGTCTTCATCTACGCCCAGAACTTCGACCATCTCGGGGGGATCACGACGAGCGGCATGGTCGTCGCGGCAGGCGCCGCCGGGCTCGGTGGGCTCCTCGTCGGGCGGTGGATGGCAGACCACCTCGGACGGCGCCCGACCGTCGCGATGGCGATGGTCGGCATGGCCGTCTTCGGCGTGCTGGCGTACTCGGGACCGGATTGGGCGCTCTTCTGCGGGTACGTCGCCGGGGTGACGTGCGGAGCGGTGTTCGCCCCCGCCGGAGGATCGCTCGCCAACGAGCTGTTCCCGACGTCGGTGCGCGCCTCGGTCACCGGGTGGTACATCGCGGCCGGCGTCGTCGGCGCCGTCGTGGGACTTCTGGCCTTCGGCGCAGCCGCCGACGTCCGGGGCGCGTCCAACCACCTCCAGTTCGCGAGCGCGGTCGTCTTCCTCCCGATGGTGCTCGCGACCGGCTTCCTCCTCCTCCTGCCCGAGACGAAGGGCAAGGAGCCCGAGGAGCTCTGGCCGGACCTCCCTTCGGATTCAGCGGGCGAAGACGTGCACGCCTACCCACACCCATCCGAGCACCACGACGACGCGGAGCCACGTCCGGTCGCCGAGGACGTCGCGGATCAGCGTCGATGGGCGCCCGATCCGGGCCCGCCCGCCGGGCCACGCGCGCCTTGACGCCAGCCAGAGCAACAGCGCGGCGAGCGCGACGGCCGCCCAGAGCGCGTAGGTGACGTGGGCCCAGGTCATCGCCGCACGAGGTACCAGCCGACGGTGAGCCACGCGAGCCAGGCGGCCGCCCTCGCGGCGCGGTGGCGGAACAGCGCGTCCATGGCCGAGCTGATGGTGGGGTAGTCCGCACGCGGGCCGCTGTGGAAGTAGGAGGCGAGCTCGACGCCGACGAGCACTGCGATCACGACGAGCCAGGGGACCGCCGTCCCGCGGCCCCCCTCGGGCCGAGCGCGGTCCATCCGCCGCCACGGGCCGGTGCCGGGCCGGAGCCGCTCCAGGGCGAGGGAGCCGACCAACAGCGCGGACGGCACGGACACCGCCACGTCTGCGGGCACGGTGAAGGGCCTGGCGCCCGACGCCACGCCGGCGAGGATCGCCGCGGCGCCGAGGGCGATCGCCGCCGCCGCGTGCCGGCGAGCCTGCCGGCGTACGGGTGCGGCGCCGACGCGTGCGGTGCGCCGGGGGCTCACCGCACGCCCCCGAGGCGGAGCGTCACGCGGACCGGGCGGTGGTCGGAGCCGACGGGCTCCAGCACCTCCCCGCGCAGCACCCTGATCGGCCCGCGCACCAGCACGTGGTCGACCTGGCTGTGCGGGCGCCACGAGGGCCAGGTCTTCGCTCGGATCGCGCGCCGCCACCCGGGGAGCAGCAGTCCGAGCGGCGGGCCCCACAGGTTCATGTCGCCCGCGAGGACCGCGGGGCGCTCCCCGACCTCGGCCTCGATCGCGCGGGCGAGCCGCACGAACTGACGGGGCGCGCCGTAGGTGAGGTGCGACATGTGCGTGCCGATCACGGTGACCGGATGCCCGGTGTCGACGCTCACCACCAGCGCCGCCCGCCGGGCGCGGTCCCGAGCGAGCCGCCCGAGCTCGACCACCTCGGTCGCGGTGATCGGGAGCCGGCTGAGCACCGCGATCCCCCAGCGGCCAGGACGCGCCGCCACGAAGCGCGAGGAGCGCGCGACGCGACGTGTGAACGGCCGTTCGCTGTCGAGGAAGATCGCGTGGCTTCGCCCGCGCCAGTCGAACGAGCGCATCCACCTGGCGTCGGCGCCCGGGTGGGGGCCCGCCAGCCGCCCGCCGGCGAGCGCGTGCTCCCGGATCTCGTACCCGAGCGCGCCGGCGACACGCGCGGCGAGGCTGGGACCCTCGGCTGGCGCCCAGTTCTCCTCGAGCACGAGGACGTCCGCGTCGATCAGGCGGCACGCCGCTTCGACGTCGTAGGGGCGTCCCCATCCGTCCACGCCCGCGTGGGCGTTGAAGGTGGCGACGCGAAACGGCGGCGGGAGCGGATCGGGGTCGTGCACGGGCGGACCGACGATAGGCCGCCGCGCCGAGCCAGCCGGAACAGGGCGGCTCCCTGAGAGGCCCCCTCGGCCGGTACCATGCCGATCCGTGTCGACGGCTCCGTCCGGTCCCGGGGGGCCGACCGGCGCCGGCGGTGAGCGGAGCACGGGGCCGGCCGGCGCCGGCGGTGAGCGGAGCACGGGGCCGACCGGCGCGCTCGTGCCCATCGTCTGGGTCGACGCCTTCTCCGACGGCCCCTTCACCGGCAACCCGGCGGCGGTCTGCCTGCTCGAGCGCCCTGCCCCAGAGGAGGCGATGCAGTCGCTCGCCTTCGAGATCGGCCTCTCCGAGACCGCCTTCGTCTGGCCGCAAGAGGAGGGCTTCGGCCTCCGCTGGTTCACTCCCGTCACCGAAGTCGACCTCTGCGGCCATGCCACCGTCGCGGCGGCGCACGCCCTCGCGGGCGCGGGACGTCTCGACGCAGGGCGGGCCCGCTTCTCGACGAGGAGCGGCTGGATCGAGGCGGCCGTCGACGGGGACCAGATCGAGATCGACCTGCCGGGCGAGGTGCCGAGACCAGTCGACGTGCCAGCGGCGCTCGCGGCCCGCTGGCCCGTGCTCAATGCCGCGACGACTCGTTTCGACCTCTTGGTGGAGCTCGAGAGCGAGAAGGCCGTGCGCGACCTCGACCCGACCGCCGTCGACCTCACGTCGCTTCCCCACCGCGGCGTGGCCGTCACCGCGAGGGCGGATGCCGGCGGGGAGGCGCCCGCCGACTACGTGCTCCGGTTCTTCGCGCCGTGCGTCGGGGTGCCCGAGGACCCGGTGACGGGGTCCGCCCAGTGCTACCTCGGCCCGTACTGGGCTGCGGCACTTCACCGCGCACAGCTGTGCGCGGTGCAGCTCTCCGCGCGAAGAGGAGTGCTGCGCGTGCAGGTCGGCGACGCGCGGGTGGCGGTGGCGGGCCGCGCGGTGACCGTGCTGCACGGTGCGGTCACGGGCGAAGCTGCCCGCGCGCTGACCGCAGGGCGGTCGCGCTGAGCGTGGGCGTCGAGGGGCCGTGCCGAGCGTGGGCGTCGAGGGACCGTGCTGAGCGTGGGCGTCGCTGTGGTAACGATGGGCCCGTGCTGACGACAGCCATCGGGGCCGCACGAGCCCCTGCGGCGAGTGGCTCGTCCGTGTCCCCGGTCGGCGAGGGGCTGCGCACGCTCGTCGAGCGTCACCGCGCGCGCGACGCACGCGAGAGGGACGCGAGGTCCCGCTTCCTCGCCGAGCTCGACCGGCTCCCGAGACCGTTCGATCGCGACGCGGACGCCGTGCACGTGACGGCTTCGGCCGTGGTCGTCGGGAGGAGGGGGACGGTCCTGCACCGTCACCGGCGGCTCGGTCGGTGGCTGCAGCCCGGCGGTCACGTCGAGCCGGGGGAGTCGCCGCCGGAGGCGGCGCTGCGGGAGACGGTGGAGGAGACGGGCCTCGACGTGGCGCATCCCGAAGGTCGTCCGAGGCTGCTCCACCTCGACGTGCATCCCGCAGCCGGAGAGCACGTCCATCTGGACCTCCGCTTCCTCCTGGTCGCGGGCGACCTCGACCCCCGGCCCTCGCCAGGCGAGAGCCCCGACGTCCGGTGGTTCACGTGGGAGGAGGCGGAGGCGATCGCCGACGAGGCGCTCGCCGGCGCGTTCCGCGCGGCGCGTGACGTGCTTGGGGAAAGGGGGATCGCCGATGACCACTGAGCAAGCCTCCGAGCCGCCGGCGGAGCACGAGCCGCCGGCGGAGCACGAGCCGCCGGCGGAGCACGAACCGCCCGCGGAGCACGGCCGGGGACCCGACGGCCGGCCGCCGCTCGAGATGCTGCTGGAGCTCCAGGACCTGGACACCCGGATCGCACAGCTCCAGCACCGCAGGGCCGCCCTGTCGGAGCGCCAGGAGCTCGCCAGCCTGACCGCCGCCCTTGGTGACGTCACCCGCCGCGCTGCGGAGGTCCAGGGATCGCGGGCGGAGCTCGTGGAGCGCCAGCAGGCGCTCGAGGCGGACATCGGCGCCACCGCGGCGCGGCGCGAGGCGCTCGAGCAGCGCATGTACGCGGCGCGCGGCACGCCGGCGCGGGACCTGCAGGTCATGGACGAAGAGATCCAGAACCTCCGCCACCGCCGGGACCATTTGGAGGACGCCGAGCTCGAGGTGATGGTCGCGCTCGAGCCGCTGGACGCGGAGCTCGCGTCGCTGGACGCAGACGGGGCCCGGTTGGGCGCGCAGGCGGGCCACGTGCGTGCCGCGCTGGTGGAGGCAGAGGGGGAGCTCGACGAGGAGCTCGCCGTCCAGGTTGGCGCGCGCGCCGCCGTCGCGAGCTCCCTTCCGGAGGAGCTCCGCAGCCGCTACGAGTCCTTGCGGGTGCGTCTCGGCGGGACCGGCGCCGCGCGCCTCGTCGGGAGCCGGTGCAGCGGGTGCCACCTCGAGCTGCCGTCGATGGAGGTGGACCGGATTCGTCGCCTCCCTCCCGGGACGGTCGTCACCTGCGAGCAGTGCGGACGGATCCTGGTGCCGACGGCGACTCCTCCCGCGGCCTGAGGGCTGCCCCGCCGAGGAGACCGAAGGCCGGCCTCTCGGGCATCCCGACGTCGAAGGCCGGCCTCTCGGGCATCCCGACGTCGAAGAGCTTCACGAGCTGCCGAGACTTCGCCCTCTCTGCCGCCGACGCGGTGCTGGCCGGCGGCGTGCACGCGTTCTTCATGGGCTACGTCTCCCCCGGAGCGTTCCCGGTGGTGCTCTCGACCACCTCGGGCACCCGGGGCTCCTCTTCGCGGCCTTCTGGTTCGCGGCCTTCTGGGGCTCTTCGGACTATCCGGGATGCGCCTGGGACGGACGCCGGCTCGCAGCGGCCCAGTTCCGCTCCAGGTTGGCGACGAGGCCCGGGCTGTACAGGCAGAGGGCCTGCTCGCGCGCGTAGACGCTCATGTAGACGCGGAACCGGTCGAGCGGCTCCTGGACGGCGCGCAGCGTCCTGCGGTTGCCCCTGAGCGCCGTCATCCCGATGTTCGTCAGCGTCCCGGCCGCTCGCTCGATCGCCGCGCCCATCGCGTCCGCCGCGTGCGCATCGACGACCTCGTCCACCACCAGGCGACCCTCTGGCTCGTCGACAAGGAAGGTCCGGTCGAAGAGCACCGCCTGGCGGGCGAGCCGCTCGCCGACGAGGCGAGGCAGGCGCAGCGCGGCGCAGCCCGGGATGATCCCCTCCTTGTTGGCCGGGAGGTTGAAGGATGACCCCTTCTCGGCGATCACGTGGTCCATCACGAGCAGCCACTGGCACGCGCCGCCGATCGCGAAGGTCTCGAGCGCGGCGATCCAGGGCTTCTCCCCCGCGGAGCCGGACGCGTCCCGCTCCTCCTCCGGGACGACGCCGTGACCCCGGTACATCTTCGTGAGTGCGCCCAGCTCGCGCTCGATCATGAACTCGACGAGCGAGATCTTGCCCTGGTACAGGCTCGTGAGGTTGATCCCGCTGCCGAGTATGCGCCTCCCCGCGTACTTCGGATGCGTCGCCACCGCGCCCCGCAGCACGCCGACCTCGATCCGGTCGTCCAGAAGGACCAGGTCGACCGCGGTCTCGAGCGCGGCGACCGACGCGTCGTCCTCGGCGTTCAGCACCGCGAGATTCTGGATCGTGACCTTTCCGAGCGGGCCGTCCCGCTCGACTCGTACCGGGCCGAGGTCCACGCTTCCCGTCTTCACGAACTCCCCGTGGCGTTCGATCGCAAGAGCGGTCGGGAGGGACATCGCGTGGAGCAGGTGGAGCCCGGTCGCGCGCTCGGCGAGCACGCGGGCGACGAAGGCACCCTGGGAGATCTCGAGGCCGACCTTGTCCTTCTGGAGCAGCTGGCGCTCGGCATCGACCGCCGCGCGGCTGGGCAGGAGTCCGGGCGAGTGCTCCGCCGCGGCGTACACGAGCTCGGAGACCCGCAGGTGCCGCCTGCGGCCGTCGGTCAGCTCGTCGTAGATCCGGACGATGTCATCGTCGTGCGCGGCACGGCCGTTCGCGGCAGCCTCCCCGCTCATGCTCCGCAGAATACGGCCTGGAGCAAGCGAGCTCGGTCGGGCAGGGGCGCCGGCGGCGTCAGGGCGTGCGTCGGCGCTGTCTGACGGGCATCGACCATCAGGGGCAGCACACGATGGTCAGCGGCGGGGCTCGGACGGGTCCGCCGCGGCGACCCGCGCGACGAATGCGGAGACGACCGCGAGCGTCCGCTCCGGCTGTTCGAGGTGGGGGAGGTGCCCGCAGCCGTCGATCGTCTCGAGATCGCAGCTCTCGCGGACGCCGGCAGCGACGCGCCGGGCTTGCTCGAGCGTGCCGTAGGGATCGGCCGTTCCCTGCACGACGAGGGTCGGGCAGGTGACGCCCCCGAGCGCGTCCTCGATGCTCCACGACCGGAACTCCGGCGACAGCCAGATGTCGTTCCAACCGAAGAAGGTCGCGTCCGGGTCGTCGTGGTACTTGGCCAGACGTCCGCGCAGGTCACCGTCGAGATACGCGCGGCGGGCGGACTCGATGCCCTCGATCGAGCGGTCTTCCACGAAGACGTGCGGTGCGAGCAGCGCGAGGCCGGTCACCGGTCGCGCCGACGTCGCGGCATGCAGGAGCGCGATGGACGCGCCGTCGCTGTGGCCCACGAGGAGCGGCTCGGTGACCGACAGCTGGTCCAAGAGATCGGGCAGCGAACGCTCCGCCTCGTCGTGCATGTATCGCACCGCGCGCGGCTCTGCGAAGGGGTCAGACCTGCCGTAGCCGTAACGGGAGTACGCGACCGCTCCGCAGCCGGTCGCCCCGGCCAGGGCCTGCGGGAAACCGCGCCACAGCTCTGCCGAGCCGAGCCCCTCGTGGAGGAAGACGAGGGTCGGCAGCCCGGCACGCGACGGCGCGAGCCGGTGCACCTCGAGTCGGTGCTCGCCCACGCTGACGTACGTCACCGCGCCGTGTCGGGCCCTGGCCCGCGCATCTCTGCGAACGCGCGCCGGACCGGCGCAGCGACGGCAGCCGCGTCCTCGAGGGGGCCGAGGTGGCCGATGCGGCGCTCGGCATCGTGCGTGCAGTGGTGCGCGTGCTTGAGCGCCTCGGGCTCGCCCTTGCAACGCAGCCGCACCGAGCCGCCCGGCTCCTGGCCGAACCCGAACTCGACGGAGGCGCGCAGCGCGGCGGGGGACAGCGCGGCGGGCGGCGACGGCTCGTCGGGCGGCGACGGCTCGTCGCGCGGCGACGGCTCGTCGGTCAACGCGACGATCGGTTCGAAGCAAGAGAGGGAGGAGAACGTGCGCGGACGCGCCCCCTTTTCGAGCAGGAGGGAGGCGGCCCCCGCCGAGTGGCCGAAGGCCAGCGGCCTCCCGAGGCCGAGCGCGGCGGCAAACGGGAGGTACGCGCGCCCATGGAAGCCCGTCGCGTGGGCGAGGAGGATCGGACGTCCGGCCACGTCGAGATCGTGGACCGCGATGAGGGCTCCGTCGGAGGCGGTGACCGCGGTCGTCATGGAGGTGCCGGTCACCGAGTGGGACCTTAGCGGCGAGGCTGTCGCGGCGAGGCGCGTCCCGAGGCGCGTCCCGAGGCGCGTCCCGAGGCGCGTCCCGAGGCGCGTCCCGAGGCGCGTCCCGAGACCGCCGAGGAGCGCTTGCACCCGGACCCGGCGTCGCTTGCGCGCCCCCGCGCGGCATTGGTCGGCATTGGTCGGCAAGCCTGCAAGCTGGTATCTTCCAACGTTGAGCGCACAACTAAATGTGCGCGTTCTTTACTTCTCTTGCGACCCCCCGAGGAGGGACCGTGCCCGCAAAGATGCTCATCGACGGGAAGTGGGTCACCGCTCGAGGCGGCGGGACCTTCGAGACGTTCGACCCGGCGACCGGCGCGGTCATCGACACCGTCCCCGACGCGACGCCTGCGGACGTCGACGCCGCAGTCGCCGCGGCCAAGCGCGCGTTCTCCTCGCCGGACTGGGCGCAGATGCTCCCGGCAGCACGCGCGCGCCTCCTGTGGAAGATCGCCGATCTCATCGAGGAGCACGCAGAGGAGCTGGCGCAGCTCGAGACGCGCGACCAAGGCCAGCCCTTCG
>JAKATH010000127.1 GCA_021828055.1 Actinomycetes bacterium
CGCCGCCGACCTCGCGGCGCGACTCGACGGGCGAGAAGCCCGCAGCGCCGAGCTGTCGGCCCGCTGCATCCTCGACATGGGCGACCGCGCCGCCTACCTCGCCGTCGACCCCGTCCGCCCGCCGCGCAACCGCATCCCGACCGTCTCCGAAGGACGTCCCTGGCTCGTCGCCAAGATGGCCTTCGAGCGGACCTACCTCGCCTTCGCCCGGCGCGGGAAGCTCGTGCCGACCGCGCTCGGGTGGTGAGGGCTGCACGAGCGTGTGCGTGCCAAATATCCGATCGTGGTGTCTGCCAGGAACAATGCTCCGACATGTGGGCCGTCGAGCTCGCGGATGAGGCCGGGCCGTACCTGTCGTAGTACCTGCCCGTGCGTCGTCATGGCTGACGCGAAGGTTGTCCGGTAGCGTGTGGGTGCCGAGAACCCACCCGCCCGGTTCAGGCGGCCATCCGGTACTCATGGATGTGGTCGCCCAGACGGTCGGTCCTTCGCACCCTGGCGGGGTCGACGTCGTCGATCGGCGCCGGAGGCGAGTCGAGCGCGGACGGCGCACGCTGGTCCAGAGCACGGTGGGGGTTGTAGTGCTCGACGTACTCGGCGAGCACGGCTTCGAGATGGCGGCCGAGGATGATCATCCGGTCGAGGCACTCACGCCGCAAGGTGCCGATCACGCGCTCGCAGATGGCGTTCGCCCGGACTGCGCGGACTGGGGTCTTGATGATCCTGGTGCCCTCGGCGGCGAAGACGGCATCGAACGACGCGGTGTACTTGGTGTCACGATCGCGGATGAGGAAGCTCGTGCTGTGTCACACCCGTCGACTACAAACGAGGCGATCCTTCGGTCGACTCCGGAATGCCCTCTGCTGGGGGTCGGGAGCCATGGCCGAGACGACCGTCGATGCCTCGAGCGTCGCCCATACCGCGCGCGCCCCATCGCCGTAGTCTCACGACCCGGCCTGCGCACCGAACACTGTGGCGAGCCATGATCACGAGGTGAGCTTCTTCGATGACTTCCCCGGCTCCGTCGAGCGGCGGCTTCCGGACGGGGCGTCGGGACCGCCGCCTGGCATGATCGGCGGGTTCGTCCCGTGACGGATTGTTCTCGTGCGCTCCCATGATGCCTATGTAGCCGTGCAGGCTGTCGGGTGACCGACCCGACGAAAGTGCTGTTCATGGAGTCTGCCCTTGCAGCCGCCTGGGCGCCTGCCCTGCTCGATCGCTACCGACGGTCGATCTGTCCCGAGAAACGACGCATCTCCTGCCACTGGGAGAAGATGCGCGTTCCGGCCGAAACCGGCCACCGGAACGGGTGGCCGAATTCGCCGGAATGCGCAGAGAAGACGACGAGCCGCGGTCACGCCGCGTTCCCACCTCGATGCTCGAGCCGCTCGGCAATCCAGACCTTGATGACCGACTGACGGGTGACCCCGAGGCGCTTGGCCTCTCGGTCGAGCTTCTCGATCATCCACGAGGGGAAGTCGACGTTCACCCGCCGTTGCTCCAGACCGGGGCGACGCGCAGCGGGGAGGTCAAGGGCTGCCGTCACATCCTCGCCGGCATCGAAGCGCTCGTCGAACTCCTCAGTGCTCATCTTGCTCATCTTGCTCATAGATCTTCACCTCCACGCTCCGTGAGCACCGTACCGAGATGATCCGGACGCGCAGGTCACGGTAGGTGACCACCGCAGACCAGTGAACCTCGCCGATGCGTGCGACCACCAGCCAGCGCGGCTCGCCGACGGTGAGCGCCGGCACTTCGACGCGATCCGGGTCCTCCCAGAGATCCTGGGCCTGCAGGAAATCGATACCGTGCTTCGTCCGGTTCGTCGCGCTCTTCCCTGGGTCGGACTCGAACTCCACGTCATTATGGTATAGAAACTATACCTCCTAGGGGACAGTGAGTTTTCGAGCTGCCCCACGCCCGGCTGAGCTGAGCCTCGGCGTCCTACTCCCAGCGGCTGGCAATCGAAGGTCGCATGGCATCGCGGGCGGGGTGACAGACGGGCTGGTCCAACACCAGGTCTCCGCTCGACCCCTCGCGTCTCGGAGGTCGGCTGTCGGTGCCGAGAACGCCATGCATGGCCGGTAACCAGCACTTTGACGCCTGGACTCAGGCGCGGAGAGCATCCGGCAATGGCCCTCTCGTTCCTCTACCGGGCGTTCTGCCGTGTCCTCCAGCTGATCCGCCTCGTCGGTCGCAGTGACACGGACCTCGCGATCGAGGTCATCATGCTGCGCCACGAGGTGGCGGTCCTCCGACGCCAGGTCCACCGACCGGCGCCGGAGCCGGCGGATCGGACCGTGTTGGCGAGGCTCGCACGACTGCTCCCCCGTCGACGACTCGGGGGCTTCTTCGTCCGGCCAACAACCCCGCTGCGCTGGCACCGGGACCTCGTCGCCAAGCGCTGGACCCACCCACACGGTCGGCCCGGTCGGCCCGGGATCGCGAAGGGAATTACAGCACTGGTCCTCCGGTTGGCGAAGGAGAGTCCACTGTGGGACTACCGCCGCATCCACGGTGAGCTCACCACCATGGGCATCGCCATCGCCCACTCGAGCGTCTGGGCGATCTTGAAGCGCCACGGCATCGAGCCGTCGCCGCGCAGGCCGGGGCCGACCTGGGCGAAGTTCCTCGCCGCACAGGCGAAAAGGCCGATGGCGTGCGGCTTCTTCGCCGTTGACACGGTCCTTCTCCGCAGGCTCTACGTCCTCGTGTTCATCCACCACGACACGCGTGTGGTGCGGATCGCCGGGGTGACCGCCAAGCCGGTCGCAGACTGGGTGACCCAGCAGGCGCGCAACATCTCGATAAACCTCGCCGACCACGCGAACGCGGTCAAGTTCCTCGTCCGCGATCGTGACACCAAGTACACCGCGTCGTTCGATGCCGTCTTCGCCGCCGAGGGCACCAGGATCATCAAGACCCCAGTCCGCGCAGTCCGGGCGAACGCCATCTGCGAGCGCGTGATCGGCACCTTGCGGCGTGAGTGCCTCGACCGGATGATCATCCTCGGCCGCCATCTCGAAGCCGTGCTCGCCGAGTACGTCGAGCACTACAACCCCCACCGCCCCCACCGTGCTCTGGACCAGCGTGCGCCGTCCGCGCTCGACTCGCCTCCTGCGCCGATCGACGACGTCGACCCCGCCAGGGTGCGAAGGACCGACCGTCTGGGCGGCCACATCCATGAGTACCGGATGGCCGCCTGAACCGGACGGATGGGTTCTCGGCACCCACAAGTTGTAGCGCCGACTTCAGCCCCTCCGTACATGCTCCCGACTACCGGACTCGGCCCTCAACCACCGGCCCCGCCTCGTGACTCCGGTCAGTATCGGCGACCTCGATTCCGCAGAGCTACGAGGCGATCGTGTCGGCGCGGGCTCGTCCACGAGTACCAGCTCGCTTCTGATCCGGGCAGGTGGGTCCTCTACTTACACGAGACGCAGGTCTCATGTCGGCGCTATCACGGCGACGCCGTACAGGGAGGCAGCCGCCGCCACACGGTTGTCGTAGGTCACGATGCCGTCGAGCTCGTCGCCCAATTCCAGAGCCGCGGCGAGATGGAGAGAGTCGAGACTCCGCAACTCTTCGGGGTCAAGGGTGGCCGCTCGTTCGAACGTCGCTGAGGTGAGATTGAACAAGGTGAGAGCGTCGAGCACTGATCGAGCGCGCTGCATCCGATCGGGAGCCGCGCGCCGGGTCGCCCGAAGGAGCTCAGTGCGCAGCAAGTCACTGGCGATCACCCGCGTTTCGTGGGTGGCGGCCCACGATGCCATGGCTTCTGACGCCGGTTCGGCGACGACGAGCTTGGCCGCCGCCGACGTGTCGAGGTAGAAGGCCATCAGTAGCGCTGTTCGCCGCGCATGGCCGCTACGACCTCCGACAGCATGGGCTGCCCCGGAGGCGCCTCGGGAGGCGCGCCAAGAGCTGCGAGCGAGCCCTTCGCCGTCCGAGCCCGACCTGACGCCACGAAGGCAGCGACTCGCCCTCCCGGAACCGGAACGAGCTGGGCGACCGGTCTTCCCCGATCGGTGATGGTCACCACTTCGCCGGCGGCGGCCCTGGCCACCACCTGCGAGGCATTCTGCTTGAGTGCTCGGATGCCCACCGTGCTCATGTTCTACATTGTAGCACTCTGTTTCGCTGAAACGGTCGAGGATTCGCGGAAACGGTCCAGGAAACGACGTGCGCTCAGGCACGTCGAGGGCACACGCCAGGCGACCTGTCGAACGTGCGGTTGCACTGTGAGTAGTAAGAGGCCGCGCGGATAGGTGACATGCCCTGTGACCAGGGACAATGGGCGCTTCTGCGGCTTGAGTTGACCATCCACCGGTCGTGGTGGTGGCCCCGAGACAATCGGGGTGCTGACCACCGACCAACG
>JAKATH010000044.1 GCA_021828055.1 Actinomycetes bacterium
CCGGCGTGAAGATCACCGACGCAGAGCTCCGAGCGGTGCCGGTCAAGCGCCATGACTGGCACCCCGACTGGAACTACTCGATCCTGCCACCCTAACCGCTCACCTTATTGCGCCACGCGCCCTAACCAAGACAAAGACGGCATCCGTCACGATCCCTGCAGGAGTCCCGACCGTCCACTTCCAGCTGAACGGGGCGACCGGCGGCCCTGTCGGGGGGGCACCTGGGGGTGACGGCGCGATGGTGACCGGGACACTCGACATGCAGCAGCTGCCCAGCCGGACGCTGGACGTCACCGCCGGAGCGAACGGGTCGGCGCCGAGCGGCAGGACAGGCGGCGGCGGCGGCTCCCCGGGAGGAGGCCCGGGGGCGAACGGCAACGACGGAGCCGGCAGCGGCGGCGGCGGCGGCTGGACGGGGGTCTCGACCTCCACAGGCGCGACGCTGGCGATCGCAGGCGGCGGGGCCGGCGCGGGCGCATGGGGGGCCACGCAGACACCCACGGCCGGAGGCGGCGGCGGGAAGACAGGCAGCAGCGGGACGACGGGCGCGGGGACCTGCTCGGGAGGGGGCGTCGGGGGCGGCGGTGCCACGCAGAGCACGGCCGGCAGTGGCGGGGCCGGGCGCGGATGCACAGCCGGCGGATCCGGAGGCAGCGGGACAGGCCACGGCGGCGGCGGGGGCGGCTTCGGCGGGGGCGACCCGACCGTCAAGGACGGCGGCGGCAGCGGCGGCGGCGGCGGCGCGGGCTGGTACGGGGGCGGCGGCGGCGGCGGCGGCGGCGACGACGGGAGCGGCGGCGGCGGCGGCGGCGGCTCGAGCGGCGTCCACGGCACAGGCTGGGTGTCCACAGTTCGCTACATGTGCACAAGCCGGTCCAAGAGCTGCAAGACAACGGTGAGCCCCACAGGTAGCGGGACGACAAGCAGCGCGGGATTCGCCTACGTCCAGTTGAGATGGACTCTCGTCCCGACGCAGACCTCCCTCAGCGTGACAGCTCCGACGACACCGCCCCAGTTCGGCGAGGCGGTCACGCTGCATGCGACCGTGACTGCCACAGGGACGACCTACCCGACAGGCGTCGTCCGGTTCTACGCCACAGGCACGCACATCCAGGCGACGGGGTGCACAGCCACAACCGCGGTCGTGCACAGCCCGACACAGGGAAAGAGCACCGCGGCGTGCTCGTACCAGTTGCCAAAGGCGGTCTCTGCACCCACGTTCACCGCGACATTCGTGGCCAACAACACCTTCGTGGGGAGCACGGGGACGGCGCAGGTCACAGTGAAGAAGGACACGACGACCATCGGCGCGGTCTCCGTCACAGCCAGGAAGTACCCGCCTTCCCTGACACTCAGCGTGACCGTCTACCCCGCCGGGTACACACGGACAAGCGAAACGAACGGTTACGCCCCGACGTCGCTCGGCACACGGAGCACAGGCACAGGGAAGGTGACGTTCTACGCCACAGGTGGCGCGCTGAGATGCAACCCCACACCGGTCGAGATCTCGACAGCCGCCGCTCCCGGAGGTGCGGCCTCCGCGACCTGCCGGTTCACAGGGGCGACCCCGGGGAAGACGTACGCCTTCACCGCCGAGTACGCCGGCGCCGGCGAGAACGCCCCGGCAGGACCTTCCAGCGCGGTGAACTACTCGCTGCACAAGGTGACACCGTCGGTCAGCCTCTCGCTGTCCCCGAGCTCCACCAAGACCCCGGTCTTCGGACAGTCGGTCACGGTCGTCGCGGCGGTGAAGACAATCCCCGCCAGCGACACGAGCCCGCCCGACGTCACGCTCGAATCCACAGGTAAGGCCATCGACTGCATCGGCAAGACACAGACCAACCCTCTCGGCGCGAACGGCGGCACATGCACCTTCGTCCCGGGGCGCACGGGGACACTCAAGTCCGAGGTGGTGGTGGCCACATACCCTGGCGACGGCCAGACGAACGCCGCCAGCTCCACACTGACCATCACAGTCGCGAAGGCGACAGCCACGACCACCCTCAAGGCCACACCGACGTCGACAGGCGCGCTCCCCGTAGGGGCGCTGGTGACGCTCGAGGCGACGGTGACGGACGCGAACACATACCCGGGCACCCCTGTCGACGGCACCGTGACCTTCGCCGGCACAGGGGTGAGCGGATGCAGCGCGGTGAAGGTCGCAGGCGGTGTCGCCAAGTGCTCGGTGACCGTGCCGACCGCCAGCACAGCGGCGCTCGCCTTCTCCGCCACCTACTGCCCGACTGGCGCCGGCGGCAACTGCACCGACTGGAACCAGAGCGCATCCAACGCGGTCACGGCAAAGACCGGCCCAGACCCGACCTCTGTCACGCTCAGCCCGACAGCGCCTCAGACGAACCCGTACACACTGCCCGGCGGCGCGACAGTGACCATCACCGCGACGGTCCGTACGACCGCCGGCCAAGAGCTCGTCACAGGCACGGTCACCTTCAAGGAGAACGGCCAAGCGATCTCGAGCTGCGGCGGGCAAGCCGGCGAGCCGGTCGCCGCAGCCGGCGCGGCCACCTGCACGCTCACCCCGATCGCGGACAACGAGGACACAGTCGTCGCGTCCTATTCCCCCGCGGTCGGGAACCTGACCGCGGCGTCGACCTCTGCTCCGTGGTACGTCAAGGTGAGCGGGAAGGAGACGACCACGGTCGTCTTGGTCGCCAGCTCGACTGCGTACGGCGTCCCGACGCTTGCCACGGCGGCAGTGACCGTGACCGCGACAGGTGCGAAGGTCCCTGCCGGGACCGTGGCCTTCCTCGCCGGCGGGCAACCCGTCCCTTCCTGCAGCGCCCAACCCGTCGACGCGACAGGGAAGGCCACGTGCACGATCTCTCCATCAGTGCTCCCTGTCGGAGCAACGCCGGTCACGATCAGCGCGGACTACGCGTACGCGGGAGGCACATACGCCAAGAGCTCCGGCAGCGCGCCACTGAAGGTGAACGCGGCGCCGACCTCCGCCTCGATCTCGATCGGCCCGACAAGCGCGACCACAGACCTCGTCACGGTCACGGTGAACAATGCGGCGACAGGCGCGATCGTCGCTCCGACGGGCACCGTCACGGTGACCGAAGGGTCGCACTCCTGTACAGGTACCCTCACCCCGTCGTCGGGACCTTCCGCGGTTGCGACGTGCTCGCTGCCGCGCCCCGTCTCGACGACGCCGGTCAACTTCACCGCCACCTACTCACCGTCGAGCGCGGACTTCCAGGCGCTCGCCGCGCCCGCGACGCTGACATTCACCCCCGGAGCGGCGTGCACGTCGACACCGACCTTCACAGGAGTATGGACTGCGGCGTCGTCCGAAAAGACACTCTCGCTCTCCGTCGACGGCGCGGGGCACTACGGCTCGGTCAGCTTGAAGCTCGGCTCGGTCAGCGGCCCGTGCGTGGTCACAGGGACGGTGTCGTTCAGCCGGGCGTCCCTCGACCTGTTCGGGCAGACCCTCACGAGCACCTCGATGAGCGGGTACGTCGTGGCCGCACAGGGCACGGGGAAGCCGCAGGTCTGCCTGACCGGCGGCACCGTCACGCTGCCCACAGGGTGGTCGATCGGGTCGATCGGGCTGTCCACCACCGAGAGGCTCTGCTTCGACCTGACGAAGGTCACAGCGAGCGCCACGCCCGCCACCGGCACACTCGGACCCCCGAACGGGAGCATCACGGTGTCCGCGTCGAGCATTCCGTACGCGGCGGTCGCGACGTCGGCCAGCTATCAGCTCACCATCGGTTTCGCAGCTTCTCCACCCAGCCTCTCGGTCCATATCGGCCCGGCCACTCCGCCGGCCGCGTCCCCCTACGTCACACTCACCGTGACGGTCACGAAGTCCGGCACAAGGTTCACAGCCAGCGGATCCCTGACACTGCTCAACCTGCCGTTCCTCGGGACCGCGCTCCACGGCACCTTCCAGGTCGGGACCGGTACGACAGGCAAGATCAAGGGCTCGGTCAAGCTGACAGTGCTTCCGACAACCGCCTCCTACTCGCCCGTTCCGGGGCTCGTCCTGAGCGGGATCTCCTTGACACTCTCGACGACAACGGGCCTCACGATCAAGGGCAAGGCCGCGCTCGGCGCTGGCACAAGGCAGATCACCCTCGCGCTCACAGGCAACTACAACAGCGGCAAGTGGACGCTCAAGGTGACAGCCGGCTCGGTCAAGACATGGAGCCCGATCACAGGGTTGAAGTTTGACCTCACATTGACCGGGACAGTGACCATCACAACCGCGGGTGCCTCGGCGGTCGTCACCTACGACATCCAGGCGGGCAAGCCACCGACCGGGCACAGCGCCGGCACGAGCCTCGTGTCGTGGAGCCCGGGCGGCGGGGTCGTCGTCCAGATCTCCTGCGCGGCGTTCGCCTTCGGGGAGGTTCCCACCTGTGAGGGCGGCCCGACATCGAAGTCTCCGACCGATCCGACCCTGTTCGCCCAGGGTTCGGTCGCCTTCGGGAGCGGAGCGACAGGTTCGGGGATCACCGCGGGGTTCAAGGGTGCCATCGACCTGAAGACCGGTGCGATCGACCTCTCCTACGACGCCACAGCCGGCCCGCTCTCCGTCTCCCCGGTGACGGGGCTCACCCTCACCCTCGACTCGCTCTCGATCACGGGCAACGCGTCGCGCCTGAACGTCCTCGGAAGCGCCACCGCCACGATCTCGGCCATCGGCACCACCGTCGAGGTCACCTTCCAGGACGAGACAGGCGTACTCGTCGTCGCAGGCAAGGTCACATTCAAGGGCATCGGGGTGCCGCTGTCGGGGGTGTTCGCGTACGCGACTGGCACGGTCACCACGTTCGCGACCGGCACACCCACAGTGGGGTCGGACGGCAGGGTGTCGCTCGCAAAGGGGTTCAGCGCGTTCGCCGTGTACCACCCCACAGGGGCCGTGGCCGCGATCCTCCACGAGGTGGACGCCGGCCTGGGCTCGGGCGCAGCCCTCTTCTTCCAGGCCAACTGGGCGCCAGGCTCGAAGCCCACCTTCTCGCTCACCCTTACCGCCGGCACAGGGTTCCCCTTCCTCTCCCTGCCGGACACAGGCAAGCTGACATCGATCGTCCTTTCCTACGGCACAACAGCGCTCACCCTGGCGGTCAAGGGAGCCATCCCGGACCCCGGCGCCCAGCCTGCGCCGGTGACCCTCACACTCACGATCGGCACCGGGAGCAAAGCCGGCACCTTCACAGGAAAGGCGACGGTCAGCAAGCTCACCATCTTCGGTCAGGTGGTCACACTGAGCGGTTCCATCGACCGGGCCGCGACAGGCGCGATCACCGCCACAGTGAAGGGCTCGGTGCCCGGGCCCGTCACCCCGTTCCCGGGGGTGCCTTTCACGCTGTCGAACGTGACCTTCTCCCTCGGCACCAAGGGCATCTCTGTCGCCGCCACGATGTCGGTGGACACACTCGGCACCCTCTCGGTCACAGGCTCGCTCCAGAAGATCCGGACATGGTCGCTCACGGTGAAGGCCGCCGCGGCCAAGCCGTGGACGCCCTTCCCGGGGGTGACCCTCTCGCCGTCGTTCTCGGGGACGGTCACCGACGCCGCCGGATCGGTGACCTTCTCGCTCACCGCCTCCGGGGCGAACGGATCGCCGCTCCTCACGCTCTCGCCGACGGGGCCGGTGACGCTCACCGTCAGCTCGGTCGGCCTCGGCAACGCCACCCCACCGCCGGGTTGCAGCGTCTCGAAGACCGGCGACCTTTGGCTCTCGGTGGGCGGCTCGCTGGCGATGACGCTCGGCACAGACACCAAGTCCGTCACAGCGACGGGCTGCTTCGACCTCACGGCGAAGACCTTCACGATCAAGGCCACGCTGGCCGCGCTCTCCTTCAGCGCGCTCACAGGCCACGTCGTCCTGGGGGCTCCCACGGTGACGCTCAGCTGGGCGTCGGGCGCCTTCGACGTGCAGGCGACAGCGACACTCACGGTCACCATGCCGACCGGCGGGAGCCTGGTGGTCCGGGCCACCCTCGCGTTCGAGTCCGGCGGGACGTTCATCATCGGGGCGGAGGCGAACCTCTCGAAGTGGCTCGGGAACGACGCAAGCTACGTGTACTTGTACTACGCCTCGAAGAAGGTGACAGGGTTCACAACCGGGGACCCGTCGCTCCAGAAGATCGACCTCGCGCAGGGCCTCACGTTCGCGCTCTCCGTGAGCGTCCCGGCGACAGTTGCAAAGGGGCTGGCCAAGATCGGGATCACAATTCCCGCCGGCACCAAGCTGAAGGCGACGGGCACGGCCACATTCTCGAGCGACACCTACAAGCTCACGATCTCGGTCAACCTCGGGAGCGGGAAGCAGCTCTTCACATCCAACGGCGCGAAGCTGATCCTCGACACAGGGTTCCTCCAGCTGACGCTCAGCCCGACGAGCTTCACGTTCGGCCTGGGGCTGACGGCCACCCTGGACCTGCCCTCACCCGGAGCGGTCGGCGGCACGTCCCACGTCGCGCTCACGGGCGAGCTGTCGATCTCCGACACCGGGATCAACGTGTCGCTGTCGCTGGGGCACTGCGGCAGCACAACAACAGCCTGGATCACAGCCTTCGGCGCCTCGGGCCTCACGATCCAGTGCGCCTCGCTCACCGGCGGCATCACCTACGAGTTCCCCTTCGTGGACGTCGGGCTCTCGGGCACGATCACGTCGCTGCCGTCGTCGATCGCGAACGCGACCGGCTATCAGGACGGTGCGCCCATCAGCTTCGCGTTCAACCTCGACCCGTTCCTGCTCAAGCTCAGCATCGGGACGAAGGGCTCGACGACGCCGGCTTTGGAGCCGTTGCAGTTCATCGGCCAGGCGACACTCATCAAGGTGTACTACGCCTCGCTCTACATCTCCCCGACGGGCGCGACGATCGGTCCGACAACGTACCCGGCCGGGATCAGCATGGGGTTCCAGGCGACACTGCTCGGCGTCAGGACGTCCATCCTCGCCTCGATCGGGCTCTCGCCTCCGAGCATCACATTCACAGCCACAATCTCCAAGATCACACTGCACGGCCTCTCGATCGGCCCCATCAAGGTGGTGCTGAAGGCGTCGCCGAGCACCTTCGAGTTCCAGTTCACAGGAAGCGCCCAGCTCGGGCCTGGGTCGGTCAATATCGGGCCGACACTGAAGATCGGCGGCGAGCTCAGTGCGACAGTGCAGATCGATCTGTCCACCTCGAAGCTCAGCGCCTTCATCTCCGGCTCACTTGCCATCACAATCACCGCATGGGTCGCCACCGAGACCTGCTACACGGCCACAATCTTCCCGTACCCATGTGACTACGCGTGGAGGACCGCCGGGTTCTCCGCGACCCTCGGTAAGACCGGGTTCTCCATCACAAGCAGCGGCGTGACGCTCGAGGCCGACGGGTACTCGGTGACCTTCGACTACAACGGCCACGTCTCGGCCAGCCTCGCGAGCTTCGTGCGCCACCACAGCCAGGGCGCCGGCGGTCATGGGACCGGTCGCTTGTACCCCGCACCGGACACTGCGACCCTCGCAGCGTTCGTCCAGCCGCTCCCCCCCGCGACAGCACCCGTGCCGCCCCCGTCCGGGCCCCGCCAGAACGTCGGCAAGGCGGTCATCATCCCTACCCCGCCGCCGAAGCAGGGGCACACATCGTCGCGGCCGCCCCCGTCGTCGACGACATCCCACAGCGCGCCCGGAACCAAGGGCGGCACGTCGGTGAAGCCCGTGGCGGCGGCGCCCACGGTCGGACCTCCTCTCGGCAGCTGGAAGCCGACCGCGTCGATGGCGCGCGCGCGTTCGTTCCCGGCGTCGGCAACCCTCCACAACGGTGACATCCTGGTGGCCGGCGGGGTGGGTGCGGGGATGCGCGTCCTCTCCTCAGCCGAGGTGTACGACCCGGCCGACGGCAGGTGGTCGTCCGTGGGGTCGCTCCCAACGGCCACGGCCGGCGCCTCTGCGACCGTGCTCGACAACGGCGACGTGCTGGTCGCCGGCGGCTACGGCCCCACACGGCAGCCGCTGCGCACCGCCGAGCTCTACCACCCGAAGACGGGGACCTTCTCCCCGACCGGCTCCCTGCACGACGCGCGGGCGCTCGCTTTCGCGGTGCCGCTGACAGGCGGGAACGTGCTCGTGGCGGGCGGCGTGGGTGCGGGCCACGCGCCGCTGCGGACGGCAGAGGTGTACCACTCCTCCACCGGGAGGTTCACCACGACCGGCTCGATGTCCACCGCACACGCCTTCGGCGCTGCGGTCCGGCTGCCGGGCAGGCAGGTCCTCGTGGCAGGCGGTGAGGACGCCACAGGTCCACTCGCCACCGCCGAGCGCTACGACCCGTCGTCGGGAACCTGGTCGCCGGCCGGCCGCATGAACCAGCCGCGCGCGATGGCCGCAGGGGCGGCGCTCCAGGACGGGGACGTGCTCGTGGTGGGCGGGGCGGCCGACGGCGACGTCTACGACCCGAGTACGGGGATCTGGCGCTCCACGGCGGGCATGCCGGCGGCGGTAACCATGCCGATGGTCTCCGCGCTCCCGGACGGCCAGGTGCTCGTGGCCGGCGGCGTGAGCGACGGAAGCTCGACGCCGACGGCGGTGCTCTTCGAGCCGAGCGCCGGTTCGTGGCGGTCCGCCGGCTCGATGCGGACAGCCGTGAGCGGCGCGGCGATCGCCGGGCTCTCCAACGGCCAGGTGCTCGTGGCCGGCGGTGGCGACGTGGCGGCCAGACAGGGCGGGGGCCAGCCGTCGGTGAGCCTCGAGCCCGGCGCCGAGCTGTACACCCCGAACGCCACGGTGACGTCCGCCCTCTCGGGCACACCCCTCTCGGGCACACCTCCGGCCGGCTCCCACCACGGCACACCTCCGGCCGGCTCCCACCACGGCACACCTCCGGCCGGCTCCCCCGCCGGGTCCTCGCACGGCACACGGCCCGCCGGGTCCTCGCACGGCACACCGCCCGCCTCCCAGCCGCATGGGTCGCCGCCGCCCGTCGTCACCGCGGCGGCCTCCTCGTCTGCGCTGCCCATCGCCCTGGCCTCGGCGGGTGGCGCCGTCGTCCTGGCGGGCGCGGCGTTCTGGGCGCTCGAGCTCCGCCGCCGCAGGCGCATGCACCTCGAGCGGGCGGGGCAACCGCCTTCCGGCCCCCCTGGTGCCGGCTAGCGATCACCCGCGCCGCCACGGGCCCCGACAGGCGTTCCCACACGCTCCATGGGAGCCCGGAACGCCTGACGTTGGCGGGCTCGCCCCGGTAGGCGTTCCCACGCGCTCCATCGGAGCCCTCCCCTTCCCTCAAGTGGAGTCGACATCGTCGCGGGGTCCTTGCACGACGAGCCGCGCATGATCCACCTCCTCAAGCTCCTCGACGACGTGCACGCCCCGGCCGCCATCATCTGGCCGCCAGCCGCTGGGGTCCTGGGCCTCCATGCGGCCGAGCCCGTTGCCCCCTCAGGCGTGCAGGTCCTTGGCGAGCGCGCGCAGGTCGGGTCGACCGATCGCCGCGACCGCGCCGACCACGATGACGGCCGGCGGGGCCACCTCGAGCGACGCCAGTCGTTCGAGGTGGGCGCGCACGACGCGCTCGGCAGAGGTGCAGGCGCGCTCGATCACGGCGAGGGGAGTGTGCGCGGGCAGCCCCCCGCCGATCAGGCGCCTGGCGATCCTCTCGCGCTGCTCGGCTCCCATGAGGACGACGAGCGTCACGCCGCGCCGGCACAGGTCCGCGAAGTCGATCTCCGGGTCGAGCCCGGCGTGTCCGGTGACGATGAGCACCCCATGCGCGAGGCCGCGGTGAGTCACGGGGATGCCGGCGGCGGCGGGAGCGGCGAGGGCGCTCGTCACGCCGGGGACGATCTCCACCGGAACGCCGGCGTCGCGCAGCGCGAGCAGCTCTTCGCCGCCCCGGCCGAAGACGAAGGGATCGCCGCCTTTCAGCCGGACGACGCAGTCATGTCGCCTCGCGAGCGAGATGAGGAGGGCGTTGATGCGCGCCTGCGACGCCGCAGCTCCCCTGTGCTTCCCCACGTCGATCTGTCCTGCGCCCGAAGGGATGAGCGCCAGCACGTCCTGGTCGACGAGGCGGTCGTGGACCACGACGTCCGCCCGCTCGAGCAGGCGCAATCCCCGCACCGTCAGGGTGTCGACGCCGCCCGGTCCGGCCCCGACGAGATAGACGGTCACGGGCTCGAGGAAGGGGTCACGCCGAGCACCTGCACGCTCGCTCAGCAGGTGGCCTCGAAGTGGTGGCTTCGGAACGTCGCCGGCACCTGCACCGGCCGCTCACTGCCCTCGTAGAGATCGAGGTGCTCGGTATAGCTCGTCCACAGGGGACCCTCGGGGTCGAACGGGCGGGCCAGGGAGCGCACGGCACGCTTGCGGTCCCTCGCCGCAGTCCGAACGACCGGCGACAGGTCCTCGAGCGGGCGCACGGCGAGCGCTCCGGTCGCCGCCGCCCAGGCCTCCCTCCCTGCCTCGGTGCGCACGAGCACCGTGGAACGGCCCGGCTCGCTCGCGAGGTTGCCGACGGCGATGTCGGCGCCGAGCCCGGCGAAGTCCGCACACTCGTCGCAGCCCTTCAGGCTCGCCGCGTGGAACTCTTTCACCGGCCGGCGCAGCAGCTCGGCGCTCGTCGAGCGTAAGACCAGCTCCCCATCCCGCACGTCGACTCGAGCGACTTCCGCCGTCGCCACGCCAGCCGCGCCGACCGCCTCCTCGAGCTTGCCGGGCTCGAACGACCTCGTGCAGAACAGCCCGATCGCCAGCACGACGGCACCCGCAGACGAGCGGCGGTACTTCCAGGGGAAGCGCTGGAGCGCGCGCAGCACGCTGATCTGGCACGGCGTGCCGACGAACGCGAGGCGCTCGACGCCTTTGCGCAGGGGCTCGTTGAGCACCTTCAGGGGATGGGACTGGTGGTAGACGCTGCCAGCCGCGGCGCGGATCTCGTCTGGCGAGGTCGCGAGGAACGGCTCGCCGTGGAAGGCGTCGATCCGCCTGGTGACGATCGCGCCGTCGAGGAAGCCGGCCTCGAGCAGGTGGCAGACGAGCGCCGTCACCGCGCCGCCGTCCTGGACACCGGCGACGTCTGCCCGCGCGCCGACCGACCAGGCCGAGTCGACGTGGCCGAGCTCGATCGGGACAGGCGTGCCGTCTGGCGCCGTCGACCTGTCGGCCCCGTTCCCCGGTCCCGGCGCGTGGCCGGCAGCGGCCGGGCTGGCGTGGAGCGCCTCGGTCTTTAGCCCGGCGAGCGGGCAGTAGTCCCAGCACGCCGAGCAGCCGGTGCACATCTTGACGAGCGTCGGCCTGCCGTCCTCGGCGACGCCGATCGAGCGCGACGGGCAGGCGGCGATGCACCCCCCGCAGCCCACGCAGCGCCCGGCGTCGATGACTGCGGCGGCGGTCTTGTGGAACCAGATCTTGTCGGGCAGTTCGGGCATGCCGCCGGCGACGGCGATCTCGTCGCGCAGGTCCGCCGCGGGATCCTCCAGCGGGGCCCGCAGCCACTTCGACTCAGGGGTGCCGCTCTCGGTGGTGGCTGCGGCCTGGTGGTCCTCGACGAGGGTCATCGTGGTGCTCCTTCGCCCGGCACGTCGCTCATCGCGGCGTCGCGCGCCTTGCGGGGGTCGCAGGCGACGATCCGCCCCTCCCCGGCCCGTCAGGCCGCTGGCCGCCGGTCCTCGCCGCCTCCCCGGGGTACGGCGCCGTCCCCACGCCGGTCCAAGGAGCCAGCGTCTCGGAGAGGGCGTCGAGTGCCAGCTCGCCCCGGGCGACCTTGGCAAGGAGCGAGGTGATGCCGTCGAAGGCTGCGCCGGTGGGGACGTCACCCCTTGCCCACCGGGCGAGGCGTGGCGCGCCGGCGTCTCCCCCCAGCGCGACGTCGAACCCGTCGTAGTAGTCCTCCCCGTCCTTGCCCATCGTGGCGCGGATCCCTATGTGTGCGGTCGGGACCTGCGCGCAGGAGGCCTTGCACCCCGACATGTGGATCCGCAGCCCCTGGAGACGGCCCCAGCCCGCTTGGGGCACCTCTGCGCGCAGGTGGTCGATGAGCGTTTGGCCGTAGGGCTTCATCGCGAGGATCGCGAACTTGCAGAACGGCGCGCTCGTGCAGGCCACCACGCCTCGCTCGAAGGGATCGGGCTGGGGCTTCAAGCGTTCGAGCAGCGGCTCGGCGAGCAACGCGTCGACGTCGGCGACCCCGGTCAGGATCACGTTCTGACGCTGGGTGAGGCGCAACCGCCCGTCGCCGTGGGCGCGAGCACAGCGCGCGAGCTCGAAGAGCTCGTCGGCCGAGAGCCGCCCCAGGGGGACGCAGAGCCCCAGGTAGCTCGTGCCCTTCGTGTCGCGGTGCACCCCGATGTGGTCTTCGGAACGCCAGGTCGTGAGGTCCTCGCCGGCCGCGGGGGCCGCGAAGCCCAGGCGGTTGCGCACCTCGGCGGCGACCCGCTCGGTGCCGAGCTGGTGGACGAGCGCGCGGAACCGGTTGATGCTCGGGCGCTCGTAATCTCCGTGCTCGGCGTACACCGCGAGCGCGGCGCGCACCACGGCAGGCGCCTGGTCGGGCTCGACGAACAGGTCGAGCGCGGTTGCGAGCCGCGGGTAGTCGGAGAGCCCGCCGCCCGCGTGGACGTTGAAGCCGAGCGTGCCGTCCCTGCGCGCGGGAGTGAACGCGACGCAGTGGATCCTGGCGACGACGCAGTCCGTCGGGCACGCGCTGAGCGCCACCTTGAATTTGCGAGGAAGGAAAGCGGTCAACCGGGGCTCGTCACGGGCGATGGCGCCGACTGCGTCGACGACCGGCCCGACCTCGAAGGCCGCCTGCGGGTCCACCCCGTCGACCGGGCAGCAGGTGATGTTGCGCATCGAGTTGCCGCACGCCTGGAGGGAACCGAGCCCCACCGCGCCGTAACGACGCCAGATCTCCGGCAGCTGCTCGAAGCGGATCCAGTGGATCTGGACGTCCTGACGCGTCGTCACCTCGCCGAATTGGTCGGGCTCCCCCTGGACACCTTCGGCATGCACCGAGAAGTCGCGGACCACGCCGGCGAGCACGTCGACCTGATCGGCCGTGAGCCGCCCACCCGGGATACGGGTGCGCAGCATGAACGTGCCCTCGAAGCGGTCGTCGTACACGCCGACCAGGCGCAGGCGGGCGTTGCCGACGGTGCCGCGATCGGAGGGGTGCAGGACTTCCCAGTGCAGCGGGCCCGCGCCGACGATCGCCGCCATGACTTCGTCTGGAACCTGCTCTGGGTGGAACAGCGGCTCACGCATCGCCACCCGCCGGCTCCTGGTCACCGGGCTCGCGCACGCCGTCCGCCCGCGGACTCGTGGTCGGACCGTCTGCGACCGCGTGACGGCCCTCCTCGCCCCGACGCTCCCCCGCCAGCTCCTGTCACCTTCCTCCTGCCACCTCCCGTCGCCACCTCCCTCCTGCCACCTCCCGTCGCCACCTCCAGCGTCGGCGTGGGCCCGCCCGACTTTCGACCCGAGTGCACAGGAGGTATATATGACATATATGACCAACTTAGTCAACTTTACTGTTCAGACGAGGCGAGCACCGGAGATGGCGCCGACGGGGTCTGGGCACATCGGGGAACCACGACGGTCGGGGCCCCGACGAACGGCTGCCTGACGAGACGGCGCGATGCCCGACGACTCCACGACCGCAGACCGCGTCGACCGGCCCAGCAGCCACTATCCGGTCAGCCTGGTGATCGCCGGCGCGCCGTGCCTGGTGGTCGGGGGCGGATCGGTCGCCGCTCGCAAGGCCGAGGCGCTCGCCCGCTGTGGGGCTCGGGTGACGGTCGTCGCCATCGAGGTCGACCCGGCGGTCCAGCGCCTGCCGGTCGCCGTCGAGCGGCGCCCCTACCGCCCAGGGGAGGCGGGACGGTACCGGCTGGTCATCACGGCCACCGGCTCCCCCGACGTGGACGCCTCGGTGGCCGCCGACGCCACGGCGGCGGGGGTGTGGGTGAACAGCGCCGACGACCCGTCCAACTGCACCTTCTTTCTGCCCGCGATCCACCGGGACGGGCCGGTGACGGTCGCCGTGTCGACGAGCGGGGCAAGCCCGGCGCTGGCCGCGTGGCTCCGTCGCCGGATCGCCCAGGCGTGCGGCGAAGGGCTCGGAGCGCTGGCCGTGGCGCTGGAGGAGGCCCGGCGGAAGCTCCAGGCGTCCGGGCGGTCCACGTCGTCGCTCGATTGGCGTGCCATCCTCGACGGTCCGCTGGGGAGGCTCGTCCGAGACGGTCAGCTCGACGAGGCCCGGAGGCTCCTCGACGAGGCGATCCGCGAGACCGCGTGACCACGGCGGGATCTGAAAGCTGGGAGCTGGACCGAGATCCGGGCCAGTCCAGCTGGCGCGAGCGCCGTGCGGCTTCGCCCAACCACTGCGTGGGGCTCCGCGAGGTGCCCGGTGTCGCTTGATGTGATGCCAGTCCCAAGGGACCACTCTCGTTGCCGCAACATGGGACCACCTCGCGCCCACCGTGACCAGATGGCGGACGCTCGAGGACCTGCCCGGTGCGACAAGGCTGCGGCTCCGGGCCGCCGTCACACAGACAGGCAGCCACCACGATGCGACCTGTCGCCAGCTCTCCCACGCGCACCCGGCGATGGTGGCGACCCTCGACCCGGCTCCTGTCCCCTCGTTTGCCGGCGTCGCCGAAGACGGCCGCCCCGCCCACCTCGATGCCGCGCGCCACGGCGTCGACGCCGAGGCACGAGAAGAGCGGCTCGACAGGGTCTGCGACCAGCTGGTGGAGGCCTCGGTCCCCAGCCGCTACAAGAGCCTGTCGCGCGGGCTTGCCGTCGACTGGACCGACCACGAGACCTGGTCGAGGCCGTGGGCCACGGCGTCGACGTCGTGGGCGAGAGACGACCCGGTGCCCGCGCCAACGACCCGACAGCCTCCTTGGGCCACGCCAAGCGCAACGCGCCCGGCGCAGCCGACCAGCTCTTCTTCGCCTACTACGGCCAGGTGGCGACGATGGTGAAAGAGGAGCGAGGGGAGGCGGTGCCCGAGCTCGTCCGCCGGACCGCCTTCGCCGCACCGAGAAAGGACCCGCCGGCCGCCATGAAAGAGGTGCTCGTGCGCGCGTACACAGACGGCGTCGAAGCCGGCGACGTCTTGGCGGACTGCGGGTACTCCAACCGTGACCTCGAGACCTTCGCCTCCTTGCTCAGGCGTGCGGGGGCCAGCCTCGTCGTGGACCTGCACCCCGAAGATGAAGGAGCTCTCCTGCTACATGCTCGGGCGGACCGCTTCTGTGGACGAAGACGGGACGCGCCGGGTCATGTGCCCGGCCGTGATGAAAAACTGCCGCTGCCCGCTGCGCCCTCCGGCCCGAGTCAGCCGCGCTCGACTGCAACCACCCAGAGGTAGTCTCCCCACCCGAGGTGCCCCCCGCCTGCTGTGGGAAAAGGACGATCTCGGTCCCCGTCGAGGTCGACGCAAAGCGCCGCCAGCGCCACGACTACCCCTCAAAGGCCCACCGGCTCTCCTACCACCGCCGCACTGGATCTGAGCGCACGCTCTCCTGGCTCTCCGACCCCGCCACCGGCGGGATCCGGCGGCGCTGGCCGCGTCTGTTCGGCCGCGCGCCCATCGCGCTCATGTACGCGCTGTGCGCCGTCGTCGAAACGTCCGGCTCGTCTTGGCTCACGAGGACCGAGAGAACGAGGCGGCGCGGCGAGCGGCAATGGGCCTGTCTCCACTCGGGCGCAGGCGCAGGAGACGGCGGCGCCGTGAGCGGCGCGCGGAGCCGGCGTCGAGCGAACCCGCGGACGGCGCCGAGGTCCACCGGCCGGGTCGTCCCATCGAACATCTCCAGATCCGGAGATGTCGCGGTCACCCCTTGTGGCCAAGGACCCTTTCGCTGCGCGGGTGCGGACGTCAGCGGGGGTCCGTCGTGTAGGCGACGGACCGACGGCGCACTGCCAGTACCCGCACGAGGCGCTCGTTGTCGTCGATCTGGTAGATGATCCGGTACGCGCCGACTCGAAGCGACCGCAACCCCCTGAGCCGCCCCCGAAGGAGGTGACCCGCCTCTGGTTCACGCTCGAGGAGACCGAGGGCCTCGACAATGGCATCGGAGAGCGGCCGGTCGAGCTCGACAATGTCCCTTCGGACTCGCCGGGCGAGCTCGACTCGGCTCACTTGCGACGGCGGGTCCGAAGCTCTTGGCGAAGCTCGTCGAGCGTGACGGTCTCCCCGCGCTCCACGTCGCGTCGACCCTCCTCGATGGCAGCCATCGTCTCGGCGTCCGAGAGGATCTCCGCCGTCTCCTCCAAGGCTTGGTACTCGTCCACAGGGACGAGTACGGCCGCGGGCCGACCGTGGCGGGTGACGATGACGTGCTCGCGCAGGTCGGCCACCTGATCGATCACCTGGCTGAGCTCGCTACGAAGCTCGCGAACTGGAACAGTCCTGCTCATGCCTGTAATGTACCCTATTGCGTACACATCGGCGGGTAGGCCGCGGGCACTCGTGTTCCAACCTCGCTGACGTGCGGAAACGGCTCCCCGTGCTCGAAGCGAGTCGATAGCCGGACCAAGGGGCGTCCCCGCTCAGGCAGCGTCTTCCTGCAGGACCTCGGCTACGGGGCGCCTCGTACCGATTCGGGCCGGGACACTCGTGACCGCCGCCACCACCAGCGAGGTCCCAAGCACCGTGGCGACGAGCCACAGCACGGAGGGGACGACCCAGACCCCGGCTGCGCGCTCGAACAGGGCGAATCCGAGCGGGACGCCGACGATGACGCCTGGTAACGCCGAGAGGAGCTGCGCGTCCGCCAAACCGGTCCTCACCTGCCTCGGCGTCGCACCGAGCGCACGTACCAGCGCAGACGCGTGCCTGGCGTCCACCACCGCCGCCCACGCCGTGAACATCGCGGTGCGTGCCGCCAGGGTAAAAGGCTCAGCGGACAGGGACACATCCCGGCGACCACCGGTTGCGCCAGTCGATGAGCTTGGCAGTGATGATGAAGACGACCGCCAGAGCCAGCTGCCCAAGTCGATGCTCCGACTTGCGATCCGTGTTCCGGCGCTGCTGACCGAAATTCGAGAGCCACGAGTTCGTCCGTGGAGAAGGCCGTTCGCCTTCGCGTCATCGAGAGTGGGAGCGAGCATCACCGAGTCGTTGCGGTTCGCCCCGTCGATGGCGACGCCGATCGGGATGCCACGCTCGATCCACTCGTCGCGCCGTGCCCGGGCGGTATCGACCACTTCGGGATCGAGCGCGCGCCGATGGTGGGGCACCTCCACTCGGTCGTTGGTGTGTGGGGAAGCACCCCGATCATCTCGGGGCCACCACCACGACCGGTGGATGGTCACGGCCCTCACCAGGAAATACCTGACAGGGCCGCGCCATCACACATTTTCGCGCGGCCTCTCAGCTTGCGTTTCGGCACCGCGATGGAGAGCCCTTCTCGGATAATCCGAATCGAGACCCCACCATCTCGGTTCCCCCAACAATCGCTCCGGGATCCCCTGCGCCGCGCCTGGTCTACCCTCTCGGAGGGACGTTGTGCGCAGTGTCGGGTTTGGTGGCGCGAATGATCGCGCTGGCAGCGTGGGCATGGACCCGATGGGTAGTGGTGATCGATACGTCGACCAGCCTCACGCCCGCGAGAGCCTCCCGGTACTGCTCGGCAGTAAGCGCGCCGGCGATGCAGCCGGTCCAGCGCTCCATGTCGGCGCGGGTGGCTTCGTCCATGTCCGGGTCGGCGACGACGTCGGAGAAGGCGAGGCGACCGCCGGGGCGAAGGACGCGGGCCGCTTCGCCCAGCACGACATGCTTGTCGGCGGCGAGGTTGATCACGCAGTTCGAGATGACCACGTCGACGCTGCCGTCGGGCAGGGGGATGTCCTCCAGGTAGCCCTGGAGGAACTCGACGTTGGCGACGCCGGCCTCGGCGGCGTTCGCTCGGGCCAGCTCGAGCATCTCGGTGGTCATGTCCAGGCCGATTGCCTTGCCAGCCGCGCCTACGCGGCGCGCCGAGATCAACACGTCCGCGCCCGCTCCAGAGCCGAGGTCCAAGACGGTCTCACCGGGGTGCAGCTCAGCCACCGCGGTCGGCACCCCGCAGCCGAGGGACGCGCTGAGCGCGGCCTCGGTGGCACCGTCGGCCAGCTCCGGGGCGTACAGTTCGCCGCCGAATACCACGCGGCCCTCCTCATCGGTGCTGCCGGGAAGGGTCTCACCGCAGCAAGCGCTGCTCTCTCCGGCAGATGCGCGGTCGGTGTCACCGGTGGCTGCGAGGGCGGCTGCGGCTGCGTATCGGCGCCTGACGGCATCACGGATGGCGATCTCGTCGCTGTCGGCGGCTTCGTTCATGACTGTGACCTTTCACCGTCGAGGCCGCACCAAGGCGGCCAGGGCTGGCGGGCCGTCGGCCCATGACGACGTCCGCGGCGCTGGGGAAGCACTCCACGCAGCGGGGGTTGACGGAGTAGAAGGAGCTGGTGCCTCGCCGCTGCACCTGTACGAAGCCAACTGCCGTCAGTGCCGCGAGGTGGTGGCTGACCGTCGATTGGCCCACCGGCAGAGCGGCGGTGAGCTCTCCTACCGATACCGCCTTCGGACGTTGAGCGAGCAGCGCCACGAGCTGAACCCGGGTCGGATCCGCGAGGGCCCGGAACCACTCCGCGTACATCTCGGCAGTGCTGCGGTCAATCAGGTCCCTATCCATCGACCATCGACGATACTAGATCGCGATGGTCTCGCGGCCAGCCGGGGCGCGCTGCCACGATCAGCGCAAGCGGAGCGGTCTGCGGTGCACCGGGCTGCCTCCCCGGGTCGCACAGGCGTTCGTACCGCAAGGGGATGCGGTCGGCTTGCGGGCAAAGGGCCCCGCGGTCACGTCGCAGCAGCTGGTTGCGACACTGAGACGGTGGCAGGCGATCAGCTCGGGGCGGCGCTGCAGGCGGCGTTCGATCTGGCTTCGGCAGACTGGCGGGCGACGGACGCCATCGTCCCGAGCCTACGGGTCGACGATTGGGCAGGTCCGGGCACCGGGTCGGCGATGGCAACGTGTCGCGTGCTGCGCGCCCGAAAGTGTTCCCCTGCGTCAGGGGAGAAGAAGACGCCCCGGTTCGCTCACCACTACGAGAGGCCGGCTCGGCGTCGTGCAGTCGACGGCGGCGTGGAGCCACCAGTCCGGGACGCCCCGCTCCTCGGCCCAGCACCGACCGGGCCGAGCAGTCTCGGGTCCCGGCCGTCGCCGACGAACCGGGGTGTCCGGCCCTGCGATCGCTCGAACTCCTCAGCCAGGGCGTAACCCCGCCTCTCCACTTTGCGTGTCGGCGGCGGTACGTAGATGACCTTGCGGCTCGGCATCCCTGTTCGCCCCTTCGTCCCCTCGCCGGTGGGTGCCCGCGGCCTTTGGCGGCACCCTGGCGGTCACGTTCGTGAGTGTGGCGGTCACGTTCGTGAGTGTGGCGGTCACGTTCGTGAGTGTGGCGGTCACGTTCGTGACTGTGGCGGTCAGTGTGGCGGTCAGCTGACCCGATGGTCGAGGGCCGAGCCGGGCGCGAAGCCGTTGACCTGGACTTATGTGGTCGGGCTGGCCGGATTTGAACCGGCGACCTCTTGACCCCCAGTCAAGCGCGCTAACCAAGCTGCGCCACAGCCCGCTGCCACGTTGCACCCGGGTGAGGATTCCGAAGCGGTGCCCGTCGATTCTACTGCATGCGCGCTCGGACGCTCCCAGCCCGAGACCCCGCCCACTGCGTCCGAGGCGTCGAGCACGAGCACCGGCCGTCGATGGCCGAGCCGTGACGCGCCCCGTGACGCGCACCGTGGCAGTGGCACGCCCCGACCACCGTTCACGGTCTGTTCGCCTGTCGTTCATCTCTAGGTCACCTTCCGATAAGGCCGCCGTCACCTGGGCGAGCAAGAGTGGCACCTGGCCCGATGACGACCCTCGATGAACCATCGACCGCGAGGTCGACGCGACCCGGTGCGGTAGGCGAGCAGCCTCGCGCCGTCGCGTCGATCGAGCGCCTGCTCGACGACGCGCCCATCAGCCGGTTCCACCGACGGGCGGTGGTCGTCTCTGGCGTCGGCTTCTTCACCGACGCGTACGACCTCTTCGTCATCTCCACGGTGACGGTCCTCGTCCAAGCGCAGTGGAACTTGAGCACGGCGCTCGCGAGCTGGGTCAGCGGATCGGCGATCCTGGGGGCTGTCGTGGGCGCCTTCGTCTTCGGGCGGCTCGCAGACCGCTTCGGGCGCCGTCGCATCTACCTGGTTGTCGCGGCACTGATGATCGCCGGAGCGATCGCGGGCGCAGCCTCGCCGAACGTCGGCTGCCTCATCGCCTCCCGTCTCGTCCTCGGGCTCGGCATCGGCGGCGACTACCCGGTCTCGGCAGTCCTCATGAGCGAGTACTCGAACCGCCGCGACCGGGGCCGCCTGGTCGGGCTGGTCTTCTCCATGCAGGCGGTCGGTCTGGTGGTGGGTCCCCTGATCGCGATGACCCTCTTGGGGTCCGGCCTGAGCCACGACCTGACCTGGCGCCTGCTGCTCGCGTTCGGGGCAGTCCCCGCCGCGTCGGTCATCTACGTGCGGAGCAAGATGCCCGAGTCGCCGAGGTTCCAGGCGCGGGTGGAAGGCAAGGTGGAGGAGGCGGCCAAGAAGCTCGAGCAGTTCTCCCAAGGGATCGTCGGATCCCGAGGGACTGCCCGGCAGCCGCTCTCGGCCTGGCGCGACGGCGCCGCCGCAGGCGAACCTGCCGCGACCACGCGAATCACGCTGCGGGACTTCCTCAGGAACCGGCGAATGCTCAGGCTCCTGATCGGCACGGCGGGTGCATGGTTCCTGTTCGACTACGCGTACTACGGCAACACCCTCTCGCTCCCTGCGATCCTGCACGCGGTGGACGCGACAGCCACGCTCATCGACAAGCTCGCGCTGAGCCTTGCCCTGTTCGTGGTGTTCGCCGTTCCCGGCTACTTCCTGGCCATCCACCGAATGGACCGGATCGGCCACCGGCGCCTGCAATTCATCGGGTTCGCCGTGATGGCCGCCGCGTTCGTCGCCCTCGGCGCGATCGGCCCGCTCACGTCGGTGCTCGGCGCGTTCATCGCCGTCTTCGGCATCAGCTACTTGTTCATCGAGTTCGGCCCCAACACGACCACGTTCGTCTTGCCCTCCGAGGTCTTCCCGACCCAGGTCCGGACCACGGGCCACGGGATTGCGGCCGGAATCGGAAAGCTCGGAGCCTTCATCGGGGTGTTCCTCGTTCCGATCCTGCAGAACGCGTTCGGACTTCGCGGGATGCTCTTCGTGGCGGGCGCGGCGTCCGCCGCCGGGTTCGTCCTGACCCGCCTCATCCCCGAGCCTGCCGGGCGCAGCCTGGAAGAGGTCTCAGGGGAGGACGCGCTCTCCGGTGCAGCGTGACCGGCTGAAGCCGCCATGGCGTCGTCAGCCGGGGAACCACCTCGAGCGCAGAGGGAACAGATAGCGCTCGGTCACGGCGTTGAGCACCCGGCGTGCTTCTCGAAACTGGTCGGCAACCTCGCCGACGACCGAGAAGGTCCCCGTGAGCGGAAGCCTGGCACCAGCCGCCAGGCGGGCCGCCGCCCGGTACCAGGTGGCGCCGAGGAGCTCGAACAGCGCGACGCCGTCCAGGTCCACGACCTGGTCCGGTTGGACGCCGCCATGACGCAGCAGCCGGTCGGCGGCCGCGCCCGCCGGGAGCAGAGGGTGGTCCGGGAAGACCCCGACGAGGAACAGGCTCAGGTCGCCGAGACGCCGGTAGACGCCGACGCGCTCGTTCGGCCCGACGCCGTCCAACAGGGCGGCGAGGCGCACCGGGTCGAGCTCGCTGAACCGCTGGCGTCTCCAGCCCAGCGCCGTCCGCCGCCAGGTGACGCCGCTCGACACGCGGGTGTAGGACGCCAGGAGCTCGACGAAGAAGTACCGCCGGAGGGGATCGCCCAGGATCGCACGGAGCGACGCGACGTCGAACACGGGGACCCGCCGGCGCGGCCCCAGCCGTTCCTCGACGAAGGTCGCCGATTCCAGCGCCGCCGCCGTCCGATGCACCGCCACGGCGAAGGTGAGGAAGGGCGACGCGTGCACGCCGGCGCCGGTGTCGCCGGGAGCGAAGACCACCGACTCCAGCGCCGGGGAGCCGAGCGCCGCGCTCAGGCTGCCGTCGGAGGCGACGGACCCGACCAGCCGCCGGTCTACCTCGCTGAGCTGCTGACGGTAGAGGAGGTCGACGTCGATGCGGCAAGCGTATTCGCCCGCCAGGCGGAGAGCGCACGAAGGCGCTCGTCCCACGTCAACGCAGGAGCCGAGCGCCCTCTTCCACTGTAGAG
>JAKATH010000128.1 GCA_021828055.1 Actinomycetes bacterium
CCGGCGATGGCCTCGGCCACCCGGGCGCCGAAGACCATCCCCTCGAGCAGCGAGTTGGACGCGAGACGGTTGGCGCCGTGGACGCCCGTGCACGCCGCTTCGCCCGCGGCCCACAGCCCCTCGAGCGCCGTCGCCCCGCGCAGATCGGTCACGACCCCACCGGAGACGTGGTGGGCGGCGGGCGCCACGGGCAGCCAGTCCCGCATGGGATCGAGCCCGACCGCGCCGAGCGACGCGGCGATAGTCGGGAACCGCTCCTCGAAGCGCTCGAGCCCCGTGGCGTCCAGCCAGAGGTGCTCCACGCCCTGCTCAGCCATCCTCGCGGCCATCGCCCTGCTCACCACGTCGCGGGGGGAGAGCTCGTCGCAGAACCGGTCGCCGTCCCTGTCCCGCAGGAGCGCCCCGTGGCCGCGCAGCGCCTCGGAGAGGAGCGGACGCGGCATGAGCGGATGGTGGAGGGCCGTCGGGTGGAACTGGACGAACTCGACGTCCGCCACCGGGACGCCCGCCCGCAACGCCATCGCGATGCCGTCCCCCGTCGCCTCGGGCGGGTTGGTCGTCACCGCGTAGAGCTGGCCGGCGCCCCCCGTCGCCAGCACGACGTGCGAGGCGAGCACCCGGACCGCCCCGCCGTCAGGCGCGAGCGCGAGCACGCCCCGGCAGCGGCCGCCGTCGACGACGAGGTCGAGGGCGAACCACCGCTCCAGCACGGCGACGGCGCCGGACGCCGTCGCCGCGACCAGCGCGCGCTCCACCTCCGCACCCGTCGCGGCGCCCCCGGCGTGGACGATCCGCGCCCTCGAGTGGCCGCCCTCCCGCGCCAGGGACAGCGAGCCCGACGCCTCGCGGTCGAAGCGGGCCCCGAGGGCGATCAGCTCCTCCACGCGCGACGGGCCCTCGTCCACGAGCACCCGTACCGCGTCGGCGTCGCAGAGGCCCGAGCCGGCACTGAGCGTGTCGGCCAGGTGGAGATCGGTCGAGTCCTCGTCGCCGCCGAGGACCGCGGCCACGCCGCCTTGCGCCCATCGCGTGGTGGACTGCGACAGCTCCCCTTTGGTGAGCACCGCCGCGCGGGTCGTCTGGCAGAGCCGGACCGCTGCCGAGAGCCCCGCGACGCCGCTGCCGAGCACGAGCACGTCGAACGGTCCCGCCTCGGTGACCCGCCTCTCCTGCCGCACGGCGCCCCCCACGCCCTCAGGACGTCCGGGCCACGGCCGAGAGCCCGCGATCGTCTCCGGCCGGCTCCGCCGGCCGGGGCGCGGCGCAATTGTCGATGAGCCGCACCGAGCCGATCCTCGCCGCGACGAGGAGCCGCAGCGCCGCGGGCTCCGACAGGGACGCCGGCACCGTCAGGTCGGCGGCGTCGACCGCCGCGGCGTAGTCCAGGCTCGCGAGCGGCTCGGCCGCGATCGTGCCCGACATGGCCGAGGCGACCGCCTCGGGGCGGTCCTCTCCCTCGGCGACCGCGGCCCGCCCGGCCTCGAGCGCACGCCACAGCGCGGTCGCCGCCCGGCGCTCGGCCGGAGAGAGGAGCGCGTTCCGGCTGGACAGCGCGAGCCCGTCGGGCTCACGGACCGTCGGGCATCCGACCACCTCGACCGGCATCGACAGGTCCGCTGCCATGCGACGCACGAGCGCGAGCTGCTGGAAGTCCTTCTCGCCGAAGTAGGCGGCGCACGGTCCGGCCAGCGAGAACAGCTTCGCCACCACGGTCGCGACGCCGGCGAGGTGACCGGGCCGGGACGGCCCCTCCCAGCGGTCCCCGAGCCCGGCGACGGACACGGTGGTGGCGGCGCCGGCGGGGAACATGGCGGCGCCGCTCGGCGCGAAGACCGTCCCGACGCCCGCCTCCTCGCACGCCCGCAGGTCTGCCTCGAGGTCCCGCGGGTAGCCCGCAAGGTCCTCGGGGCGGTCGAACTGGAGCGGGTTCACGAAGATCGAGACCGCCACGTGCCTGTGCGCGGCCCCGGCACGCGCCACGAGGGCGCGGTGGCCCGCGTGGAGCGACCCCATCGTGGGCACGAGGCCGATGCGCTCGCCCTCCGCCCTCGCCCGGCGGAGGGCGCGACGGAACGCGGGCGGCTCGACGACGACCTGCACCGCTCAGGAACGCCCGGTCGGGGCGGTCGGCAGCGCCGGCGCCGGCGCCGCGGCGGGTTCGTGGCGGGACTCGCCCAGCGAATCCGGACGAGCGGAGCGGGCACGCCCCTCCGCGCCCACGGTCAGCTGCAGCGCAAGCCCCACACCGGCCCGATAGGCCGAGCGATCGGCCTCGGGGATCGCCTCGAGGTGCCGCGCGAGGGTCAGCCAGTCCCCACGTGCGGCAGGACCGGTGAGCGCCCGACGCGGCCCCAGCCGGCCGACGTCGTCGACGGCCGCGCGGGCGAGCGGGAGGAAGGCCCCGAGCGGGAGCCCAGCCGCCCCGGCGATGCGCTCGACCTGGCCGAGCAGGGCGACGACGTGGTTGGCGGCGACGCAGGCAGCCGCGTGGTAGGCCGCGCGCACGTCGTCGGCGACCTCGACCTGGTCCCCCCCCAGCGCCGACGCCATGGCAGACGCGATCGGGTCCCCGGCGACCGCGAACGTGACCCCGGAGCGAAGCCGGCGGGCGCCGGTGTCGGGGTCGGGCAGCGCGACGAGGGGGTGCAGCGCGCCCGGGCGCGGGTGGGGAGCGAGCACGGAAAGACCGAGCGACCCGGCGAGGTGCACGACCGGCGTCGAACGGTCCGGCCTGACGGCGTGCGCGACATCAGCGATCGCGTCGTCGGGCACGGCGAGCACGAGGACGTCGACGCCGGTCGCCGCGCCGGCCAGGTCGTCTCCTCTCCCGAGAAGCGGGAGCACGACGGCCCACCCGGCCTCCGAGAGTGCGCGGGCGAAAGAACGGCCCGCCCGTCCAGGGCCGATGATCCTCACGGTTGGCACCGACTTCTCCTTCAGCGTTCCAGCCCCTATGCCTGGGTGCCGGTCGCCTGCGGCGATCGGGATGACACTCAGAGTCTACCGATCCGCCGCACGGAGCCCACAGCCCGCTCGAGCGCGCCGGGCGGGACGAGCTCCGGGGCGAGGTCGGCCAGCGGCGCGAGGACGAACCTCCGCATCCACATCCGCGGATGCGGGACGCTCAGATCGGGCTCCTCGATCTGCGCGTCGCCGACGAGGAGCACGTCGGCGTCGAGCGTGCGCGGCCCGAACCGCTCGGCGCGGACCCGGCACGCGGCAGCCTCGAGCGCGCGGCAGCGATCGAGCAGCGCACGCGGGTCGTCGCTCGTCCACAGCTCGACGACGACGTTCAGGTAGGGGGGCTGCCCCTCGGGGCCCCCGACCGGCTCGGTCTCGTAGAGGGGCGAGACCGCGGTCACGTCCCCGTGCGCGACGAGGCCCGCCACCGCACGCGCGAGCTCGGACCGGCGGTCGCCGAGGTTCGAGCCGAGGCCGACGAAGGCCCGCCGCGCCGGGTCGGGCGGCTCAGGGGCGGCGCACATCGACCACGCGGACCCCGACCGAGCCCACGTCCACGTCGACGGGGGGTCGCATCTTGCGCACCACCACCTCGACGCGCGCCACGCGGGGCTCGTCGTCGAGCACGCGGCGCGCGACCGCGGCGGCGAGCGCCTCCAAGAGGGAGAAGGAGGTCCCGGAGACCACCTCTGCCACCTGCTGCACGAGCGCGCCGTAGTCGACCGTGTCGGCCAGCGCGTCCGACGCGGAGGCTGGCGACACGTCGAAGTACGCGTCGAGGTCGACGCTGAAGGGCTGCGCGCGCTCGCGCTCGTGCGGGAGCACCCCGTGCAGGCCGAAGGCCCGGAGGTCCCGGATCTCGATGCGGCCTGTCGACGGGACCCGGGTCACACCGGTTGGCGCGGCGGGAGGGCGGCGGCGGCGACCACCAGCTCCCGGCCGGCCGTGCCCATCTGGCGGCCGACGAGGTGCTCCACCAGTGCGATCGCCTTCGGCTCGGAAGGGACCCGCCCGGTCCAGACGAGGAACCCGGCGGCGACCCCCATCACCCGGTCGCCGAGCTCCTCTCGGTGGACGAGGACCCGCTCGCCGCCACGGAGCGCCGCGTCGAGGACGTGGTAGCACTCGGTGAGCGTCGGCCGCGGGTCCCCCCCTGGCACCACCGGGAAATGGGCGTGCGCGAGATGCTCGTCGTCGTAGGCGTGGAGGTTGTGCTGCGACGGCAGCAGGGAGACGATCCGCGTGAAGCCCTGGCCCCGGAGCCAGATCAGCTCCTCGGTGCGCCGGACCCTGCGGTGGTTGGGGGCGAAGCCGCCGGGGCGCTCGCTCAACGCGAGGTGGTCGCGGATCACCCAGGTGAAATTGCGCGGGGCGATCCCGGCGGCCCATTTGCCTCTCATGAC
>JAKATH010000045.1:0-9268 GCA_021828055.1 Actinomycetes bacterium
CGGCGCGCTCTTCGTCGACGTCGTCAACGCTGCGGACGTGCCCGGCCTCGAGCTCGCGTCGCCGGCCCCGGCGCACGAGCGGGGGGCGCAGGTGTCGTTGCGCCATCCCCGCGCCCCCGAGCTCCTCCAGTCCGCGGCTCGGCGCGGGGTGGTGGGCGACCTCCGGCCTCCTGCCCTCTGCCGCTTCGGCCTCTCTCCTCTTGCCCTCTCCTACGAAGATGTCTTCCGGGGCGCCGACGCCGTCGTCGAGGCGGCGCGCGCGCTTCGCTGACGGCCTGAGAGGTGCCCAAGGGAGTTCCGGGCGCTGCTCCATCCTCGCCGGGCGTCCCGGCGAAGGACGCCGAGGCGCGCCGGCGCGCATCCCCCCTCGAGCCCGCGAGAATCGGATCGTGATCCAAGCGGTGGTGTTCGACCTCGGCGGCGTCCTCCTCGACTCCGAGCAGCTCTGGGACGAGGCGCGGCGCTCGCTGGTGGCGAGCGAGGGCGGGACGTGGCGAGACGGCGCGACGGAAGCCGTGCAGCAGATGAGCGCACCGGAGTGGTCCCGGCACCTGCGCGTGCGCTCGACGCGCCTGCCCAGGACTGCGCAGCCGTGGAGGACTCGGCCAACGGCATCCGCGCCGCCGTCGCCGCCCGGATGCACGTGGTGGTGGTGCCGGACCCCCACTTCCCGCCGCCCGAGGATGCGCTCGCCAAGGCCGACCTGGTGATCGCCACGCTCGACGAGCTGCGCCTCGACGCGCTCGAGGCGATGGGCGGCGCCGAGGCACGGCTCGACGAGCAGGAAGCGGAGTCGTTCCCGGCGTCGGACCCCCATTCCGACTGGGCCGGCCCCGCCCATTGAGCTCGCCGCTCCTCCGGCGCCCCGGGCGGAGGGAGGCGTACGCTTGCGCCGTGACCATCCCGGTTCCCCTGGACGAGCTTGCGACAGCGCTCGAGCGCCGCTCCAACGCGGCGTACCTCCTCACCGTCGGCGAGGACGGCAGGGCGCACTGCGTCGCGTCGACGGTGGAATGGGCCGGAGAGGAGCTGGTCGTCCCCGCGGGCAGGACGTCGACCCGCAACGCCGCCTCCCGCGGCCACGTGGTGCTGCTCTCCCCTCCCGCGGCCGGCCTCGCTGCCCCGCCGCCCGGCGACAGCGGCAGCGGCAGCGGCGGCGACAGCGGCGACGGCTACAGAGCCGGCGGCGACAGCGGCGACGGCTACAGCCTGATCGTGGACGCCCAGGTGACCGCGACGTCTCCGCTCGAAGGGGTGGCCGAGATCACGGTGCGGGCGCGGCCCACCCACGCGGTGCTCCACCGGCCGGCCGTCGCTCCCGACGGGCGGCGCGGGCACGACTGCGTCCACGTCTACGACGAGACGTGACCGGATCGCCCGGCGGCCGCACGTCGCTCAAAGGGCGCCGGAGCCAGGACCTGGTTCAGGCTGACGACGTGGCGCGCGCGACGGCCTCAGCGGCGACGGTCGCAGACCGCCTCCCCGCCGGGTAGATGAGGGCAGCGCCGAGACCGGCCAAGAAGACGATCCCTGCAGCGATGTAGAACGCGACGTCGTAGGAGTGCACCTGGGCGGCACGCCACACGTGCGTCGCGCTGATCGTGCTGGCGTGCCGGGCGAGGTACCTGGCGCCGGCGTGCGTCACCAGGTAGGCCGAAGCCGAGCTGATGGCGATCGTGTTGAGCAGGGAGGTTCCGATCGACCCTCCCACCTGCTGGCCCGTGGTCACCAACGCCGACGCGACGCCTGCCGTTTCCGGCCCCGTCCCTGCGGTGGCCAAGTTGAAGCAGATGCCGAACATCGCGCCCAGCGGCACCCCGAAGATGAGCTCGGCCGGCAGGATCCCGCTCCAGTACGAGGTCGCGAGCGTGAGCTGGGCGAAGTAGAGCATGCCCGCGACCCCCACGAGCGAGGCAATGGCCGCCAACGGCTTGGGGCCGAACCGTGGCAGCAGGCGGGTGTTCGTGAGCACGGAGCCCACCACGACGCACACGGTGAGAGGGATGAACGCGACACCGGCGCGCACGGCGCTGTACCGCGCGATCACCTCCAGGTAGTACACGAGGAACAGGAACACGCCGAACATCCCGATGGCCAGCAGCAGGATCATCAGGTAGGACGCGCCGCGGTTGCGGTCGAGCAGGACGCCGAACGGCAGGATCGGATGAGCCGCCCGGCGCTCGACCAGGACGAACACGGCGAGCAGGACCGCCGCCGCGACCAATGGCGCCACGCAGGCGACGGTGCCCCAGCCGTCGAGGGCAGCCTCGGAGAAGCCGAACACCAGGCTCACCAATCCTGCGACGGCGAGGACGATCCCGGGGTCGTCGATGCGGACCCGGGGATCGCTCTCGGCTCTTGCGAGGAGCAGCGCCGCGCCGATCAGCCCCGCGACGGCGAGGACGTCGTTGACGTAGAGGCACCAGCGCCAGCTCATGTAGGTGGTCAGCGTGCCGCCGAGCAGGAGACCCACTGCGCTTCCCGAGCCGGCGACGGCTGAGAAGATGCCGAACGCCTTTCCGCGCTCCGGAGGCCGGGGGAACGTCGTGGTGAGCAACGACAACGTGGCTGGGGAAAGCAGCGCGGCGAAGGCGCCCTGCACGGCCCTGGCCCCGGCGAGCATGCCGAAGCTCTGCGCCGCGCCGCCGAGCGCGGAGGCCAGCGCGAACCCCGTCATCCCGATCATGAACGTCCGCTTGCGCCCGATGCGGTCGGACAGGCGGCCGCCGAGCAGCAGCAAGCCCCCGAACGCGAGCGCGTAGCTGGTGATGATCCACTGCCTGTCGTCGTTGGTGAAATGGAGGGCGATCTGCGCCTCGGGCAGCGCGATGTTGACGACGGTGAGGTCCAGGACGACCATGAGCTGACCGAGCCCGCACAGCGCAAGGATCCACCAGCGTCTGGGGTCGAGCGTGCCGGCCCCGCCCGCGCTCGCGGGCCTGGCTTCAGAGGACATGCGCGCCGAGGCTACCGACCGGTTGCGTGCCCCACAGAGCGAGGGCGCGCCCACCGGCGATGGCCCCCCAACGGCAGAAGCCCGAACCGAGGTGGTTCAGTCGATGTGGACGCCCGAGATCGCACGCGCAATCACGAGCCGCTGGATCTCCGAGGTGCCCTCGAAGATCGTGTAGATCTTCGCATCGCGGTACCACCGCTCGACCGGGTACTCGCGGACGTAGCCGTAGCCGCCGAGGATCTGGATCGCCTGCTCGGTCACCCACACGGCGGTCTCCCCGGCGAAGAGCTTCGACTGGGAACCCTCACCCGCCACGAACTTCTGGTGGCGCGCGGCCATCCATGCCGCCCGCCAGCACAAGAGCCGCGCCGCGTCGGTGCGGGCCTTCATGTCGGCGAGCTTGAAGGCGATCGCCTGGTTCTCGATGATCGCCCGGTTGAACTGCCTGCGCTCCTTCGCGTATCCCAGCGCGTACTCGTACGCGGCGCGGGCGATGCCGACGGCCTGCGCGCCCACCGATGGACGTGACGCCTCGAAGGTCGCCATCGCGGCCTGCGTGGAGGTCGGCCGTCCCTCTCGGGCACGGGCGAGCCGCTCGTCCAGCTTCTCCTTGCCGCCGAGCAGGCAGCGGCCGGGGACGCGGCAGTCGGCGAGGACCACCTCTGCGGTGTGCGACGCGCGGATGCCCATCTTCTGGAACTTCTGGCCCTGGCTGATCCCGGGCGTGCCCTCGGGGACCACGAAGCTCGCGTGCCCACGGGCGCCGAGCTCCGGCGCGACCGACGCGACGATCACGTGCGTGTTCGCAATGCCGCCGTTCGTGATCCAGGTCTTGGTGCCGTTCAGCACCCATTCGTCCTTCGCCTCGTCGTAGACGGCGCGGGTCTTGAGGGAGGAGACGTCGGAGCCGGCATCGGGCTCCGAGACCCCGAACGCCGCGAGCTTGACGTCGTCGGCGGTCCCGAAGCACTTCGGGATCCACTCGGCCTGCTGCTCGGGCGTGCCGTTGGCGACGATGCCGGCGACGGCGAGCGACGAGCCGAAGATGGCGAGCGCGATCCCCGCGTCGCCCCAGCTCATCTCTTCGTTCACGAGGACCATCGTGAGGCCCGTCGGGTCGCCGAAGGCGCTGGCGACGAAGTCGAAGGAGTACAGGCCGATCCTGGCCGCCTCCTCGATGATCGGCCAGGGGGTCTCCTCGCGCTCGTCCCACTCGTGGGCGGCCGGACGCATGACGTTCTCGGCGAAGTCGTGGACCCACTTTTGGACCTGGAGCTGATCCTCGTTGAGCTCGAGAGAGAACTCGGCCATCTGCGCTCACCCCTTCGGCACCCTCCGCCGCGCCGCCCGGTCGCAGCGGAGTGTCACGATTCAGGTTACTCGAAGGTAACCAACATCCGGCGCGCGTCCGCGGAGGGCGCTGCAGTGGGAGGATCGAATGCCCCGTTGCGCCCGGGACGGGCGGGACCGTGGATCAACCGGCGGGGCGGACGTCCTTCGCCATGAGACCCTTCGGGCCCTCCTCCACGCTGAACTCCACCTGCTGCCCCTCTTCGAGCACCCGGTAGCCGTTCATGACGATCGCGGTGTGGTGGACGAACACATCGGCGCCCCCATCAGGCTGTGAGATGAACCCGTAGCCCTTCTCCGCGTTGAACCACTTGACCGTCCCCGATGCCACGGTGGCGATCCCCTTTCATCCTGCTTGCTTCATCCTGCTTGCTCATTGCCTCCACGGGCGGGGCCTGTGGCCGAGCCGGCCCGCGGTGGCCCCGACGCCGACGCATCGACAACCCGTTGCCTCAAGGACGCTAGTCCAAGTTGCGCGTCCGGGCTACTGGCGCGTCCGGGCTACTGGCGCGTCCGGGCTACTGGCGCGTCCGGCGCCCCTCCGGCTCGTGTCGCCGCGTGGTCGTCCGACGATCGGACGTGGCGGCGCGCGGTCGTCCGCCGCCTCACCGACGCACGACCGTCCCGTCGGGGCCGTCTTCCACCGTCCATCCTGCTCCGAGGAGCTCGTCGCGCAGCGCGTCCGCACGTGCGAAGTCCCCCACGCGTCGTGCCGCGTCCCGTTGGTCGACGAGCTGCTGCGTGCGCTCGTCGAGCTCGCCGACGTCGCCGCGGAGCCGGAGCCCCATTGCGCCGCACAGCAGCGCGACGCAGCCGCCGAGACGCCGAGCGGTCTCGGCGTCGCCGTCGTCGGCAGCCGCGTGCGCACGGTTCACCAGGTCGAAGACGTCTGCCATCGCCGCCGGGGTGTCGAGGTCGTCGTCCATGTGATCGCAGAATCGGGCGACCGCGTCATCGTCGGCTCCGTCCCGCGCGGCGGCGACCGCCTCGTCACGCACCACGACGCCGGACATCGGGTCTGCGAGCTCCAGCCGCCGGGCAAGCGCGTCGAGTCGCGCGAGCCCCCGTCCAGCTGTGGCGATGGTCTCCGGGGTCACCTCGATGGGCCGGCGGTAGTGCGATCGCAGCACGAGCAGCCTGTACGCGCGTGGGTCGCCCTGTGCGAGGAGGTCGGCGACGGTCGTGAAGTTCTGGAGGGACTTCGACATCTTCTCGCCACCCGCCATGACCCAGCCGTTGTGGAGCCAGTGGCGTGCGAACGTCCTGCCCGCCGCGACCGCCTGGGCACGCTCGTTCTCGTGGTGGGGGAAGATCAGGTCTTGGCCGCCCCCGTGGAGGTCGAAGCCGTCGCCGAGAAGGTCGAGGGACATCACGACGCACTCGGTGTGCCACCCGGGACGCCCCTCTCCCCACGGGGAGGGCCACGTGGGCTCGCCAGGCTTGGCCTTCTTCCACAAGACGAAGTCGAGGGGTGAGCGCTTCTGCTCGGACGCCTCGACCCTGGCCCCCACGCGCAACGACTCGAGCGGCTGGTGCGCCAGCAGCCCGTAGCCGCCGACCGTGTCGACCTGCAGGTAGACGCCGTCGTCGGCCTCGTAGGCGACGCCCCGCGCGACGAGCTGCCCGACCAGCTCGACCATGCCGGGGATGTAGCTCGTCGCGTGCGGGACGGCCGTCGGCCGCAGGACCTCGAGGGCGTCCATCGCCGACCACCACGTCGCCTCGTACTCCGCGGCGACCTCCGGCTCCGTGCGACCCTCGCGCGCGGCGCGCTCGATGATGTGGTCGTCGATGTCGGTCACGTTCGAGACGTGCACGACCTCGAGCCCGGTGAACGTGAGGTAGCGCCGGAGGACGTCGAAGACCAGGGTGAAGCGCCCGTGACCGAGATGGGGCACCTCGTAGACGGTGGGGCCGCAGACGTACATCGACACGCGGCCCGGGTCCCGCAGCTCGAGCGGGCGGACCGTGCCGGTGGCCGTGTCGTGGAGGCGCAACATGAAGGTACGGTAACGCAGTCATGTCGGCATCGAGAGAAGGCGGAGCGACCCGGCCGGCGGCAGCCGCGACGCGCCCGGCGCGCGTCCCCGACAAGCCGAGCGTCGACGGGCTCGAGGCCAAGTGGGGAGAGGCATGGGAGGTCGCGGGGACCTACCGCTTCGACCCCGCCGCCCCCGCCGACCGGGTCTTCGCCATCGACACCCCGCCTCCCACGGTGTCGGGCTCGCTGCACATCGGGCACGCGATGTCCTACACCCAGACCGACGTGGCCGCGCGCTTCCAGCGCATGCGCGGCAAGGTCGTGCTCTACCCGATGGGGTGGGACGACAACGGGCTCCCCACCGAGCGACGCGTGCAGAACTACTTCGGGGTCCGCTGCGACCCGGACCTCCCCTACGACCCCGGGTTCGAGCCACCTCCGCGGCCGGGCGGCGAGCTCGTCCCGGTCTCCCGCCCGAATTTCGTGGAGCTCTGCCACCGGCTCACGGCGGAGGACGAGCGAGCCTTCGAGCACCTCTGGCGGGCGCTCGGGCTCTCGGTGGACTGGACCCGGACGTACACCACGATCGGGGATCTCGCGCGCAGGATGTCGCAACGGGCCTTCCTCAGGATGCTCGCGAGGGACGAGGTGTACCAGCACGACGCCCCCACCCTGTGGGACGTCGACTTCCGCACGGCCGTCTCCCAGGCAGAGCTCGAGGACCGAGAGCGACCGGGCGCCTACCACCGGATCCGCTTCGCGCTGTGCTCAGCGGACCAGTCGCCTCCCGACCCCGCCTACGTCGAGGTCGAGACCACCCGCCCCGAGCTCCTCCCCGCCTGCGTCGCGCTCGTCGCGCATCCCGACGACGCCAGGTACCGGCCGCTCTTCGGGCGCAGCGCGTGCACCCCGCTCTTCGGGGTGCGCGTGCCGATCGCGGCCCACCCGCTCGCCGACCCCGAGAAGGGAACGGGGATCGCGATGATCTGCACCTTCGGCGACACGACCGACGTGGTGTGGTGGCGCGAGCTCGGTCTCCCGACGCGCACGGTCGTCGGGCGCGACGGCCGTTTCGAGCCCGTCGCGTGGGGAGCACCGGGGTGGGAGTCGGACGACCTCGACGCTGCGCTCGGCGCTTACGGTGAGCTTGCGGGCCGGACGGCCCGCCAGGCGCAGGAGCGCATCGTCGAGCTGCTCGCCCGCTCGGGTGACCTCGTCGGCGATCCCCGCCCGATCGTGCACCCGGTCAAGTTCTACGAGAACGGCGAGCACCCGCTCGAGATCGTCTCGTCGCGTCAGTGGTTCGTCCGGACGTTGGCGCTCCGAGAGCGGCTGGCCGAGCGTGGCGGCGAGCTCCGGTGGCACCCGGCGTTCATGGCCCACCGCTACCGCGCCTGGGTCGAGGGGCTGAACAGCGACTGGAACATCAGCCGCCAACGCTTCTTCGGCGTGCCGTTCCCGGTCTGGTATGCGGTCAACGGCGACGGCGCCGTCCTCTACGACCAGCGTCTCGTCCCCGCGGAGGGCCGGCTTCCCGTCGACCCCTCGGCGGAGGCGCCCGACGGCTACGAGCCCCACCAGCGCGGGCAGGCCGGCGGCTTCGTCGGCGACCCCGACGTCATGGACACGTGGGCGACGTCCTCGCTCACTCCGTTCATCGTCGCCGGCTGGGAGGAGGACCCCGACCTGTTCGAACGGGTCTTCCCCATGGACCTGCGACCGCAGGCCCACGACATCATCCGGACGTGGCTCTTCTCCACCGTCGTCCGCTCGGAGCTCGAGGTCGGCAGGCTGCCGTGGTCCGACGCGGCGATCTCGGGCTTCGTGGTCGACCCCGACCGGAAGAAGATGTCGAAGTCCAAGGGCAACGCGACCACGCCGCTGCCGTACCTCGAACGCCACGGCGCGGACGCGGTTCGCTACTGGGCGGCCAGCGGCAGGCTCGGCACGGACACCGCCCTCGACGAGGGCCAGATGAGGGTCGGGCGCCGGCTCGCCATCAAGATCCTGAACGCGTCGAGGTTCGTCCTGGGCCGAGCGGGCGCGCAAGACGCGCGGGCCGAGGGGAAGGCCGCCTGGCAGATCGAGCCGATCGAGCCGATCGAGCCGATCGAGCCGATCGACCGGGACCTCCTGCGACGGCTCGGCGGCGTCGTCGAAGAGGCGACCTCCGCGCTCGACGGCTACGAGCACACGAAGGCGCTCGAGGTGACGGAGGCCTTCTTCTGGTCCTTCTGCGACGACTACATCGAGCTCGTGAAGCTCCGCTCCGACGGCGAGCCCGGCGATCCCGGCGCAGCATCGGCGCGGGCGACGCTCTCCCTCGCCCTCTCCGTCCAGCTGCGCCTGTTCGCGCCGTTCCTGCCCTACGTCGCCGAGGAGGTCTGGAGCTGGTGGCAGGACGGCTCGATCCACCGCGCCAGCTGGCCGAACGCCGGCACCGAGCTCGCCGCGCTGGTCGTCGGCGGCGACGCTGGGCGCGCCGCGGGCGTGCAGTGGGGCGAGGCACCGGTGCTCGACACGGCCTCCGAGGTGCTCGCCGCGGTCCGTAAGGAGAAGACCGTGCACAAGCGCTCGATGCGGGCCCGGGTGGCCAGCGTGACGGTCGTCGACCGTGCGGAGCGGCTCGACCATCTCCGGGCAGCCCGGCGCGACCTCCTCGACGCCGGCGTGATCGACCCCGAGGGGCTCGTACTCCTGGAAGGCGAGCCTCCGGCGGTCTCCGTGCTCCTCGACGGCGGCCTCTGACGGGATGCCGGCCCCGGCGCGCAGCCGGCGGGGGCGAGCAGCCGCTGAACGGCGCGGCGACGTGGCGGCGATGCTGAACGTGGCGGCCCGGTCCGAGGTCCGCCGGGCCCCATCCCGGCGTAACCTCCGCTGAGCAGCGTGTAGGGCTCGGCTGGTCGGGGTATGCCTCGAAGGAGGGCAATCGAGGTTGCACAATCTCCGCGATCCCGCCACTGCCGCAGGCGGCTCCGAGA
>JAKATH010000045.1:9368-21605 GCA_021828055.1 Actinomycetes bacterium
GCCCCATCCCGGCGTAACCTCCGCTGAGCAGCGTGTAGGGCTCGGCTGGTCGGGGTATGCCTCGAAGGAGGGCAATCGAGGTTGCACAATCTCCGCGATCCCGCCACTGCCGCAGGCGGCTCCGAGATGGGGCGCCCCGACGTGGCCGGCTCGAATTGGCCGAGCGGGCAGGCGGCCGATGGGCAGGCGGCCGATGGGCAGGCGGCCGAGCGAAAGGAACCGTGACCGCATGGACCAGAGCTTCACGATCGAGACCACGGAGATCGACGGGATCCCGGTGGTGGCGGCGTCCGGAGAGATCGACGTGGCAACGGCGCCGCCGTTGCGCGACCGGCTCCTGTCGCTCTCCTCGTCCGGCAAGCCCACCGCGGTGGTGGACCTTCTGGGTGTGACGTTCCTCGACTCCACCGCGCTCGGCGTGCTGGTGGGCGCGCTCAAGCGCTGCCGCGAATCCGGAGGCGACCTCCCCCTCGTGATCGGCGAGCCGCGCATCCTGAAGGTGTTCGAGATCACGGGCCTGACCGGCGTCTTCCCCATCTTCGACAGCGTCAGGGAAGCGGTGAGGAGCGTGAAGTGAGAATGATGAAGAGCGCGGCGGGCACCACGTCGGTCGACCTGTCGATCCCTGTCCGGGCAGACCTCGTGGTGCTGGCACGCCTGGCTGCGGCGACCCTCGCGAGCCGCGTCGGCTTCGGCGTCGAGGACATCGAGGATTTGCGCCTCGCGGTCGAGGAGCTGTGCCTCTCTCTTGTGGGCTCTGGCGACGACGACGGGCGTCTCCACCTGAACTACGAGTGCGACGGCGACGCCATCACCGTCACGTGCCGGTACGAAGCCGACCGAGCCCCATCTGGCTCACGGCGGGGCACGGCTGACGACCTGTCGCTGCGGATCCTCGACGCGCTGGTCGACGACCACGGGCACGAGCTTCGCGACCGCCGTCCGAGCGCCTGGCTCTTCAAGCGACGCGCCGGCGCCCCGCCGCTCCGGCGTGACGTCGGCGCGTCGTGACGAGAGCGTGACCACGGACGAGGCTCGCTCGCCAGGCGACGACACGAGGGCGCTGTTCTTCGAGCTGGCCGCCAAACGGGAGCCCGCGTTGCGGGACCGGCTCGTGACCGCGCACCTCGGGCTCGCCCACCACCTCGCCAGGCGCTACGCGAACCGCGGCGAGCCCTACGAGGACCTGGTCCAGGTGGCTTCGCTCGCGATCGTGAAGTCGGTCGATCGCTTCGAACCCGAGCGGGGCGTCGAGTTCACGACGTTCGCGACGCGCACGGTGATCGGCGAGCTGAAGCGCCACTTCCGCGACAAAGGTTGGGCGGTACGCGCGCCGAGGCGCGTGCAGGAGCTCTACCTCGAGATCGGCAAGGTCACCGAGACGCTGTCGCAGGAGCTCGGGCGCTCGCCGATGGTGAACGAGCTCGCGTCGGCGACGGGGACGACCGAGGAAGCGGTGCTCGAGGCGCTCGAGGCAGGACAGGGCTACCGGACGGCGTCGATCGACGCGACCGACCGCAACGAGGAGGCGCTCGCTTCCCGCATCGGAGAGGACGACACCTCGTTGGGCAGGGTCGAAGACCGTGAGCTGCTCGCGCCGGCGATGGCGACCCTCGCTCCTCGCGAGCAGCTGATCCTCCAGCTCCGGTTCGCCGACGGGCTCACCCAGTCCGAGATCGCCGCGCGGGTGGGGATCAGTCAGATGCACGTCTCGAGGCTCCTCGCGGAGAGCCTCGAGCGGCTGCGCGAGAGCGTGGCCGGGGACGAGCCCGGGGACGAGGCCGGGACGAGGCCGGGGCGGGGGCGGGGGCCGAGGCCGGAGCGCGGGCCGAGGCCGGAGCGCGGGCCGGGGCCGGAGCGCGGGCCGGGGCCGGGGCGCGGGCCGGGGCCGGGGCGCGGGTAGCCCTCGAGCCTGCTGGGTGCGACTCGAGACCTTCCATGCAGCCTGAGGAAGACGGCGGGCGAGAGGGGCGGGACTCTTCGTGACGCCGTCGGCCACCGGGCTCGCCACCAGCGCCACGTGACCCGGCTCCTCGCCCCACAGTAGGGTCGGCGCTCGATGGCCGAGACCACTCCCGCACCCCCGGCGCTGCGCGAGCGGCCCGCCTTCCGTGCCCTCGAGCACCACCACGCAGAGATCGCGGGCACCCACCTGCGCGAGCTGTTCGCCGACGATCCCGGCCGCGCAGATCGCCTGAGCCTCGAGGCCGCCGGGCTCTACCTCGACTACTCGAAGAACCGGGTCACCGACGAGACCCTCGGCCTGCTCGTGCAGCTCGCCCGCGAGTCGGGGCTGGAGGCTCGCCGCGACGAGATGTGCGCGGGCGCGCACGTGAACGTCTCGGAGGACCGCGCCGCCCTGCACGTGGCCCTGCGCATGCCGAAGGGCACGTCGCTGGTCGTCGACGGAACCGACGTCGTGGCCGAGGTGCACGGAGTCCTGGACAGGATGGCGGCCTTCTGCAACCGGGTGCGCTCCGGGGAGTGGACCGGCCACACGGGACGTCGGATCCGCAACGTCGTCAACATCGGGATCGGTGGATCGGACCTGGGCCCGGTCATGGCGTACGAAGCGCTGCGTTGGTACTCGCAGCGGGACATGTCTTTCCGCTTCGTCTCGAACATCGACTCGACCGACCTCGTCGAGGCGACGCGCGACCTCCTTCCAGAAGAGACGCTCTTCGTCGTGTCGTCGAAGACCTTCGCGACGCTCGAGACGATCGAGAACGCCACCTCCGCGCGCGAGTGGATCGTGGGCTCGCTGGGCGAAGGCGCGGTCGTCGACCACTTCGCGGCTGTCTCGACGAACGCCGACCGGGTGGCTGAGTTCGGCATCGACACGCAGAACATGTTCGGCTTCTGGGACTGGGTCGGGGGCCGGTACTCGATGGACTCGGCAATCGGCCTGTCCACCATGCTCGCGATCGGCCCAGAGCACTTCGGGGAGATGCTCGCCGGCTTCCACGAGATGGACGAGCACTTCCGTTCGGCGCCGCTGGAGCGCAACATGCCGGTCGTCATGGGCCTGTTGTCTTTCTGGTACAACGAGTTCTTCGGCGCGCAATCTGTGGGGGTGATGCCCTACAGCCAGTACCTGAAGCGCTTTCCCGCCTACCTCCAGCAGCTCACGATGGAGTCGAACGGAAAGCGGGTGACGCTCGGCGGCGCGCCGGTCGACTACGACACCGGTCCCGTGTACTGGGGCGAGCCGGGGACCAACGGGCAGCACAGCTTCTACCAGCTCCTGCATCAGGGGACCCGGCTGGTGCCCGTCGACCTCATCGGGTTCGGCAAGAGCTTGAACCCGCTACGCGAGCACCACGATCTCCTCATGTCCAACGTGTTCGCGCAGGCGCAGGCGCTGGCCTTCGGCCGGACCGAGGCGGAGGTCCTCGCCGAAGGCGCCGAGGCGAGAGTCGTCCCGCACAGGGTGATGCCGGGAAACCGCCCGACCAACGTGCTGCTCGCGGAGTCGCTCACGCCTCGCTCCCTGGGCGTCCTCGTCGCCCTCTACGAGCACGACGTCTTCGTCCAGGGGGCGCTGTGGGACGTCGACTCCTTCGACCAATGGGGGGTGGAGCTCGGCAAGCAGCTGGCGAAGGCGATCGTCCCCGAGCTCGAGAGCAGCTCGGAGCCGGCCCTCGCCCACGACTCGTCGACCAATGCGCTGATCCGTCGCTACCGCGCGTTCAAGCGGCAAGGCTGACGCTGGGCGGCCCTGCGCCGCGCCGAACCCGGCGGGCGGCGCGGGGTCGGGTGGCCCTGCGCCGCGCCGAACCCGGCGGGCGGCGCGGGCCTAGGGTGGGGCATGGCCACGGACACCCCGATGCAGCTCGGCATGGTCGGCCTCGGCAGGATGGGCGCGAACCTGGTTCGCCGGCTGTTGCGCGACGGCCACCGCACCGTCGTCTACGACGTCGACCCCGGCTCAGTGCGCGCGCTCGAGCCCGACGGTGCGACGGGCGCCACGTCGCTCGCGGACCTCGCCTCCAAGCTCGACACCCCGCGCGCCGTGTGGCTGATGCTCCCGGCGGCGATCGTGGGCCAGACGCTCGACGAGCTCGTCGCCTCCCTGGAGGTGGGCGACACTGTCATCGACGGGGGAAATTCGTACTACCGAGACGACATCGCACGAGCGAAGGCGCTCGCGGCGCGCGGCCTCCACTTCGTCGACTGCGGCACGAGCGGCGGCGTGTGGGGGCTCGAGCGCGGCTACTGCCTCATGATCGGCGGAGAGGCCGAGCCCGTGCAGAGGCTCGACCCCATCTTCAAGACCATCGCACCCGGTCGCGACAGCGCGTCGCAGACCCCCGGGAGGACCCGCGCGGGGACCGCGCCCGACGGCTACCTGCACTGCGGCCCGAGCGGCGCCGGGCACTTCGTGAAGATGGTGCACAACGGCATCGAGTACGGGATGATGGCCGCGATCGCCGAGGGGCTGAGCATCATCGGGCACGCCGACGTGGGCACGAAGCCGCAGGAGAGCGACGCCGAGACGACGCCTCTCCGCGACCCCGATGCCTACCGGTACTCCATCGACATCGCCGAGGTGGCGGAGCTCTGGCGGCGCGGCTCGGTCGTCGGGTCCTGGCTCGTCGACCTGGTGGCCGACGCGCTCGCGCGCACAGCGCAGCTCCGGCAGTTCGCGGGCCGTGTGTCGGACTCGGGCGAGGGCCGGTGGACGGTGCTCGCCGCGGTCGACGAAGGGGTGCCCGCGCCGGTGATCACCGCGTCGCTGTTCGAGCGCTTCGAGTCGCGCGGCCTCGGGGAGCTCACCGCGAAGCTCCTCTCGGCGATGCGCAGCGAGTTCGGCGGCCACGTCGAGAAGCCCGCTGGGTCATAGACACCCGGTGCACCACGACCTCACCATCCTCGACGACCCCGAATCGCTCTCGGACGTGGCCGCCCGCTACGTCGCGGGTCACGCGCGCGCGGCGGTCGCGGGCGGCGACACCTTCCACTTCGCCGTGAGCGGGGGGAGCTCGCCGTGGCAGATGTTCCGCGTGCTCACCACGCTGGTCGTGCCCTGGGAGCGCTGCGTCATCTGGCAGGTGGACGAACGCGTCGCGCCCGACGGCGACCCTGACCGGAATCTCGCGCATCTGCGGGAGGCCCTGGGCGACCGGGTCGACCTCGTGCGCGTGCACCCGATGCCCGTCGAGGACGCGGATCTCGACGCGGCGGCCGCCCGCTACGGCGCCGCCCTGCCCCACCGGTTCCATCTCGTGCACCTGGGGATCGGCCCCGACGGCCACACGGCCTCCCTCGTGCCGGGCGATCCAGTGCTGGACGTCCGGGACCGCCCGGTGGCGGTGACCTCCTCCAGCTACCAGGGCAGGCGCCGGATGACGCTCACCTACCCGGGCATCGAGCGGGCACAGCAGCTCCTGTGGCTGGTTGCTGGCGAGGACAAGCGCGCACCGCTCGAGCAGCTCCTCGCGGCCGACACCTCGATCCCGGCTGGCCGCGTCGAGGCCGGGGCCTCCCTCGTCATGGCCGACCGGGCGGCGGCGGCGCCGGCGGGCCGATGAGCGCGTTCTGCCTCTTCTCGCCTCTCCTGGCGCCCCGGAGGTCCCGAAGGTCCAGGCGCTCCGCCGAGGCACCCCGGCCTACCACGATCTCGCTGACCAGCTCGGGGGGGAAGAGCCCGTGCTCGACCACCCCCAGCACCCCCCGCACCTTCCGCGCGAGCGCGCGCGGGTCGCCGACCGGCCCCAGGTAGTCGCAGATCACTCCCCCGTCGGGGCTCCTGGGGACGTCCCGCCGCCGCACCGGGCCGTGCGCCGCGAGCCTTCGCAGCGTCGATGCGAGCCCGAAGGGCAGCACCTCCACGGGAACCGGCGGGCGCAGCGCGGGCACGAGCTTGGTGGAGTCCACGATCACGACGAAGCGGGCGGCAGCCGCGGCAACGAGCTTCTCTCGGGTGTGGGCGCCGCCTCCGCCCTTCACGAGCCAGCCGTCCGGCGCCACCTGGTCGGCGCCGTCGACCGCGATGTCCAGGTGCGCGACGGTGCTGAACCGCTCGATCCGCAGCCCCACCTCGCGTGCCGCTGCCTCCGTGCGGGGCGAGGTCGCCACGCAGCGCAGGTCGAGGCCGCGGGCGGCGAGCACCGGCACGAAGAAGGCGACCGTCGAACCGGTCCCCAGGCCGACGGTCATGCCGTCCTCGACGAGGTCGGCCGCAACCTCCGCCGCGACGCGCTTCTCCTGCTCGGCGGTCGTCACCGGCGGATTGTCTCACCTGGCGCCCGAGGCGCCGCGGGTGCCGGCCCCCGCCGGCCGCAAGGGCCGGACGAGGAGGCGCGACCCGTCGGGGAGCCGGACGAGGAGGCGAGACCCCCGAGAGCCCGACGATACGCACGCCGGTCGTACTCGTCGACCATCCGGTGCGCAGAGAAGAAGGACGCGTTCAGTGCGATGGCGCGACGCCCCATGGCGGTCAGCACGTCGCGGTGCTCGTAGTACGCGGGGGCGACGACCTCCTCGAGCACTCGGTAGAGGCGGTCCGCGTCGGCGGCGCGGTCCGCGTCGGCGGCGCGGTCCGTTTCGGCGGCGCGGTCCGTTTCGGCGGCGCGGTCCGTTTCGGCGGCGCTCGATGTCCCGATCGCCCACCCGGTGACGCCGTCGATCCACCCTTCGATCCACCAGCCGTCGAGCGTGCTCAAGCTCGGCACCCCGTTGAGCGCGGCCTTCATCCCGCTCGTGCCCGAGGCCTCGTTCGGCGGGACGGGCGTGTTGAGCCAGACGTCGCTCCCCGCGCAGAGCAGACGGCCGAGGTCCATCCCGTAGTTCTCCACGAATGCGACGGTCACGCCGCTCGGGCGCGCCTCGATCGCCGACAGGACGCGTCGGATCATCTCCTTCGCCTCCCCGTCTCCCGGGTGCGCTTTTCCGGCGAAGACGATCTGGAGCGGAGCGCGCTTCGCGATGGCCGAGAGGCGATCGAGGTCGGAGAGCACGAGGTCGTTGCGCTTGTACGCAGCGAAGCGCCGCGCGATCCCGACGGTGAGCACGTCAGGGCGGAGGCTCACCCCCGCGCGCCGGCGCACGTCGGCGCACAACGACCTCTTGTTCTGGTCGTGAGCGGCCCGCAGCTCGTCGAGCGGGATGTCCATTGCGTAGCGGAGCTGCGCGCCATCCCTTCGCCAACCCGGCAGACGGCGATCGAAGAGCGATGCGGTCGCAGCCGCTGCCCAGGTCGCGCCGTGCACGCCGTTGGTCACCGCTTCGACGTGCTCCGACGGGAACATCCGTCGGGTCACGTCGCGGTGCCGGAGCGAGACGCCGTTCACGAACCCGGCGCACCGCATCCCGAGGACGGTCATGTTCAGCGTCCCGTCCTCCTCGAGGCACCCGAAGGCGCGCAGTGCGTCGAGCACGGGCGTGCCGAGCACCGCTCCCGCCACCTCTGGCGGGAAGCGGTCGTGGCCTGCGGCTACGGGCGTGTGGGTCGTGAACACGCACCTCCGGCGCACCGCCTCGAGGTCGGCCCTCCCGGCTCGGGCGAGCCCTCCCGAGAGGGCGCCGGCGGGGTCGAGCCCCGCCACGCGTCGGGCGAGCAGCGCCACGGGCACGAGAGAACCGTGTCCCTCGTTGAGGTGGTGGACCGAGATGGCCTGGTGGCCAAGGGTGTCGAGCACGAGCGGCCCACCGAGACCCAGCACAGCCTCCTGGCGGAGCCGCTCGAACGGGTCGCTCGTGTAGAGCCGATCGGTGATCCGGCGGTCGTCCGGCGCGTTCGCCTCCACGTCGGTGTCGAGGAGGTGCACGGGCACCCCGTGGCCGTCGACACCCTCGACGATCGCCCGCCACACGCGGATCTCGACGCGGCGGCCGGCGATGACGACGGCGACGCGCACCGGCAGCTCTTCGAGCTGTGCCGACGGCCGCCATCGGACCGGCGCGTCACGCTGCTCGCCGCCGCTGGTCGACTGATCGAAGAACCCCTGGTTGTACAGCAGCGTCACGGCGCCGAGTGGCAGGCCGCGGTCCGCAGCGGCGCGTACATGGTCCCCCGCGAGCACCCCGAGCCCGCCGCTGAACGTAGGAACCCGGTCGTCGAGGGCGATCTCCATGGAGTAGTACGCGATCTCGAGGGGCACCAGGCCTGTGCGAGCCATGACGGGTCGACGCTACCGGACGGTGCGCCGTGCGCAGATCGAGATGAATGCCGGCCCGTGGTTCACACGTTGTCGCTCCCTCGGTAGTGTCTCGACATCACGGACCGCACTGCAATGCCTGCTGCCGGCGCGCCCGCCACGCCCTCCCCTGTGAAGGCCACCCTCGGAGATGGCGCCCGTCAGGCCGGCCCGAGCGCGCGAACCTCTCGACGGCGGCCCGTCCATTTGATCGGCGGGGTTGTCGGCGTCGTCGGCACGGTCGTTGTCGCCTCGCTCGTCTGGCTGACGGGCGTCGTCAACTCGCACACCCAGTCCCACCTCCTGCGGATCCAGGCGGACGCGGCCGGCGCGGTGCTCGGCGAGCTGGTTCCCACGCTCCTCGCCCCGCTCACCACCGCGACGGCGATCGCCGACACGACCCATGGCGACGTGGCCGATGTCGAGCGCTACGTCGCGTCGGAGGTCGGGCCGCGCCCCGGGCACCGCTTCGTCTCGCTCTCGCTGTGGCGGCTCGCCTCGGGTGGCCCGGTGCCGCTGCTGGCGCTGGGGAGGCGTTCTGCGTTCAGCACCGACGCGCACGCGCTGGAGCCGGTGTTCGCCAGGATCCCCGCACCCGACAAGCTGACCGTGATCGACCTCTTGTCCCAGTCGCCTCCCCGGGTGGGCTTCGCGGTGGAGGGCATCGGCGCGGCGCCGCGCTACGCGGTCTTCGCGCAATGGGCCATCCCCCCTCACCGCCTCGCGGTCGTCCCCGCTGGGTCCACCTTCCACGACCTCGAGTTCGCCCTCTACCTCGGTCGCCGGCGGGACGCGAGCCACCTATTCGAAGCAACGACACCCCCTCCGGCGGAGGCGCCCACCGCCAGCGTCCGCGTCCCGTTCGGGACGACCGTTCTCGACCTGGTCGCTTCGGCGCAACGACCGCTCGGAGGCGGTGTGCTCCCCGCGCTGCCGTGGATCGTCGGCGCCCTCGGAGCCGTCCTCGTGGTCGGCGCAGTGCTCATCTCCGAATGGCTGATGCGTCGGCGCCGCACCGCCGAGCACTTCGCGCGCGAGAACCTCCGCCTCTACGCACAGCAGCGAACCATCTCGCAGACCCTCCAGAACGCCCTTCTGCCCCAGCGTCTCCCGGAGGTGCCGGGAGTCGAGCTGTCAGCTCGCTACATACCCGGGGACTCCTCGGTCGACGTAGGCGGAGACTGGTACGACGTCATCCGGCGCGCCGAGCAGTCGTTCGTCTTCGCCATCGGCGACGTGTCGGGTCACGGCCTCCAAGCCGCCAACATCATGGCCTCGCTGCACTTCGCGATCCGTGCCTACGCGGCCCAGGGGGACGACGTCGTGACGATCCTCCACAAGCTCACCCTGCTCCTGGACGTGGGCCGCGACAGCCACTTCGCCACCGTGCTTCTCGGCGACGTCGACGTGCCCGCCAGCCGGCTGACCGTGGTGAACGCCGGCCACCTGCCGCCGCTCGTCGTGTCCGGTGCAGAATCCCACTTCGTAGAGGCGCCTCCGGGGCCGCCCATCGGCGTCACACAGTCCGCTCGTTACGAGCCGTTCACTGTGGAGCTCCCCAGCAGGGCATCGCTCCTCGCGTACACCGACGGGCTCGTCGAGCGACGCGGGGAGCTCCTCGACACAGGAATGGAGCGCCTGCGCGCCCTGGTGATGGCGGCGCAGGGCACCCCAGAGCAGCTCCTCGACGCCGTGGCCGGATCGCTCGCCGGCGAGGTCGTGACCGACGACGTGGCGCTGCTCGCGATGCGCTGGACTGGCTGACCGAGGGCTGCCAACGGGGGTTTCCCGGCCCCGGCCAGCCCCCTGGCGCCTGGCTACGGCACGCACCGTGCCGTGCCGTGCCCTAAGGTCACGTCGACCGACCACGTCGACCGACCACGTCGACCGACCACGTCGACCGACCACGTCGACCGACCACGTCGACCGACCACGTCGACCGACCACACCGCGCAGCCCAAGGAGGTCGCCATGCCCCTCGACGGGGAGTACGAGCCGTCGCCTTCGGATTGGGTCCGTGACCAGGTCGCCGAGTACGAGCGTTCGGGAGGGACGCGAGCGAACACGCTGCTCGACACCGGGCTCCCGGTCATCATCGTGACGACGCGGGGTGCGAAGACGGGGAAGATCCGCAAGTGTGCGCTCATGCGCGTGGAGCACGACGGCGAGTACGCGCTCGTCGCGTCGAAGGGCGGCGCGCCCGACAATCCCCAGTGGTACGGGAACCTCGAGGCAGACCCCACGGCGCTCGTGATCCAAGACGGCCCGGAGCCTTTCGACGCCGTGGTGCGGGAGGTGACCGGCGCGGAGAAGGCGCAGTGGTGGGAGCGCGCCGTGGCCGCCTTCCCGCCCTACGCCGAGTACCAGGAGAACACGACGCGCGAGATCCCCGTTCTCGTGGCCCGCCGCGCCGAGCCCATCTGATCCCGGGCGGCCCGCATCCGCGGCCGGCTGCCCTCCCGCGATCACGACCAGAGCTCGAACGGCTCGTCGATCGACTCGCCGGCGAGCACGCGGGGAAGGAGCTCGGGAAGGCGGCCAGGGTAGAAGCGGACCCCCCGGGCGCCCATCTCCTGGATCTCCGCGACAGGGATCCAACGCCACGCCGTGTAGTCCTCGCGCTCGTGGTCGAGCTGGCCGCTCGGGTCGACGGCTGGCGTCTTCTCGTCGAGGCGGACCACGGAGACGACTTCGTGCTGGAGGCGGCGGGTCCCCCGGTACCGGTACGAGGCGGTGCGGCGCCAGGCCGGCGCCCCGACCTGTGACGGCCCGATCCGGATGCCCGTCTCCTCGAAGAGCTCGCGGGCCGCTGCGTCGCCGACGGTCTCGCCGGGATCGATGCCCCCTCCCGGGAGCTCCCACCACCGGCCGACCTCCGGGAGCGTGACCTCCCGGGCCCAGAAGAGCAGCAACGCGCCGCCAGCCTCCTCCACGACCAGGCGGACCGCGTCGCGCTCGACGAGCGGGAGGTCGCCAGGCAGGCTCGCCTCAGACCCGTGCACGCGGCGAGCCGCCGTCAGCTGCGCCCCGCCGCCTGCCGCTTGACCACGACGTCGTACAGCCCGTCGCCGATCGCGCTGACCGCGACGACCGTGAGGACGATGCATGCGCCCGGGAGCCACAGCTCCCACCAGTAGTTGTCGTAGAGGTGTGTGATGCCCTGCTGGAGCATCTGTCCCCAGCTCGTCGCGGGCAGCGGCACGCCGAGACCGAGATAGGCGAGCAGGGCGAAGATGAAGATCGCTGTGGCGACCCTGAGCGTGGCGTTCACCACGATCGACCCGACCGAGTTCGGCAGGATGTGACGCCCGATGAGCCGCAGCTGCCAGCTCCCGAAGCCTCTCGCCGCGGTCACGTAGTCCCGCGTGCGCAGCGTCAGCGTCTCGCCCCGCACGATGCGCGCGGCAGCAGGCCAGCTCACCGCGGTGATCGTCCCGATGATGAGCCAGAGCGAAGGCTGGAACAGCGTGGCCAGGAGGACCGCCAGGAAGAGGTAGGGAATGGAGAGCGCGGTGTCGACCACGCGCATGAGCACCGAGTCGACGAACCCCCCGACGTAGCCGGCGAGCGCGCCCCACAGCGCCCCGAAGCCCGTGGCGAGGAGCGCCACGGCGAAACCGACCTCGAGCGTGCTCTGGCCCCCGAGCATGAGCCGACCGAGCTCGTTGAAGCCGTCGGGATCGGTGCCGAGCGGGAACTGCCCCGAGGGTCCGAGGTTCGAGTTCAGGAGTGTCGCCGACGTCTGGTTGGTCCTGTAGATGATCGGTCCCACGAAGCAGAACAGCACGAGGGCGACGAGGAACACCAGGCCGATCAGGGCGAAGCGGTTGGACGCGAAGACCGCCAGGTCCTGGCGCCGCCTCTGCCAGCGTGGCAGGCCGCCAGAGGCACCCGGGAGACCGGCGGCGGGCTCGTCCGCCGACGCGGCCGCCGCCGACCATCCCCCCGTCGGGGCGACGAGCGTCGCGGGGGTCTGCTCCGCAGGCGACAGCTCAGTCATAGCGGATGCGGGGGTCGAGGGTCGCGTAGGCGAGGTCGGCGAGGAGGTTGCCCACCACCACGAGCATGGTGACGATGAGCAGGATCCCGAGGAGGAGCG
>JAKATH010000129.1 GCA_021828055.1 Actinomycetes bacterium
CTTCATCGACGGCAAGCTACAAGAGAGGAGTAACACGACGACGGCCGGAGCAGCCGACACCGACACCGAAGACGGGTCCGTCGCCGCCTGAGTGAGATTTCTCGTCCACAACTCTTGACAATGACTCGATCAGCCGGTCGAGTTGAGGCTTGTCCTCCAACCCGGCGAGGGTGATAGCGATGGCGATGTGGCCGTCGGCTTCCAGTGCATCCACGAGCGGGTCGTACCACCATCCGCCGTGCCAGGCGCCGGGCACCAGCACGAACGCGGTCACCGCGAGGTCCGGACGTGCTCGGAGCGGCGCCAGCTGGCCGTCGACATGGGGGCGCGGCCACCCTGGTGTGCGGAGCGAACCACCTGATGCCGGAGCATCTGGCGCCGGAGACGCGCCTGGCCCGCCCGATACCCCGACGTGCCTCTACGGGTACGGGACAGCGTGCTCACTTGGCGGGGGAGACGAGCTCGGGTAGATCGAGCAGGCGCAGCCAGGTGCCGTCGCCCTGCCGGCGCACGACCTGGGCCCGGCCGCCGGCCCCGTCCTTGGCTACCGTGGCGCAGAGAGCGATGTCCCCGCTGACCAGGGACGGCAGCGGTGCCTCTTGCTCGAAGTGGGGCTTGGCGGACAGGACCTTCTCCCACAGTTGACGGATGGCGTCGCGCCCGACGCTCTGGCCGCCCGGCGGGTAGGCTATGACCGCCTGCTCCTCGTAGAGCTCGGCGATGCCGGCGGCGTCACCAGCGTTGGCTCGCTCGACGAACAGCCGGGTGAGATCCCCTGGTTCCAGCGCTCTTTGGGTCTCGGACACGTTGGTGCTCCTGTCGGGGTTCGTGGGCTCCTGTGAGGCCACTCTTGCTCTCCTCGAGCCAGAAGTCAAAGATCAGCTTGTGCTAGCTACTAGAATCATCGGTTATGGAGTTGAGGCAGCTCGAGTACTTCGTCGCCGTCGCCGAGGAGGCGAGCTTCACCAAGGCAGCATCCAAGGTCCACGTCGCCCAGCCCGGAGTGAGCGCACAGATCCGCCGCCTCGAGCGTGAGCTCGGAGAGATCCTCTTCGACCGCTCGGAGCGCACCGTCCGGCTCACTGCGGCCGGCGCGGTCCTGCTTCCCCACGCCCGCAGCGCGCTCGGTGCCGTCGCGAATGGCCGGCTCGCGCTCGACGAGCTCGCCGGACTCGTCCGCGGGAGCGTCGCGGTCGGCATGATCACGTCCTGCGCCTCGGTCGAGTTCGCCGGGCTGCTCGCCGGTTTTCACCGGGACCATCCAGGAGTCGAGATCTCGCTGTCGGAGGCCACCTCCGACCACCTCCTCGACGGGATCGTCAGCGGGACGCTCGACCTGGCCTGGGTCGGCCTCGCCGGGCCACCCCCGGCCGGCGTCGCCTCTCAGGTCATCGCCGACGAGGCTCTCGTCGCGGCTGTCAGTCACTTCCACCCGCTCGCCGGCAAGTCGAGCGTTCGCCTTGCCGAGTTGGCCGATCGGCCCCTCATCAGCCTCCCGCGGGGCACCGGACTTCGCACCTGCCTCGACGATGCCTGCGCCAGGGCAGGGTTCGCACCCCGTGTAGCGCTGGAGGCGAGCGCTCTCGGCCTCGTGGCACAGCTCGCCCGCCAAGACCTCGGCATCGCGATCCTCCCCGAGTCCGTCGCCGCCGACAGCTCCGAGCTGCACGCCCTCACCGTGACCCGACCCACCCTGCGGTCCCGCATCGAGCTGGCCTGGCGGGCCGACGGAGGATCCAGCCCGGCGGCCCGAGCCCTTGTCCTCCATGCCCGAGCCGTCCTGGCCCACGGCACCGAACGGCCCCCGACGCCATGAGCGCCGCCGATCGATGACCGCCGGTCGCCGCATGGAACCGGACGACCTCGCCTCCTTCGCCCTCTCGCTCCCAGCGGTCGAAGAACGCGAGGCCTGGGATCATCCCACGTTCCGCGTGCGCAACAAGATGTTCCTCACCCTCGCCGGTGACGGCTCGACCGCAACCCTCAAAGCCACCCCCTCCGACCAGACTGTTCTCATCGCTGCCGACCCCGGTACGTACCAGGTCGCCTATAGGGTCCAAGAACTCGATGCCGAAGGTGCGTGGGAGCTTTGCCGGGACCGAGATCCGTCGGAGCAGCCGAGCCCATGGCACGAGCGCTTTGCAGGTCACGTCGAGTAGGACGTGATGGAGGCCGGCGGCCCATCGTCCAAGGTGTGGATCGTCGCGGACGGCCAACGCGTTTAACGCCCTGCTCGGGCCCGGGGTGCTGACCTCAGGCAGCTCGGTCGTATTCGTGGATGATGCCGCCGAAGATGTCGCGCCGGCAGATCTCTCCGGTGCGTAGTTGGTCATGGCGAGGCAGCAGGGGTGCAAGCTGGCGTCCGCGGTGCGGGCGAGCCTCGTTGTAGTGGCGGACGTAGTCGGCGAGCACCGCTTGTAGGTGACACATCGAGTAGATGAGCAGGTGGTCGAGGCAGTCTTCACGGACCGTGCGGACCCAGCGCTCGGCGAACGCGTTCGCTTTCGGTGACCGGACCGGCGTGCGGATGGCGGAAATGCCGATGGCCTTGAACACCTCGTCGAACGATGCCGTGAACTTCGTGTCCCGGTCGCGGATGAGAAAGCGGAACCGACGACCGGCATCTTCGAGATCCGAGGTGAAGTTCCGTGCTCGCTGGACGACCCAGGCCATGACCGGGTTGGTCGTCACTCCGAGCAGGTGCACGACGCGGCTGTCCACCTCGATGACGAACAGGACGTAGTAGCGCCGGAGCATCATCGAGTCGACGTGGAAGAAGTCGGTCGCCAAGATCCTCTTGGCCTGAGCCGACAGGAATTGCGACCAGGTCGGTCCCTCACGCCGTGGTGCTGGGGGAAGCCCGTGTCGAGCGAGCACGGTGGCGACGCTCGTCTTGGACACGGTGATGCCGAGCTTCCGTAGTTCTCCGACGATGCGTAGGTATCCCCACCGGGGATGTTCCCGGGCGAAGCGCACGATGAGGTCGACGGTCTCTCGTTCAAGTGATGGTCGCCCGGGTCGTCGGTGGGGATAGGTGGTCCAGCGTCGAGCCAGGAGACGGCGATGCCAGTCGAGGATCGTCTTCGGCGTGACGAAGAATCCCGTCCACCGCTCTCGTGGGATAAGACCTGCGAGCAGGGCGATCAGTGCCCGGTCCGACCAGGTGAAGCGGGCTCGGTCGACTTGGCGACGAAGGACCGCCACCTGGTGGCGCAGGACGAGGATCTCGGCGTCCTTGGCGATGGCGTCCCTCCTCGCCAACTTGAGCGCTCCAAAGGCGCGATGGACCAGGCGGTAGAGGAAGGAGAGCACCACGGTGAGCAGCCTCGCCGACTCCATCTTGGCTGGTCAAGGAGGTGGCGGGCAGTTTCTGGACCCTTCACGCAGGCCATGGATGGCATTCTCGGCACCGACAAGTCACCTTCGCCGCCACCGAAGGCACGGTCACCCAGCGCAGCGAGCTCACTCCCGCTCAGTGCAAGATCCTCGGCGCTCTCAAGCTCCCAAGCCGCCGCGCTTCTTCGACTTCAGCCCAGTTCCTGAGCTCCCGCCAGGGCCAGAGGCCGCGTAGTAACACGCGCTCGCGACCGTTCGCGGCCATTTCACCTACTCAGCAGCACAGTTGCTGCGATCCTCTGCCTGCTTGCTGCGGAACTCCGGCCAGTGGCTCGAATCGAATTCTTGGACAGCTTCACGTTTGGTGTCAACCACCTCGACCGCTTTCAGACAGCGAGGTTATCCGAAACACCGGGGTCCGAGGTGCGAGCGCTTCGCACTGCTCGATCGATGCGTGGCGAGGTAGCTTCAAATGCGGGCGGCCACCTGGGGCGACTTCGGCATAACGCCGGATGATCGGGGGGCGGTCCTCGATCGCGACTTCGTCGAGCCTCACGGGTTCCTCACGGCCACGACGCAGGTTGGCGACGCCATCAGCGGCGCGAACGTTCTTAACCCAGTTTGCGCTGTCACCCAGCATGGACACCAGGTACTCGACACCGTCCAAGTCCGCGATCACTACTGGGAGGGTGTTCTGCGTCTGACTTTGGCGCGGAGGATCCACCGCGAAACGAACCAACACTGACAGGCTCCTCGGTCCAACCGAGAGGAGCATGCAGTGGCCGAGGAGAGCAGCGGATCGGGGCGTCGTCGACCGCGGGTGTTGAGCGCCGAGACCAAGTGGGAGATCTTCTTGCAGA
>JAKATH010000130.1 GCA_021828055.1 Actinomycetes bacterium
GGTGGTCGTGGGCGAATCTCGACTGGGCGTGTAGACGAATCAGTCTACCTGGAAGTAGACTGCTCAAGATGAGCACCACGATCCGAGTCAGCGAGGAGACGCGGAGCCGGTTCGCGGAGCTGGCCAAGGCGACGGGCAGACCGATGACGGAGCTGCTCGACGAGGCGGCGGATGCCCTCGAGCGCCGGGTCTTCTTCGATCGTTTCGCAGCTCGCTACGCGGAGCTCCGTCACGATGCCAATGCGTGGGAGGAGATCGAGGCTGAGCGGGCAGAGGAAAGCAGCTCGATGTCCGACCATTCGGCGTGACGGCCCGTCGGGGCGACATCTGGCTCGTGGACTTCGGCGAACCCGTCGGTCGCGAGCAGGCGGGGCGTCGACCTGCGGTCGTGGTGTCCGCCGACCCGCTCAACGACAGCCGGGCCGGCGTGGTGATCGTCGTGCCCTGCACGACGAGACGGCGCGAGCTCCCCTCCCACGTCGAGCTCGATCCGAAGGAGTGCGGGCTCGACGAGGTCAGCTATGCGAAGTGCGAGGATGTGAAGTCGGTGTCAGAGAACCGGCTCGTCACTCGTCTTGGTGCTGCGAGCGACGAAGCGCTCTTCGCCATCACCCGGGCGCTCAGGTACCTGCTGGACTCTTGAGACTCTCCTGGGAGATCGTCGTGACTGGTCGCAATCCCTCTCGGCGACCTCGACGGCCTCGGGGATGGTGATCGAGCAGCTCGCATGCCAGGTCGCCGATGAGCCGTCGGAGTCATCGGCGTGGAGGATCGCCTTCACCACGTGAGCAGTGGCCCGCTCGACGAGCATCACCAGCTCGCTCGACGATCCCGAGTCCACGGCATCGCGGAACTCCGCTACGGTCGGTCCCGCCTGGCTCGCCCACTCGGCGCTCTCCCGGTACCCGAGGAACCGTCTGGCACGTAGACCGCGATCGATGTCGGCTCGCGGCTGGTCCAGGGTCATCGGCAGCGTGGCAGTCAGGAGCCCATCGCCTGGAGCGCTTCGCTGAGCACGTCAAAGGCTCGGTCGAGACGCTGCTGGCGTCGGCGGTTGGGCTCGTGGTTGGCTTCCGCGGCCACGAACCCGATCAGCTCGTCGAGCTCTTCGTCGTCGGCGGTGAGGACAACCCCGTCGTCCGCGGCTAGAGCCCGGAACACCAGCCGTTCGCACTCGGCGTCGAGCAGGCGCAGGTCTCGTAGGGCCGCGGCCACCTCGTCGGAGACGACCACCTCGGCGACCGCACCGCTGGGTCGACGGGCCCTCGGCGCCCGCAGGTCGAAGTAGGAGCCCTCCCAGCCGCTGACCACGCCCTCGTCACCGCACGAGGTACAGCGCCACTCGATCCGGGCCGACACGTCAGGCCGGAAGACGGCGATGCGACCCGGGCAGGGTCTCCGTCCCGGCCGCCGGCGGCACGGCAGGGCGCTCACCCAGGCGGCACCGGCCTCGGCGGCGGTGGCTGCCCGCACGACGTTCCCGAGCTGCTCGGCCATCTTGCGGGCGGGCCCGGGGGCATCGTCCGGCATGTCGAGGAAGTGGCGAAGGTCGGAGACGAACATCCCCGAGAACTGTATCGAACGGTCTCTACCGCCAGGGGGAAGTGGATCCGCGGCGCACCGGCCCTGCTTCGCACCCGTGGACGGTGTCGATCACCACGGAGGCCTCCCCAGTACTACACTGACTGCGGAGGTAATACCGATGATCACGACGGTGAATCCGAAAGGACAGGTCACCATTCCCGAGCCCCTGCGCGACCGCTACGGGTTCCCGCCTGGCACGAAGGTCGTGTGGCTGGAGCGCGACGGCGACCTCATCCCGAAGCCTCTCCTGTCGGTGGAGCAGCTGCGTGGGCGCTTCAAGGGGGGCCAGCTGACGGCAATGCTGCTGGAGGAGCGGGCTCGAGACCGCAAGCACGAGGATGGCTGATCGCGTCGTCCTCGACGCCCACGCGGTCCTCGCCTTCCTCGGCGAGGAACCCGGTTGGGCCGAGGTCGAGGAGATCCTGCGGACCGGCGAGCCGTGGATGACGCTCGTCAACCTCGGAGAGGTCGCCTACATCCTCGAGCGCACCTCCGGCGCCGGAGCCGCCGACGAGGTGTGGGCGAACCTCCGGGCGGAGAGCCGACCTGGCGGGGTGCCGGTTCGCTGGATCGACGTCGACGACACCCTCGTGCGCCGGGCGGCGGCCATCAAGGCGCGGGGAGGGCTGAGCTATGCCGACGCCTTCGCCGCCGGTGCTGCGTCCATCCTCGACTGCCCGGTCCTCACTGGCGACCCGGAGTTTCGGGTAGCCGAGGAGCTCGGGGTGACGGTCCGCTGGCTCGGGCGCCGGGCGTAGCGCCCTTCGCCGGGTTGCTCAACCTGCCAGCGCAAGCTCCGTCCGCAGCACCAGCGTGGGCGTCGAGGACGGATCCCCCTTCTGACATCTGCATGAGCACGTTCTTGATGACGGGGCGGCGACAGGACCGCTCGAGATCGCAGACATGCCACTGCGTGTCCGATCGAGTGCTCACAGGTCGCGCTGACCAGCGCGGACGTCATCGCGCAGTGCTCGCGATGACGCGTAGGGGCTGCTGCACTGGTGTGCATGTCGCCGCGGCGATACCCGACGGACCTCACCGACTGCCAGTGGGCGGTCGTCGAGCCGCTGCTGCCCAAGACGGCGCCCAAGGGCCCCGGCGGCCGCTCGCCAGAGCGTCCGAAGCGCGAGATCGTGAACGCGATCCTCTACATGACCCGAACAGGCTGTGCGTGGAGGATCACGCCCAACGACCTCCCGCACTTGCAGACCGTGCACGGGTACTTCGTCTCGTGGCCAGACGACGTCACGGTCGACCGCATACACGACACCCTTCGCGCTGACGAGCGCAAGCGTGTGAAGAGGAGCGTTCGCGCGGCGCGCCGCGCTGAACTATCTGGAGGCGTCGTCGACTCCCAATCGATGCGCGGCGCGGACACGGCACGCGCGCTCCGACACTCGGTCTCGAGCACGCCGCGCTCGACCACACCGTTCCTACACCGTTCACACGCGCGAGACCCACCTGTGTCATGCACCCAGCCCGAGAGCCGTCGCCGCTGCCTTCACCCCGGAGCTCGAGCAGACCGCGTCCGGCTTCTCGCCGTCGACGTCGCAGATGCCTGCCGTGAGGTAGTTGGACGCCCCCAAGATGAGCCTGGCGACCGGGCTGGCCGGGTGCGACAGGTCGGCTGCGATTGTCGCTCTGGAGAGTCCCGAGAGCACCCCAGGTGTGTAGCTCGATCCTGAGAAGATGACCTCGTTTCCAGCGTCGAAGAACGGGAGCGACGAGTCGGTGTCGTACTTCTTCATGAGTTCAGCTTCGACCTTGCTCGGCATTCTCAGCACTGGACGGCGACGTGTCGGATTGTCCTGCCCGTACATCTCGAGCAGCTTCGCGGTGATGAACTCGCTCGTGTACGTGGTTGTGGCGAACTCGAAGGTCTGGGTCCTCGGGTGGACGTCGATCGGCGAAGACTGCATCGTCTTCAAGCCGGCGAAGCTGCCGAAGCGCGACAGCGAGGTGATCACTGCCCAGCGCTCCGCAGCGCAGTAGGGACAGAACTCGCCGTCCAGGACGAAGACCCCTGGCTTGCCTGTGAACTCAAGCAAAGGCAGGGTGTGGAGCACGGTGGGGGCGGTGACCCCGCCGCTGATGCCGACTGCGTCATAGGAAGCAGCGGAGAGGTGAGTGATCTCTCCAAGGATTGAAGCAGGTACAGGCCTTGGCAGGTAACTGAAGCTGATGGAAGAGGTCGTCTTTGCGGATCGACCGACGACGACGACCACCATCACGACGATGACGACGAGGGCGATCGCGCCCCACGTGAACAGCGCCGTCGGGGGCCGGGCGCGACGGCTTGTCCGCTGCCCTCTTCTCGGGGTGGCGGCTCTTCCTACGCGCTGGCGACGTGCGCGCTCACGTCTGCCAGCGGTCCCACGGCTCCTGCCGCGGACCCGATCGCGGGTGCCCTGCCAAGGGCTGACGACGCCATCTTTGGTGCCTCCGCTCCATTCAGGCTTGCGGGCGGGTTTCCTGCCGCTCATGGCCTGCTCAACCGTCGCTCGGGCTGGGAAGTCCGCTCATTCCACCAGCTTGTGCTCGTACTAC
>JAKATH010000131.1 GCA_021828055.1 Actinomycetes bacterium
CGTGCAGTTCCACGACGAGCCGCAACTCGTGGACGTCGGCGTCGGCGAGTGGCGCTACGTGTACTTCGAGGACCCTGACGGGCTGTACGTCTCGCTGGTCGAGGCGCGCTACTGATTCCGGGTGCTCCAGGAGTGATCGCCCGGTCCTGCCACCGGCTTGGCTATTGGATCGGGGCTCACTCGCGGGGCGGAACTCGGGTGCAGTCATGACTCCGGTGCAGTCATGAGGAAGGCATCGGCCGAAGTTGGCGTCTGCGGCGACGTCGGCGGTCGCCGTGGCGAGGTGCTCGGTGTTCAGGACGGGTCCCAGCTGTCATGCGAAGCTCGCGGCACTCGTGCCTGTGCGTGCGGCGTACGCGGCCGCGGTGCCACCGGGCGCCTTGACGCCGATTGTTGTTTTGCGCCTCCTGATCTGGACACCTGCTTGAGTGCTGCATCAGATCGCGCCAGCGGCTGCAATCGGCCAGATCACCTTCGAGTCGCCCACTTATCCACACAAGTTTGGTCCCCCGCCAGGCTTCGCAGCATGCAGGGGCGGCCGCCCAGCTCTATCGAATTGCCAATGATTCGCAATCAATGGGTCGATGCTGCACCGCTACCGGGTGGCGATGGTGCGGATGGACCGGGATCCCCTCTCTGGCGAGGTCGAAGTCGACGAGACCTTCGTCGGCGGCGTCGACCACGGCGGCAAACGCGGTCGTGGCGCCGCGAAGTGCATCGTCGTGGTCGCCATCGAACTCGTGCGACCACGAGGATTCGGGCGTGTGCGACTGCGCCACATCCCTGACGCCTCTGGTGACAGTCTCGTGCCCTTCGTCTGCGACTCGGTGGCTCCGGGTTCGGTTGTGCTCACCGACGCCTGGGGTGGCTACAACGAACTCGCGAAGCATCCCTACATCCACAACGCAGTGTCGCTCTCGGCGTCGCCCGATCCAGCGCATGTCGTGATGCCGGGCGTGCACCGGGTGGCGAGCCTGCTCAAACGCTGGATCCTTGGCACCCATCGGGGCTCGGTCGACCCCGTCCACCTGCAGGCCTACCTCGAGGAGCTCAACTTCCGCTTCAATCGGCGCACCTCTCGGAGCAGAGGACTCGTGTTCTGCCGGCTCCTCGAGCGGGCCGTCGTCACGGGACCGGTCACCGAGGCCGAAGTTCTGCACGGCTATCTCTGGGAGGCGAAACACAAGATGTAGGGGTAGGAGGAGCTAAGGCGTTACCCCGTTCAGTTATTTCGTACGCTTCGATCCGACCGACGTCTCGCGATGGCTCGCCGCCCACCGCGTCGAGGTGTTCCAACCGCCGACCACACGTCGACATCGACAGAGATCGATGAGTTGTCCATCCGTTTGTCCATCCATTCCCCCAGAATCAGCGGATCCGAGCTGGCTCAGCGGACCACCGTATAGTTTCTACCAGGGAGTACGCGGGACCGGCGGACCCCATAGACACCTCTGACCAAACTCTCAAGGTGGAGACACGGGTTCGAACCCCGTTGGGGCTGCCGGCACGCATCCCTCGGGGGTGCTATTTCCGCTTCCTCCGGGCCGAGGGCAAGGGCCGTCTCGACCCCTCGGTCCTTCACTCGATCCGCGTCCGTTGCGCCACGCTCGTGAACAAGGGTTGGGCCGCCAACCCGGCCATCGAAGGCGGCAAGCGCCCTGGCTACGACAAGAAGGCCGCGAACCTACGCCTCCGCCTCGATACCCAGTGCGACGATGTGCTGCGTTTCGCCACCGACTTCGAAGCGGAGTTCACGAACGATCAAGGAGAGCGACACCGGAACAGCCATCCCGAGAGGAGAGCGTCCATGCGAAAAGAAGAGCTCGTCGTACCGGTCGCCACACGCCCGGCGATGCGCTGGGGAAGTGACGCGATCGCACACCTGCTGGCCACGTTGGGCCTTCCCTACGTGAGCCTCGTGCCTGGGGCGAGCTATCGCGGCCTCCATGACAGCATCGTGAACTATCTGGGAAATAGCAAGCCGTCGATCGTGCTGTGCCTCCACGAAGAGCACGCCGTCGCGATTGCCCACGGCTACGCGAAGGTGACTGGCCAGCCGATGGCTGCGGCTCTTCATAGCAACGTTGGCCTCATGCATGCAACGATGGCCATCTTCAACGCGTACTGCGACCGAGCGCCGATGCTCGTCCTCGGAGCAACCGGTCCGCTGGACGCCGCGCAGCGCCGGCCCTGGATCGACTGGATCCACACGGCTGCGGACCAAGGCGCATTGATCCGGAACTACTGCAAGTGGGACGACCAGCCCGCTTCGGTGGAGGCGGCGCTCGAGTCGATCGCCCGGGCCAACCTTCTCACCAACGCGTACCCGCAGGCCCCGACCTATGTCTGCCTCGATGCGACCCTGCAGGAGGCGGCGCTTGGTGCGGGGGCTCGAATGCCCTCTTTCGACAGGTGCACGGTGCCGATGCCGCCCGCTCCGAGCTCCGAAGCAGTGGACCGAGTCGCCGACGCGCTGCGGACTTCCCGTCGCCCGGTAGTGCTCGTTGGTCGCGTCGGGCGGAGCCAGGCGGCGTTCGACGCCAGAGTGCGCTTGGTGGAGCGTCTCGGCGCGTGCGCAGTCACCGACCTCAAGACTGCCGGCGCTTTCCCCACCAAGCATCGCCTCCACCCCGCCCCTCCAGGCACTCGTCTCTCGCCGGCTGCTTCGAACCTGGTCCGTCGGTCGGATCTTGTCTTGAGCCTCGATTGGATCGACCTGGCAGGCACGCTTGCAGGCGTTCTTGGCGAATGGGGTGGGAATGGGAGACCGACGGTGATCTCCTGCACGAACGACCTGGCGCTGCACAACGGCTGGAGCAAGGACCACTTTCAGCTTGCCGCCGTCGACATCTCGATCACCGCCCACCCTGATCTTCTCGTCGACGCGCTCTTGGCATCGACGGTCGACGGAGAATCCCGGGAGAGCGACGAGTGGCCGGGGTGCGTTGAAGGTGCACAGGAGCTCGACGAGAGGGGCGGTGACGAGATCACGATGCACCGTCTGGCGGCAGCGCTCCGAAGCGTGCTGGCGGGTCACGACGTCACGTACACGGGGTTGCCGTTGGGATGGAACGGCGGCGACCTCGACGTCGTCGGTCCGCTCGACTACCTCGGCCGCGACGGTGGCGGTGGCGTGGGCTCGGGCCCGGGCATTGCAGTCGGTGCAGCCCTCGCGCTGGAGGGTCTGGACCGCCTCCCCGTCGCAGTCCTCGGCGACGGGGACTTCTTGATGGGATCGTCGGCGCTTTGGACGGCAGCTCACCATCGGCTGCCGCTTCTCGTCGTCGTCGTGAACAACCGGTCGTACTTCAACGATGAGGTGCACCAAGAGGCGGTGGCAACCATGCGGGGAAGGCCGGTAGAGAACCGGTCCGTCGGCCTGCACCTCCGGGACCCTGACCCCGACCTTGCGGCGCTGGCGCGTTCGCTCGGCCTGAGCGGCCGTGGACCGTGCCATGACGCCAACGAATTGAAGGCTGTGCTCCAGGTCGCGGTCGCAGAGGCACTCGCGGGCGACGCAGTGGTCGTGGACGTGCTCGTGGGCACCAGCGGCTATCCAGGGAACCAGGAGCGTCGTCGGGAAGGGCGAAGCAGCTGACTGAGCGGGTCCGTCGAGGTAGCCCCACGTGGTGTGAAGCGGCGATTCTGGCGCCTCGGGATCCACCTCGGGGTCCTTCGCCGCCGAGCACGTGCGGAGCCGCTTCTTCAGCGCGGCACTGGCGGCTTCGCAGCCGAGCGCGCCGAGCGAGTCGCGCGCGTCGAGCGCGCCGAGCGCGTCGAGCGCGTCGAGCGCGTCAAGCGCGTCGAGCGCGTCGAGCGCGCCGAGCGCGTCGCGCGCTCCACAATGGATCCTGCCAGCCGAACGTGCGTGATCGGCTACATCGATCCAGCCACCGAGCGTGCCGAACGGGACGGCTGCGAGGTGTTGCCGGTCTCGACGCCGAGCCACCCCGGGCAGCTTGAGGCGGTTGCCGACGCCGCCGAAGGCGGCTGGCGCCGCTGCGGCTCGTAGGCGCGCCGGCTTCGCGGAGCGCGGCGGCACGTCAGGTGCAATACTACAAGGATAGGTGCCGAAGTGGGCAGTCGCTGGTCGTCTTGCGACGGCCCGACAGATGC
>JAKATH010000132.1 GCA_021828055.1 Actinomycetes bacterium
GTCACCTCTGAACGTTTGCCAAGGCGCGAGGCGCCAGGCCAGGTCTCGCCGAGTGGAATGCATTGACAATGCCAGAGACGTAACTACCTACATGTAATGTACTGAAATGACTTCGCGAATTTAGGTCTGATCGCGGCGCAGCTCCCCGGGAAGCCCCTCCCCGTCGCCGCGGTGGCCGTCCTCCTGGCGGGGCTGGCCGCCCTCCTCGGCCTGGCGGTGAGCGCGGAGCGTCGTGCAGCCGACCGGCGGCTCCGTTCCGAGCTCGGCAGGGCGTCGAACGTGCTCCGATCGATCGAGGCGATCACCGACCCGGGGCTTGCGTTCTTGGACATCGACGAGCTCCTCGGCGCGGTGCTCGACCGCGCCAGGGAGGCGATCGGGGGCGACGTCGTCTCGGTGCTCCTGGCCGACGAGGAGGGGACGCTGCTCGAGGTGCGGGCGTCGAGCGGGGCGACGGCGTTCTCCCCGGTTGGCAGCGAGGTGCTCGTCGGCGACGGGGTGCTCGGCGCGGCCGCGCAATGGGCGCGCCCGGTGGTGGTCGCCGACGTCCGGCGGCACGACGTGGGCCGCCTTCCGGCGTGCCAGAGCGGGATCGCGTCGTTCATGGCGGCGCCGCTCATCGTTCACGGCACGACGCTCGGGATCGTGGAGGTCGCGTCCGTCGAGCAGCGGACATTCGGCGCGGCCGACTTGCGGCTCCTGCAAGTCGTCTCGGACCGGCTGGCCGCGGTCGTCGAGCGGGCCCGCCTGGACGACCTCGCCAAGCGCGGCCGGTTCGGCGTCGAGCGCGCGAGCATGCACCTGCGGGTGCTCGCCCGCGGCGGGACCGTGCTCGGCGAGGCGCTCGAGACCTACGACACCGCGCTCGACGAGCTCGCCGACGTTGTCGTCCCGGAGTTCGCCGACTGGTTCGGCGTCCACGTCCTCGAAGACTCCGGGGAGCTCCGCTGCGTCGCCTCCCGCACGCGCGGCGACGCCCTCGCCGCCCAGGTGCTCACGGCGGACGGGCGACCGCACCCCAAGATGGATGAGCTCGTGCGGGAGGCGATGGACGACCGGCTCGCCCAGCTCGCGATCCCCACGGCGCGCCTGGACGCCTCGGAGCTGGGCGCTGCGGTCCACACGCCCAAGACCCTTCCGGAGTGGCCCGGCGTGAGCTCGATGCTCGTCGTGCCGGTCCACGTGCGCGGCACCGTGACGGCGGCCCTCTCCTTCGCCACCGGGCCCGAGAGCCGCGGCTTCCGGCCGTCGGACCTCGAGACCGGCAAGGAGCTCGCAGAGCGTGTCGGGGTCACGATCGACCGGGTGCGCTCGTGGCGTGCGAGCCAGCGGGCGGGGGAGATGGCGTTCCAGTACGCCGAGCGGCTCCGGCGGCTCATGGACGCGTCACTGGTCGTGAACGCGCAGTTCAGCGAGGAAGAGGTGCTCCAGCTCCTCGTCGAGCACACCCATCGCGCGCTCGAGGCCGACGTGGTCGTCGTGAGCGCGCAGCCGAGCGGCGGGCCGCTCGCGGAGCGGGTGTGGCCGCCTGATCGCGTCTTCGACCGGGCCGGCGACGGCGAGGACCTGCGCCGCCTGGTGCTCACCGCCGCAGCGGACGTCGCGCGGTCCGGAGAGGTCCTCCGGATGCCCGAGGGCCGGCCCGGGGCTCCGGCTCCGAAGGCGGCCAGGGGATGGGTCGCGGCCCCGATCACCGACGCGGGGGGTGAGGTCCGCCGCGTCGTCGTGGCCGCAGGGGGGCCGGGTACCCGGTTCAGCTTCGAAGACGAGTCGGTGCTGACCCTGCTCGCCCAGATGGCCTCCGTGGCGCTGCGCAATGCGCGGCTGTACGCCGAGGTCCTCGGGAACGAGCAGCGCCTCCAGACCCTCGTCGACTCGTCCCCGCTCGCCATCGCCGAGCTGCGCGCGACCGGCGAGGCCGAGTGGTGGAACCGGGCGGCGGCCGACCTGTTCGGCTGGCCCGACCGTTCGGCTCCTCGGAGGATCCCGGTGCGGGAGGGGTCGGAGCTCGTGCTGGCCGGCCTCCTCGAGTCCGCCTTCGGAGGCAAGCCGATCATCGGCGTCGCGATGCCGGTCACGGGAGCAGGCGGCGAGCCGCGCGAGCTGTCGGTCTCCGCGTCGCCGCTCGGCGCGCTCGGCACGGTCAGCGGCCTGCTCGTCGTCGCAGAGGACGTGACCGAGCGCCACCGGATGCTCGAGCAGTTCCACCAGGCGGAGCGGCTGAACGCGATGTCCAGGATGGCAGGTGCCGTCGCCCACGACTTCAACAACCTCCTCACCGTGATCCTCGGTTGCAGCGACGCCCTGCTGCGGCGCCTCGGCGAGGACGAGGAGCTCGCCCCCGACGTCGCCGCGATCCATCGGGCCGGGACCAGGGCGGCGGCCCTCACCAACCAGCTCGTGCGTATCGGGGGCCACCAGCAGCCCGACCAGCCCGAGCTGGTCGCGGTCGACGAGGTCATCGTCTCGATGCAGCCGATGCTGTCGAGCGCGCTCGGGAGCGGCGTGCGGCTGGTGATCGCGGCCGGGGCCGGCGACACGGCCGTGCTCGTCGACCGGAGCGAGCTCGAGCGCTCCGTCCTCAACCTCGCCATCAACGCACGCGACGCCATGCCGGCGGGCGGCACCTTCACGATCGAGTCCGCACGCGCGGTGCAGAGGGCCGCCGACGGAGCTCCCGAGGCGGCAGCCGTCCTCGAGCTCTCCTTCACGGACACGGGGATCGGCATGGACGAGGAGACCCTCGCCCACTGCTTCGAGCCGTTCTTCACCAGGAAAGGGCGGGCCCGCGGGACCGGCCTCGGCCTCGCGGTGGTGCACGCGACGGTCTCCCAGGCGGGCGGCGACGTGCGGGTGGAGAGCTCGCCGGGCGCGGGGGCCCGGTTCACGTTGACCTTCCCCGTCGGGGACGGGCGCGCCGGCGCGGCGGCGCGCGCGGCGAGCGACGCCGCGCGCGACGCCGCGCGCGACGCCGCGGCGTCCTCTGGGCCGGAGCCGGGCGGGGAGACGGTGCTCGTCGTCGACGACGAGCTCGAGGTGCTCCGCCTGGAGGTGCGGGAGCTCAAGGCCGCCGGCTACCAGGTGCTCGGCGCGGCCAACGCCAGCGAGGCGCTGCACCTGCTCAACGCGCGCGGCGGCGCGGTCCACCTCCTCGTCACCGACGTGGTCATGCCGGGGATGAACGGCATCGAGCTGGCGACTGCGGTCCGGTGGCGCTACCCCGAGGCAGGTGTCCTCTTCGTCTCCGGACACCTCGACGACGACGTCACAGCGACGAGCCCGCTTCCCGAGCATTCCTCGCTCCTCACGAAGCCCTTCGGACCCGACGAGCTCACGCGCCGGGTGCGCGAGGCGCTGAGCCGTGCCCGGGGTGCGGAGCCGGGCGGCACGGAGCCGGGCGGCGCCGCCGAAGCGGCGTCGATCAGGGCTCGAAGCGGTAGCCGACGCCTCGCACGGTCCTGATCCAGCGGTCGCGCGTGGCTGTGGCGCGCAGCTTCTGGCGGATCCGCCGGATGTGCTCGGTCACGGTGCCGTCGTCCTGCCAGGCCGAGGAGGACCCCCAGACGTGGTCGAGCAGCTGTTCGCGGCTGAAGACCTGGCGCGGCGAGGCGGCGAGGAAGGCGAGGAGGTCGAACTCCTTCATCGTCGTCTCGATGAGCACGCCGCGCAGGCGCACCTCTCGCGCGGTGCTGTCGATCGTGAGGTCGCCGAAGTCCATGACGGCCGGTGCGGCGGGGGTGTGCGCGTAGCGCCGCAACACCGACGCGACCCGCGCCGACAGCTCCGGCCCGGAGAAAGGCTTCACGACGTAGTCGTCGGCGCCCAGGCGGAGCCCGAGCACGCGGTCGGACTCGTTCATCTTCGCCGAGAGGATGATCACCGGCACGTCGCTCGTGCGCCGGATGTCGGCGAGGAGCTCGAACCCGTCTTCGCCCGAGAGCACCAGGTCCAGAAGGATCAGCTCGGGCGGGCCTTCGGCGAGCGCCGCCCGCACCTCGTCGCCGCCCTCGGCTTCCGAGGCCGTGTAGCCCTCGTCCTCGAGCATCCGCAGGAGGACCCTCCGGACGTCCTCATCGTCGTCCACCACAAGCAGGCGGCCCAACGA
>JAKATH010000046.1:0-1360 GCA_021828055.1 Actinomycetes bacterium
TGCACGACGTGGGCGGGCTTCTCTACTACGACGGCGCCAACCTGAACGCGATCCTCGGCGTCGTGCGGCCGGGCGACATGGGGTTCGACGTCGTCCACATGAACTTGCACAAGACCTTCGCCACGCCGCACGGTGGTGGCGGGCCCGGCGCCGGGCCGGTCGCCGTCTGCGAAGAGCTGGTGGACTTCCTCCCTGGGCCGCGTCCCGTGCGCCTGGGCCCGGGACTCGGTGGCTCGCCGGATGGCGCTCTGGCACCGGGCGTCACGACCGGCGCCGGCCGCTACGGCTGGACGACGCCGCCGCGCTCGATCGGGCGGGTCCACTCCTGGCACGGCAACGCGCTGGTGCTCGCCCGGGCGCTCGGCTACATCCTCGTGCACGGCGGTGACGGCCTGCGCCGTGTCGCCGAGCGCGCAGTGCTGAACGCGAACTGGCTTCGGGTCCGGCTGTCCTCCACCTACGACGTGCCGTTCGACCGGCCGTGCATGCACGAGGTCGTGCTCTCCGCGTCGACCCTCAAGCACCGCCACGGCCTGCGGGCGCTCGACGTCGCCAAGCGGCTGCTCGAAGAGGGGTTCCACTCGCCGACCGTCTACTTCCCGCTGGTGGTCGAGGAGGCGCTCATGGTGGAGCCGACCGAGACCGAGAGCCCGCAGACCCTCTCGGCGCTCGCAGACGCTTTCGAGCGGATCGCCGCCGAGGCGGAGGAGGGCGGGGCCGACGCCGCGCATGCTGCGCCGCGCACGACGCCGGTCCGCCGCCTCGACGAGGCCCGTGCGGCGCGCTCGCTGGTGCCTACGTTCGACGCGCGCGCAGGCGGGGGGCGGTAGTCGCCCCCGGCGCAGGAGCCGCGGGTCAGCTCGCGCGGCGGTACGCGCGGACTGCGAGGGGGACGAAGACCGCCACGATGCCGACCAGCCACACGGCGCTCTGCCACGCGTGCAGGACGAGCGGGCCGCCCAGCGCGAGCGAGCGCATCTCGTCGATCACGATCGTCACGGGCTGGTTCTTCGCGAACGCCTGCAGCCAGCCAGGCATGCTCTGCACGGGCACGAAGGCGGAGCTCACGAACGAGAGCGGGAAGAGCCAGACGAGACCGAAGGAGCTCACGGCCTCTTCGTCCTTGACGGCGAGCCCCACGTAGGCGCTGACGGTGCAGATCGTGACCCCGAGGGCCACCCCGAGCATCATCATGAGCAGGCCGGGGACCGCGCCGCCGTGGAACCTGAAGCCCACCGCGTAGCCGACGCCGAGGATCACCAGGAGCGTCACGACCAGACGGACGGTGTCCGCGGTCAGGCGTCCGAGGAGCACCGCGGAGCGGGCCATGGGCATCGCCCGGAAGCGGTCGATGACCCCC
>JAKATH010000046.1:1460-20642 GCA_021828055.1 Actinomycetes bacterium
CACCGCGTAGCCGACGCCGAGGATCACCAGGAGCGTCACGACCAGACGGACGGTGTCCGCGGTCAGGCGTCCGAGGAGCACCGCGGAGCGGGCCATGGGCATCGCCCGGAAGCGGTCGATGACCCCCCTCTGCAGCTGCCGGGCGAGCGAGATGGCGGTGGCGAAGGAGGCGAAGGCGGCGGACTGGGCGATGATCCCGGGCATGAGGTAGTCGACGTACCCACCCGGCACCTTCACGAGGATCGATCCCCCGAAGACGTAGCGGAACAAAAGGACGAACATCACCGGCTGAATCACGGTGAAGAAGATGAACGCGGGGTTCCGCATCCAGATGAGGAATTCCCTGCGGTTGAGCGTCGCCGTGTCGGCCGCGGCCAGCCGCAGGCGGCGCGCCCTGGGAGGGCTCGGCACGTCGAGCGCGACGAGCGGGGCGAGGTTCTTCGTGGTGGTCATCGATCCCTCTGGTCGCGTGCGCGACGGCGTGGGCCGCTCCGTTCGGGCGAGTCGCCGTCCAGCTCGGCGCCGTGACCGGTGAGCGACAGGAAGACGTCGTCGAGCGACGGTCGCCGGATGCCGAGGTCCTCGGTGTGGATGCCGAGGGCGTCGAGCCGCCGGACGGTCTCGACCAGGGCCTTGGACCCGTCTGCACCCACCCGCAGGCTGATGCGGGCCGTCTCCTCGTCGTAGTGCGGCGCTGCGCCGCTCAGCCCGCTCACCGCCTCGAGCGCATCCGCGCGGCGGTCGCGCTGGACGACGGCGAATTCGAGGACGTCCCCGCCGATACGGTTCTTCAGCTCTTGCGACGTCCCTGCCGCGATCACCGTGCCCCGGTCGACGACGACGATCTCGTCAGCCAGCGCGTCCGCTTCCTCGAGGTACTGGGTCGTGAGAAGCAGCGTGGTCCCGCTCGCGACCATCTCGCGGATGACGTCCCACATGGCGAGCCGGCTGCGGGGGTCGAGCCCGGTGGTGGGCTCGTCGAGGAAGACCACCTGGGGGTGCGACACCAGGCTCAGCGCGAGGTCGAGCCTGCGCTGCATGCCGCCGGAGTACCCCTTGGCTGGCCGGTCGGCGGCCCCGGCGAGGTCGAAGCGCTCGAGCAGCTCGTCCGCGCGGCGCCGGCGGCTCTCGCGGTCGAGATGGTAGAGGCGGCCCATGATGCCGAGGTTCTCGCGACCGGTGAGCTCCTCTTGGATCGCGATCGACTGGCCCGCGAGGCCGATGATCTCGCGCACCGCGGCGGGAGAGCGCGCGACGTCGCGGCCTTCGACGAGCGCGCGCCCGCGATCTGGACGGAGCAGCGTGGTCAGGATCTTCACCGCGGTCGTCTTGCCCGCGCCGTTGGGTCCGAGGACCCCGAGCACCTTGCCGCGCTCGACGGCGAGATCGACGCCTCGCAGGGCGTGGACGTCGCCGAAGGACTTGTGGACGTCCTCCACGTAGATCGCAGGGCCGTCCCAGGTCGTGCTCGTTGCGTTGCGGTGTGGCCCAGAGCTCACGATCGACCCTCCTCGGCTGACGCGACCGGCGGCGCGAAGGCTCAGGTGCCCATCGCGCCTGAGACCGGATGCGGGTGAGCGCTGCGTGTCGTGGCTGCACGCGAAACCCGTCGGTGGCGCCAAGGATACCTTGACGGTGGAAGGAGCTCCGCGACGACGTGGCGCGCAGGGCAGCCGCGAGCTGCGGTAGAGTCCTGGCGCCAGATGAGTCCCTGGCGGGCCGCCCGGCCCGAACTGCCCAGTCGGGTAGCACCCGGCTGAGCTGATGGCCTCTACGCGATCGACCAATTGCGTGGAGGAATGGTGACCGTCGGACTCGCCGTCGTGGTGCCCAAGGCCGTCCAGGCTCTGCAGGTGCTGACGATCATGCTCGGCGCGCCGCTCGTGAGCGGCGTCATCGCCCATGCCGAGGCACGCCTGCAGGGGCGCCGCGGTCCGAGGATCCTCCAGCCCTACTACGACATCGTGAAGCTCTTCGGCAAGGAGACGCTGGTCACCGACCAGTCGAGCTGGGTCTTCCTCGCGGCGCCGGTCGTCGCATTCAGCTGCTATCTCATCGTGCCGCTGCTCATCCCGGTCCTCACGACCTACGGCCTCCCGCTCGGCTACATGGGCGACATCCTGGGCGGCGGCTTCGTGCTCGCGCTCGCCGGCTTCTGCGTCGCGCTCGCAGCCGCGGAGTCCGGCGCGCCGTACGCGCAGCTCGGCAGCAGCAGGGCGATGACGTTCGGCGCCCTCGTCGAGCCCACGATCCTCTTCGTGGTCTTCGCCGTCGGCCTGATCACCAGCACCGACCTGCCCTACGCGCTCGCCGCCACGGTCCGGTCCTCCTCGGAGATCCTCCGGCCGGGCCACGTGCTGGCTGCGGTGGCCTTCTTCCTGGTGGTGCTCGTGGACACCGGCCGGATCCCGGTGGAGACGCACACGGGGACGCTCGAGCTCGGGATGATCGACGAGGCGCGCACCCTCGAGCACTCGGGGCCGGCCCTCGCGCTCTTGAAGTGGGGCTCGACGATGAAGCAGCTCATCCTCTACACCATCCTCATCAACGTCTTCGTCGCCCCCTTCGGCCTCTCGTCCAACGGCGCGCCGCTCTCCGTCGTCGGCGCCATCGCCGCGCTTCTCGGCAAGGCGATGCTGCTGGGCCTCGTCTTCGCGGTGATCGACAACCTCTTCTCGAAGCTGCGGCTCTTCAAGATCACCGAGTTCCTGGCCGCAGCCTTCGGCATCGCGGTGCTCGCCGTCGTCGTCTTCTACGTGGGCCCAACCTGATGACCGGGCACGTGCCTTCCGCCACCGCCGGGACCGAGGACGTCGTCGCGGTCGTGGTCCTCCTGACCGAGTTCGCCATGCTCCGCGCCCCGCTGCTCCGGTCGCAAGTCCGCCTGTACGCGCTGCAGTCGCTCGCGGTGAGCGTGCTCGCGGTGGTGGTGGCCGCGACGAGGCACGAGGCCGACGTCTACGCGCTCGCGGGGCTGTCGTTCGCCTTGAAGGTGGTGATCGTCCCTTCGGTGATGACGCGGCTGCTTCGGGACGTCGAAGTGGACCTCGCCGGCAGCGCGAAGCTCGGGGTGGCGAGCTCCACCCTCGTCGCGCTCGGCGTGTCGGTCTTCGGCTTCTTCGCGATCGGGTCCTTGCACGTGCACTCCTCGCTCCTGCCCTCGACGACGCTGGCCGTGGCGTCCGCCGTCGTGCTCGTGGCGTTCGTCCTGATCGTGCTGCGCTCCGACGTCGTCTCCCAGGCCATGGGCTTCTTCTCGCTCGAGAACGGCGTGTCGATCGCGAGCCTGGTGGTCGCCGCGGGCCTCCCGCTCGTCGTCGAGACGACGTTCCTGTTCGACCTCCTGGTCGCTGTGGTGGCGTTCGGGATCATCATGCGCGTGCACCACGGCCGCTCCAAGACGTTGTCCACGGACGAGCTCGACAGGTTGCGGGGCTAGGGGAGAAGTAGAGGTGGGTGCCGTTCTCGTGGTGCTGGTGGTGCTCCCGTTCCTCGTCGGGGCGCTCTCCTACGCGGTGCCGGTCGCTGCCTCGAAGGTGCTCGCGCCCGTGTCGGGCGCCGCGGCGTTCGCGCTCTCGATCGCGCTCGTCCCCTCGGTCGTGTCGCGCGGGCACGTCACCGCCGGCAGCGAGCTGAGGGTGGACGCGCTGTCCGTCGTCTTTCTCCTCGCGACGTCGTTCCTCTACTTCGCGACGGCGGTCTTCTCGGCCGGCTACCTCCACCTGGGCCGGGATGCGGCAGGGACGAGGTACGGTCGCCGGTTCTACGCTGGGTTGAACGTCTTCTGCTGGGCGATGCTCGCCGCCCCGCTGGTGAGCGACCTCGCGTTGCTCTGGGTGGCGATCGAGGTGACGACCGTGGTCTCGGCCCTTCTCGTCGCGATCGACGGCACCCAGAGCGCTACGGAGGCGGCCTGGAAGTACATCCTCATCGCCTCGATGGGCCTGGGCATCGCCCTGCTGGCGACGATCCTCCTCTACTACGCCGGGACCTCCGTCTTCGGCGCCGGCTACGAGCTCTCCTACGTGAAGATGCTCGCGGGGGCGCACCGGTTCCCCGCGCCCGTGATGCGGCTCACGTTCGTGCTCGCGGTCCTCGGGTACGGCACGAAGATGGGCCTCGTGCCGGTGCACACGTGGCTTCCGGACGCGCACTCGGAGGCGCCGTCCCCCATCTCTGCGCTGCTCTCGGGCGCCCTCCTCGCAACCAGCTTCTACGCGATCCTGCGCTACTTCCAGGTCACCGCCGCCGCGACGGGGTCCACCTTCCCGCGCAACGTGCTCTTGGTGTTCGGCCTCGCTTCGCTGGCGCTCGCCGCGTTGTACCTGCTTCGTCAGCGCGATATGAAGCGCATGCTCGCGTACTCGAGCGTCGAGCACATGGGCATCCTCGCGATCGGGATGAGCTTCGGGGTCACGCTCGCGTTCGTGGGCGTGCTCCTGCACGTCCTCGCGCATGCTGCCGCGAAGGGAACGGCGTTCTTCGGCGCCGGCTCGGTCGTGGCGAAATTCGGCACGAAGGACATGGCGGCGCTCCGGGGCGGCGTGGGCGCCCTGCCGTGGAGCGGCTCGATGCTGGTCGCCGCGGTCCTGGCGCTCTCGGCGCTGCCACCGTTCGGGCTGTTCAGGAGCGAGTTCCTCATCGTGTCGGGCGGCCTGTCCGATCCGCGCTACGGGGTGGCGGCGGTCTTGGTCGGGCTGGCGATGGTGTCGTTCCTCGGCCTGTCGTGGTCGACCACCCAGACGATGCTCACCGCCGGGCCGGCGGACCCCGAGGCCGCCGCTGTGGGTGTGGCCGCCGGGCGGGTCGCCACGGGCGGCTCCCGTGCCGTCACCAAGGGCGAGGTGAGCCCGTGGATCGTGGTGGCGATGGCGCTCGGGATCGCGGCGCTCCTCCTGCTGGGCGTGCACGTCCCGGCCGACCTGAGCCGGCTCTTGGACCACGCGGCGCACGAGCTGGGGTCCCGGCGATGAGGGCCGAGGGCCCGGCCGGCGCGGTCGGGGGGAGCGAGGCCGCGACCGCCCCGCCCGGCGCGACGGCCGCCGCGACGTTCCCCTCCACGCTCCGCCGGGTCCGCGACGGCGCGCGGTTCTGCGGGCTCTTCGCGCTCGTCCGCCCCGCGGGAGGAGCGCAGCTGCTCTCCGTGGTCTCCGCGGACGGCACGCTCGTGGTCGAAGAGGTGCCGGTCGCAGCGGGGGAGAGGCGGTACTCCTCGCTCGCGCACGAGATCCCCGCATCGGGATGGTACGAGCGCAGGATCCGCGATCTCTTCGGCCTCGAGCCGGTGGGGCACCCCCGCCCCGACCCGCTCGTGTTCCCCGTTCGCCCTGGGGCCCACGCGCCGCTCGGTCCGGGCGGGGAGCCGGAGGCCGCCATGTCGCCGGACCTCACCCCGCTCGCCCCCCACGTCCACGGCGAAGGGGTCTTCGCCATCCCGTACGGGCCGGTCCGCTCCGGCGTGTTCGAGGCGGTCGAGTACCTGGTCGAGACGTCCGGCGAGGACATCCCGCACCTGCGCACGCGCATCTTCTACAAGCACCGCGGGGTGGAGTCGAGGTTTGCGGGCATGTCCGCAGACGACGGCGTGCTGCTGGCCGAGCGCGTCGAGGGGGTGGCGTCCGTCGCGCACGCCCTGGCGTTCAGCACGGCAGTCGAGCGGTTGGGCGAGGTGGCCGTCCCGCTGCAAGCCGAGCTCGTCCGCGTCGTGCACGCAGAGCTGGAGCGGGTTGCGAACCACCTGGACACGATGGTCCGTCACACCGAGGCCGCGGGGCAGGCGGTCGCCTACGCCGTCATCTCGCACCACAAGGAGCGGGTGCAACGGCTCAGGGCGCGCCTGTGCGGCAGCCGCTTCGGGCGGGGCGTCGTGGTCCCTGGGGGCATCGGGCAGCCGCTCCGCCTGCGCCCTGCCGAGGTGCTCGCTGCGATCGCACCGCTCCAGCGGCGCGTCGACGAGGACGTGCGCCGGCTGATGGGCACCCCCTCGTTCGTCGACCGGCTCCGGGGCACCGGCGTGCTGAGCCGTGACGACGCGCACCGCTTCGCGGTCGTCGGACCGGTCGGGCGCGCCTCGGGCGAGGCCGAGGACGTACGGACGAGCCGGCCCTACGGCGGCTACGCACGGTTGGGTCATCGAGTGGTCGAGCATCGCACCGGCGGCGACGCGCTCGCGCGCCAGCTGGTGCGCATCGAGGAGATCGCGGGCGCGTTCCACCTCGTGCGGCAGGCGGCGGACATGCTCGACGAGCTCGGCGAGCCCGCGAGCTGGCGAGCGACGGTGCCGCCGGTGAGCGGGAGGGCGATCGGGTGGGCGGAAGCGCCGCAGGGCGAGGTCCTCTCCGTCGTCGAGGCCGACGGCGGCCGGCTTGCGCACGTCACCCAGCGGTCCGCCTCGTTCCACAATCTCGCCGCCTACCCGGCGGCGTTCCCGAAGGACATCTTCACGGACGTCGCGTTCATCGAGGCGAGCTTCGGCCTCTCGATCGCAGGAGCCGCCTGCTGATGCCCTGGATCCCTCGCGGCGTTCGCGACGGCATCGTCACGAGCCGGTACCCGCGGCGGCCGGACGGCTTCGGCCCGTTCTTCTTCGGGCACGTGCACGTCGCTCCCGTGCCCGGCGACGGCCCCGAAGCGCTCGCCGACGCGGTCCGTGCGTGCCCGACCGGAGCCATCACGTTCGACGGCGATGCCGTCCGGCTCGACCGCGGCCGGTGCGTCCTGTGCGGACGCTGCGTCGTGCTGGCGCCGGGAACGTTGCGCGCCGACCCCGGGTTCGAGACGGCCGCTTTCGGGCGGCGTGCGCTCGTGGTGCCCCCAGGAGAGGGCGACGACGCCGAGGTGGCCGAGGCGCGGGCGCGGCTCGCCCGGCGCGTGCGCGGGCTGCGCCGCTCCGTCCACGTGCGCCACGTGGACGCCGGGTCCGACGGCAGCGAGGAATGGGAGGTGGCCGCGCTCACCAACCCCGTCTACGACGTCCAGCGCCTGGGCGTGTTCTTCACCGCGAGCCCCAAGCACGCCGACGTCCTCCTCGTGACGGGCGCGGGCTCGGCCGGCATGGCGCGCCCGCTGCGCGAGACCTACGACGTGATGCCCGAGCCCAAGGTGGTGGTGGCGGTGGGCGTGGACGCCGCGAGCGGCGGGATGGTCGGGGAGCGGTACGCCGCGCGCGGAGGGTTGGCACAGCTCGTGCCCGTCGACGTCTTCGTCCCGGGTTCCCCGCCGAGCCCGTTCGGCATCCTCCACGGCATCCTGGCGGCCGTGGGGATCCTCGGCTCGCGCCCGCACGACGGCGCGGAGGACCGGGCCGGGAGGTCGCGCACGTGACCGGGCCGCTGATCGCGGCTGCGCTCGGCTGCATGCTCGCCGGCGCCGTGGTCGACCTCAGCCTCGGGACGCGCTCCGCGGCGGTGCGCGCCGTGCCGTACCTGCTCGGGGCCGCAGGCAGCGCGTGCCTCCTCGCAGTCGGCGTCCACGCGACGCTCTCGTCGCCGGTCGCGATCGACATCACGCCGCTCTTCGACGTCGGCCGCAGCGCCTTGCGCGTGGACGCGCTCTCCGGGTCGTTCCTGACGCTCTTGTTCGGGATCTCGGTGGCGGTGTCCTTGTGCTTCGCCTCGTGGGCGTGGTCGGACGTCGGCAGGGCCCACCGCCGCGCTGTGGCGACGGGCTACCTCTCGCTGCTGGCGTCGGTCGCGGTGGTCGTGTGCGCCGCGGACGCGTTCGTGTTCCTCTTCGCGTGGGAGGCGCTCACGGTCTCCTTCTACCTCCTCACCTCGGCCCAGCGGGGAGATGCCGAGCGCGCGGGCGCGGCGTGGGCGACGGCGGGGATGGGCAAGCTGAGCGGGGCGTGCCTGCTCTTGGCGTTCCTCCTGCTCGCCGGGCGTACCCACAGCTTCGCGATCGCCAGCTGGTCCGCCGTTGGGCCCGGCGCGCTCCACGACGCGGCGTGGGTGCTCGTGGTGGTGGGGTTCGCCGCCAAGCTCGGCGTGGTTCCGTTCCAGGTCTGGATCCCCGTCGGCTACCCCGCCGCCCCGGGACCTGCGCGTGCGGCGATGGCCGGCGTCGCCGCCAACGTCGGCGTCTACGGGCTCTGGCGGTTCCTCGGCGTTCTCGGCCGACCCCCGTTGTGGCTCGTGATCATCGTCCTGCTGGCGGGGGGGTGCACCGCGTTCCTCGGCATCCTGTTCGCCGGCGTCCAGTCCCGGCTGAGCCGCGTGGTGGCGTACTCGAGCGTGGAGCACGCGGGCATCATCCTCACCGCCTACGGCGTGGCGCTGACCGGGGTGGCCGCAGGCTCGCGCTCGCTCGAGGTGGTGGGGTTGGTCGCCGCGTCGCTCCAGGTTGTCGCTCACGCGGTTGCGAAGTCCGCCGCGTTCTGCTCACTGGGGTTCGTCGAGGCGGGTGCGGGCACCGACGATCTCGACGCGCTGCGCGGGGTCGGGCGCCGGCTGCGATGGAGCGGGGCGGCCTTCGGCGCGGCCGCCCTGGCGCTCGCGGGGTTGCCCCCCACCGTCGGGTTCGTCTCGGAGTGGTTCGTGCTCGAAGCGCTCATGCAGCAGTTCCGGCTGGGGGGCCTGGCGCTCCGACTCGGTCTCGCCGGCGCCGGCGCGCTCGTCGCGCTGACGACGGGTCTCGCGGCCCTCGCCTTCATCCGGGTGCTCGGCCTCACCTTCCTCGGGCGCCCGGCGGCCGGGGGCACGACGGCGGGGGACAGGGGCACGACGGCGGGGGACGCCGGTCCGCTCGGACGGATCGGCCTCGTGGCCCTCGTGCTCGGGTGCCTCGGGCTTGCCGCGGCGAGCCCGTGGGAGGTCCGGTTCCTCGCCCAGGGGTTGCGGCCGCTCGTGCCGCGCCGTGCGACCCTGCACGCGCTCAAGTCCCCCTGGGTCCTCCAGCCCGTGTACCACGGCTTCTCCATCCTCTCCCCGTCGTGGTTGTGGATCGCGCTGCCGGTCGCCTGCGCGGGCGTCCTCGGGATGGCCGCGCTCGCCTCGAGTGGGGGCTTTCTGCGGATCCGGAGGGTGCCGGCCTGGCGCTCAGCCACCGCGGGGGTCGCCGGTCCGTCGTCGTACACCGCGTTCGGGTTCGCGAACCCGCTCCGCCACGTCCTCGCCAACGTGCTCGGAGCCGAGCGCACGCGCCGGCTCCGGCCACCCGTCTCGAGCGACGGCCGGGCCCCCACGGTGGCGCCGTCCTCGCCAGGCGCCCCCTCCCCGGGCGTTGCCCACGTCGAGTCCACGACGCGCGTGGTCGAACCGGTGGAGGCGTACCTCTACCAACCCGCATGGAGGGCCGTGTCGAAGCTGGTGGATGCCGCTCGCCGGCTGCAGTCGGGGTCGCTCAACGCGTACGTTGCGTACATGCTGGGGGCGCTCGTGGTGGCGCTCGTGGTCGTCGCAGTGCTGGGATGAGCCGGCCGGGCTTGGGCGCTTCAAAGGGCGAAGAGCCGCGAGGGCGAAAGGAGGTCGCTCGATGGAGACGCCGACCCTCGACCCTGGGGTGAGCACGCCGCGCGGCCGCGCGTTCCGGCGCATCCTCGTGGGCTACGATGGGTCCACGGAGGCGCAGAACGCCTTTCGCACGGCCGTCGCCCTCGGGGAGGAGGTCGACGGCGACATCCGTGTGCTCCTCGTCGTCCGCCCTCCTGCGCATGCCGAGACTCCCGAAGATCTCGCGAGCGCCGCGGCGGCCGAGCGCGCCAACATGGCACAGGGCCTGCAGGACCTGCTCGACTCCCGGCGACGGCGGGTGCCGGACACCCAGGTGGTCTATGCGGACGATCCGGGCAGGGCCATTGCGGCGCACGCCGAGGAGCACGGCTTCGACCTCGTCGTCGTGGGGTGCCACGGGCGCGAGCATTCGACGCACCGGGGCTTGGGCCAGGCCGTCGAGGTGTTGCTGCGCCACCATCCCTGCCCGGTCCTCGTGGTCTGACGCCGGCCTACGGGTCGCGATCGCGCCGCGTGCGGCCCTCTCGGCTCAGCGCTCGGGCGCACGCCTCGCCTGGTCCGCCAGGCGCGTCGCCTCGGCCGCCGCGCTCAGCGCGAGCGAGCGCTCGGCCTCCCGTGCCGCTTGCTGCGACTCGGTCGACGCGAGTGTGCGCTGTGCGCTCGCCGCCGCCGCGACGATGGATGCCTCGGTCTGCTCGAGCTCCTCGGCCATCGCCGTGACCAACCGGCGGGACACCGTGTCGAGACGCTGCACGACGTCGAAGCGGGCACGGCCCGCATGCTTGTCGAGCTCGGAGGTGAGCTGCCGGCGCGCGCGCACGAGCATGCCGCGACGGGCGCGCTCCGTGCGCCACACCGTTCTCAGCGCGCGCGCGAGCGAGGCCCCGGGGCTCTCCACCTGCAAGAAGAAGTAGGAGAAGCGCTCGCACTGTCCGGCGACCGTGGGCAGGGCCGGTGCGGGAAGGTGCACCTCGAAGAGGGCGTTCGCGGCTGTGCGCAGGGCCTGGACGTGCTGGCGGAGGCGGCCCGCGAAGTCCCCGGCGGCCCGTGCCCAGCCCTCGTCCGCCGCCGTCTCGACGGCGTGGCGCATCGGTTCGAAGGAGCCGGTGACCGCGGCGGCCACGGCGTCGCCGAGTGCCCGGTCGAGCGCGCGCCCCCGGAGCCTCGAGACGGACGCCTCCACCTCCGGCCAGGCCCGCTGGGCGGCTTCCGCCGATCCCGAGCGGAGCGAGGCGGACACCTCATCGCCGATCCCGGCAACCGCGTGGGCGAGCACGAGCCTGTCCTCTGCGAACGCGCGGCGGACGTCGTCCGCTGCGGCCCGGAACCGCTCGAGCCGGTCGTGGAGGACGGCGAGGTCCATCTCGGCGGCGGCGCGCTCGATGGCGACCGCCTCCGAGAGGGCCGCAGCCAGCCGGTCGAGCTCCGCGGCGTTCGCCCGGTCGCGCTCGGCTGCGAGGTCGCCGCCCAGGAACGCTTCGAGATCTCGGCGGAAGGCGTCGAAGCCCGGCTCGGCGGGTTGCGCGTCGCCGTCTCCCGCCGCCGCGTCGAGGGCGAGGCGGGCGGACAGGAAGAAGACGTGGGCCCGGGCTCCGAGCAGCCGATCGAGGTGGCCGGAGAGGAAGTCGCGGACCTCGGCGAGCTCCGGCCCCGAGAGGTGGTCGCACTTGTTGACCACGACGAAGACCTTCCCACCTCGCCCCGCGAGGTCGGAGAGGAGCCCTCCTTCGCTCTCGGAGAGGGGGGCGTCGGCGGACAGCACGACCACCGCCGCGTCGCTGTCGGTCAGCGCCTGCCTCGCCGCCAGCGTCTGGCGCTCGCTGACCGATGCCACGCCCGGGGTGTCCACGAGGACCACGCCCGGGGCCCCGAGCCGCCTGCCCACGCGCACCTCCACCCGGTGCACACCGAGCTCGTTGGCCGGGTTGTCACGCTCGCTCACGAAGCGGGCGGTCTCCTCGACGGCGGCCTCGCGGCTCGATCCGTCCTCGAAGACCACGAGCGCCCCTTCTCGACCGTCGCCGAAGTGGACCTCGGTCACGACGGTGGTCACGGGGACCACCCCCGACGGCAGCAACTGGCGCCCGATCAGTGCGTTCACGAGCGTCGACTTGCCGCGTTTGAATTCGCCGAGGACCGCGACGTGGAACCGCTGCGCGTCCGACCTCTCGGCGAGCCGGCGCGCCCGCTCGGCGAAGGCGGCGGGTTGGCCGGGCAGCGCTGCCATGCGGCGGGCCAGGGTCGCGACCGTGATGGCGGGCACGAGGCCGGGCGGGGTGCCCACGGTGTTGCTCATCGGTCGAGCCTCTGGCGCCTTCCGCCGCAGGGCGGGCCGCAGCGGCCGAGATCCGAGCGATCGAGGGAGGGGGAGCGGGCGCCTGCTTGGTGGTGGGCAGCTCTCGCCACGAGATCCTCCTGCCAGTGCGTGCCATGACAGGAGCCATCAGCCTGGGGGCGCTCAACGGCGAGCTCCATCGCCGTGGCCAAGCTTAGGTCCGGGTGGCCCCGCCCGCGTCCGGGCCCGGGGGAGCGGACCACACCTCTGAGCTTCGGCCTGTCCGTGCCGGTGCGGGCCATGAGCAAGGCGGTGCGGGCCATGAGCAAGGCGGTGCGGGCCATGAGCAAGGCGGTGCGGGCCATGAGCAAGATGGTGGACGGCAGCAGGAGGCGTCGTGGTCAGTGCCGCCGAACGACGAGACGGCGATCCCGATCGGTTCGCGGGCCGAGGCGTGCTCGGCGTGCTCGCCGCGGTCAACACCGAGATCCTCGACGCACTGGCCGGACGGTCGCTCGCGAGCTTGGCGGACCTCGACGGGGCGCTGATCGAGCTCGACGGCACCGAGGGCGCGTTCATCGCCGATCTCGCCGTGGGCACCGGTTGCAAGCACATGAGGAGCGGCGTTCCCGCTCGAGGTGAACGGGTCGCCAAGCACAACCGGCTGATCGAGATCGACGACGCAGCGCGTCTCGCCTACGGCCTCCGCGGCGCCCGATCCTGAGAGCCCTGCCGAGCGTGCCGCTCACGACGGGGACGACCGCTTGGTAGATTTGGCGCGGACGACGGCGATGGAGCTCGCTGCAGCGCCCCTTGGGCTGATGGCTCCTACTGACCGCCCACGGCACACCTGCCCGACGGCGAGAAGAGGAGTGGCGCATGGACGCAGAGCGCAACGGGAGCCCGGGGACCTTTGGACTGCTCGCTCCCCCCGGGCGCGAGGCCACCGTGCACGACGAGCGGGATCACGCGTCCGACCTCCATCTCGACCAGATCGTGTCCCGCATCGCGAGCGGTCGCGACGACGGGCCCGCGCTCGAAGAGCTCTACTTCCGGCGGACGCGTGACGTCGAGACGGTGCACCACCGGCACCGGGTCTTCCAGGACCTCGACGACCCGGAGGTGTGGGATGCGGCGCGGCGGTTCTGCGGATCGGCGCGAGAGGTGCTCTCCCATCTCTCCCAGGCACGAGCGATGCGCGTCAGGGAGCAGCGTCAGGGTTGGACCCTCGACGCCGCTGCGACCTACTGCGCCGCTGTCCGACGGCTCGCGACCGACCTCGGCGAGGCGCGCCTCGGGTCCCAGGGGATGGCGGACTTCCGGCGGTACCTCCTCGGGTACGCGGCCTCCGGGGAGTTCGCGCGCCTCGAGGCGGAGTCCGCCGAGTGCAAGGCGGCGCTCGGGGATGTCGGCTACTGCGTGAACGTCGACGGCGGACGGGTGAGCGTGACGCGCTACGAGGAAGAGCCCGACTACAGCGTGGAGATCCAGTCGGTCTTCGAGCGGTTCCGGCAGGGCGCCGTGCGCAGCTACCTCGCCAACTACCGGGTGTGGCCCGGCATGACCTCCGTCGGCCAGCAGATCCTCGGGCTCGTGGTGCGCCTGTTCCCCGAGGAGTTCGCGCTCTTGGCGCGGTTCTCCGAGCGGCACCGGAGCTTCTTCGACCCCGGCGTGCACCGCTTCTACGCTGAGCTCCAGTTCTACGTCGCCTACCGTGAGCTCATCGACTCCGTCGGCGCCGGCGGGCTCGACTTCTGCTATCCGGAGGTGGCCACGGAGTCCAAGGAGGAGCTCGCGGAAGGCACCTTCGACCTCGCTCTCGCCATGAAGCTCACCTCCGAGGGCCAGAAGGTCGTGACGAACGACCTCCGCCTGGATCGAGGGGAACGGATCTTCGTCGTGTCCGGGCCGAACCAGGGCGGCAAGACGACCTTCGCCAGGACCTTCGGACAGCTGCACCATCTGGCCGCGCTCGGGGTCCCGGTGCCGGGCCGGAGGGCCCGCCTGTTCCTGTGCGACAGGATCTTCACGCACTTCGAGCGCGAGGAGGACCTCTCCCGGCTGACCGGGAAGCTCGAGTCGGACCTTCTCCACATGCAGCGCACGCTGCGGTCCGCCAGCCCCGCCAGCGTGGTGGTCATGAACGAGGTGTTCTCCTCCACCTCGCTCGAGGACAACCGCTTCCTCGGCGCTGAGGCGATGCGGAGGCTGATCGGGCTGGGCTGCCTCGCGGTCTGCGTGACCTTCGTCGACGAGCTGGCGTCGCTCGCCCCCTCCGTCGTCTCGATGATCAGCACGATCGTGCCCGGCGACCCGACGCAGAGGACCTTCAAGGTGGTGAGGGGACCGGCGAACGGGCTGGCCTACGCCCTCGCGCTCGCCGAGAAGTACCGGCTCACCCGCCCCCAGCTTCTCGAACGCATCCCGTGAAGGCGCACCTGCTCTACCCGGACCGGGACTTCGACTTCTCGGCGGAGCCAGGCAGGTTCGACGACGACCTGCTGCGCGATCTCGAGCTCGCGATCGTCCTGCGGGCGATGGCACAGGGGGACCGGCTCCTGGCGGACGTCTCGAGACGCGTGCTGCTCGACAGCCTGGACGACGTCGGGCTCGTCCTGTACCGCCAGGCGGTCCTGGCCGACTGCATCGAGCAGGAAGAGGCGGTCCGGGAGCTCTACGCGCTCGTCGTCGCGGCGCTCGAGGACAAGCGAGGCTTGCTCTGGGGGATCCGCTCGGGCTCGCCGGCGGTCACCCTGGGCGGCGCCGTCAGGCAGCTCGAGGCGTTCTCCGTACGGCTGCGCGAGCTCCGTCAGCTGGCCGACCGCCGCCGGGAGGTGTTCCGCTCCGAAGGCTTCGAGCACCTGTTCGAGTCGATCCGGCGCGACCTGGACGACGAGTACCTCGAGACGCTGCGCACCCACCTGCGGCAGCTGCAGTTCCGCAACGGCGTCCTCCTCAGCGCGCGCCTCGACCGCGACAACACCGGGATCGACTACGTGCTGCGCGCACCCATCACGAAGAGGCCCAGCTGGCGCGAGCGCGTCGGCCTCGCGCCGCGCACCTCCTACTCCTTCACCATCCCGCCGCGCGACGAGGGGGCCGCGAACGAGCTGGCCGACCTGACGAGCCGGGGGCTCAACCAGGTCGCCGACGCGGCGGCACAGGCCGCGGACCACATCGAGAGCTACTTCACGATGCTGCGCGCGGAGCTCGCCTTCTACGTGGCGTGCCTCAACCTCCGCAGCGCGCTCTTGGAGCGGGGGGCACCCCTCGTGTTCCCCGTCCCCCTGCCGAGCGAGCCGGCCCGCTTCGCCTGCGGCGACCTTCGCGACACGGCGCTCGTCTTGCAGACCGCCGGGGAGGTGGCGGGCAACGACGTCGACGCCGACGACCGACCGCTCGTCGTCGTGACCGGAGCCAACTCAGGGGGGAAGTCCACGTTCCTCCGGAGCGTGGGGCTCGCCCAGCTCATGGCGCAGTGCGGCATGTACGTCACCGCCTCCTCGTACCGGTCGAGCGCCCGCAGCGCGGTCTTCACCCACTTCGGCAGGGAGGAGGACGAGTCCATGCGGAGCGGACGCCTGGACGACGAGCTCCGCCGGATGAGCGTCATCGTGGACGCGGCGGCCAGGCACGCGCTCGTGTTGTTCAACGAGTCCTTCTCGGGCACCAACGAGCGCGAGGGCTCGGAGATCGGCCGCCAGATCGTCCAGGCGCTCTTGGAGCGCGACGTCGCGGTGTTCTTCGTCACGCACCAGTTCGACTTCGCTGACGGCTTCCGGAGGTCGAGGCCGTCGGCGACGAGGTTCTTGCGGGCCGAGCGCGCCGCCGGCGGGCGGCCGAGCTACAGGCTGGTGCCTGCCGACCCGCTGCCGACCAGCTTCGCCGTCGACGTCTTCCGCCGGATCGGCGGCTTCGCCGACGCGGACCCGGGCGCCTCGGGCGTGGACCATGGCGACGACGGTCCGCTCGAGGTGGGAGAGGAGGCGGGGAGCGACGCGGTCACCTCGAAGCAGATCGGCTGACCGCCGGGGACGCGCGGGCCGACCGTAGACTCCGCCCGTGCGCGAGGGCCGCGGCAGCTCGACGGAGTCAGGCCGCGTGCCGGGCGACGTCCCCGGGCACGTGGCGGTGATCATGGACGGGAACGGCCGATGGGCCGAGTCGAAGGGGCTCCCACGCACCGAAGGCCACCGGCAGGGCGAGGCGACGCTCGCAGACGTCGTGCGCGCCGCGGACGACCTGGGCATCCGCTGGTTCACCGCGTACGGCTTCTCCACCGAGAACTGGACGCGTCCGAAGCTGGAGGTGGACTTCATCCTCGGCCTTCACAAGAACATCTTTCGCAGGCGCCTCGAGATGCACCGGAACAACGTCCGCATCCGCTGCATCGGCCGTCCGGTGTCGGGAACGTCGCGGCTTCCGAGGCGGATCCTCCGGGAGATGGACGAGTCGATCGAGCTGACGAAGGGCAACACGGGGCTGAATTTCACGCTCGCGTTCGACTACGGCTCGCGCGAGGAGCTCGTCTACGCGACGCGCAGGCTCCTCGACCTGCACCGGCGGGAGGGGGCCGAGATCGACGGGCACACGTTTGCGCAGTGCCTCTACGAGCCGGCGATGCCGCCGGTGGACCTGCTCGTGCGCACCTCGGGGGAGCAGCGGCTCTCGAATTTCCTCCTTTGGCAGGCCGTCGGCGCGCCCTTCTACGTCACGCCCACGTACTGGCCGGATTTCGACAGGGCCGAGCTCGAAACCGCGGTCGAGTGGTGGCGCACAGGCCGCTACGGCCACGTCCCAGGCGAGCGGGAGACCGAGGCGAGCACATGACACGGGATGTGGGACGCGGTACAATGACGGTTGCATCGGCGGTGGCATGGGGATGGCATCGTGGTGTGCGTCCGGCGGTGACGCAGCGGGATGGGGGAGGTCGATGAGCACGACGGGAGGCGGGGACAACCCGACGCCAGCAGGGCCTGCGCCCGCGATCGGTCTCGCCGTGCGCGAGCGCGTCGAAGAGATCTGCGAGCGGGTCGTGTCCCAGTGGCGCGAGCTGGACGATTCTGCGGACCACTCCGCGAAGGACGAGACGGACGTCCGTCGAGCGGCCCGTGCGGGGACCTTGGCGGTGGCGGACTATCTGGTCACCGGGGAGGTGGTCACCCCTGACCGCTCCGAAGCGTGGGTCTGGGTCGGCGAGGCCCCGCTCATGGGGCGGATCTCCCTCTCGAGCTTGACGAGGTTGTACGTCCACTGGCGGACAGCCTGCGAAGCCGTGCTGCGAGAGGAGGCGCGGGCGCGGCGTGCGAGCAGGGAGCTGCTGGACCAGTGCCTGAAGGTGATCCAGCTCGGGTTCGACGTGAGCATCGTGCGCATGGCGAGGCGCTTCGAGATGACCAGGAGGGGCCTCGAGGAGCGACTGGCGGAGCAGCAGGCGCGCCTCGAGCACCAGGCGCTCCACGACCCGCTCACCGGCCTTGCCAACCGGATGCTCCTGCTCGACCGGATCGAGCACGCCCTGGAGTCCGCCGCCCGGCGTCCGTCTGGGGTCGCCGTGCTGTTCATGGACCTCGACTACTTCAAGTTGGTGAACGACGTCTCGGGACATTCTGCGGGCGACCAGCTGCTCTTGGAGGTCGCACGGCGCCTGCAGCGTGCCGTCCGCCCGAACGACACCATCGGCCGTCTCGGTGGGGACGAGTTCGTCGCCCTCTGCGAGGACCTCGCCGACCCGGTCGCCGACGGCGTCGCGGTCGCGCGGCGGATCGCCGAGCTCTTCGAGGAGCCCTTCTTGGTCTGCGGCCGCGAGATCCTGGTCGCTGCGAGCATCGGCGTCGCACCTGCGAACGAGGGCGACACCGCCCAGAGGCTGCTCGGGCGCGCCGACCACGCCATGTACCGTGCGAAAGAGCGGGGGCGCGGCCGCGTCGAGGTCTACGACCCGTCGTTCGACCGCCAGAACACCCACCGCGCGGAGGTGGCGGCCGCGCTGCGCGCCGCGGTCGCAGAGGACCAGCTCGAAGTCGTCTACCAGCCGCTGTTCGAGCTGCTCACGCGCCGGGTGATCGCCAGAGAGGCGCTCGTGCGCTGGCGTCACCCGGAGCTCGGCGACGTGTCGCCGAGCGAGATGATCCCGATCGCGGAGTCGACAGGCCTCATCACAGCCATCGGGCGGTTCGTGCTGTCGAGGGCATGCATGGACTGCGCGGCCTGGAGGAGCCGCGGGGAGCCCGACGTCGGCGTCAGCGTGAACGTGTCCGGCCTGCAGCTCGCGAGCGGCAAGTACCTGAGCGAGGTGGAGGATGCGCTGAAGGAGAGCGGCTTGCCGCCCGACGCGCTCACGCTCGAGGTCACCGAGACGCTCCTCATGTCGGACCGTGCGGACGTTCGGGACGGGCTCGACCGCGTGCGCGAGCTCGGGGTGCGCGTCGCGATCGACGACTTCGGCACTGGGTTCTCCTCGATGTCCTGGCTCACCCGACTCCCGGTGGACGTGGTGAAGGTCGACGGGAGCCTCGTCGCCGGGCTGGGCCTCGCGGGACGCGACGCGGCGGTCGTCGACTCGATGATCCACCTCGCGCACACGCTCCAGCTCGACGTCGTCGCAGAAGGGGTGGAGACCGAGGCGCAGCTCATGCACCTCGCACGGCTCGGGTGCGACGCGGCGCAGGGCTTCCTGCTCGAGCCGCCGGCATCCGTGGCCGGCCGTACGTAGCGGGTCGACTCGCCGGCGGAACGAGCGCGCTCACCCGCGCCATGCCCGCGCAGTCCGCGCCGTGCCCGCGCAGTCCGCGCCGTGCCCGCGCAGTCCGCGCCGTGCCCGCGCAGTCCGCGCCGTGCCCGCGCAGTCCGCGCCGTGCCCGCGCAGTCCGCGCCGTGCCCAGACCGGCGCCGTGCCCAGACCGGCGCCGTGCCCAGACCGGCGCCGTGCCCAGACCGGCGCCGTGCCCAGATCGGCGCCCGGACCCGTCACGGCGAGAACCCATTCACTTGACATAATGTCTCTTATCGGCGGTATGAAGCGGGCACACGAGCAGGGTCAGCGGCCGCGCCGGGACGCGGGCGGCGCGCGCACAGAGCCGCGACCGCGTGAAGGGCGCCGTTGGGTAGGGTCGGCGGCAATGGGCACTGAACGTGTGGGATCGCAGCGCGCGCGGTGGTTGCTGGCGGGCGTGGCCGGAGCTGCGCTCGCGCTCGGGAGCGCCGCATGGGGCGGGACCGGCGCCGCGGCGTCGGTCCGCGCTGGTGTGGGGAGGCTCGAGGGGTCGGCGGTTCTCGCCGGGCGGCACCCGCGGCACGGCCCGAGGCTGCCGGTCGTCGGCAACGCCGCCAAGGGCGCGTGGCGCAATAAGGTGAGCGGTTAGGGTGGCAGGATCGAGTAGTTCCAGTCGGGGTGCCAGTCATGGCGCTTGACCGGCACCGCTCGGAGCTCTGCGTCGGTGATCTTCACGCCGGTCG
>JAKATH010000133.1 GCA_021828055.1 Actinomycetes bacterium
CACCGACCGCAAGACCGTCCATCGCCTCGCACAGTTCGCCCTGGCGGTCGTCTTCTTGCTCACGGCCAAGCTCATTGACTGGCGTAACCGCTGGTCACCCGCATCGACGCCTATCCGCTGAGCCTCTCAATCGCAGCCAGCACGTCAACTGGTCAGGCCGGCACCGTCCGCCACTTGCCGACGCAAGCGTGTACCCGCGTCCCGTGCAAGGCGAGCTGCCGGTGTGGGTCGCCGTCGGCGGCACCCCGGCCAGCGTCGTACGATCCGGGCGCAACGGGCTGCCGCTGTACCTGGCCATCCTCGGCCAGCCAGAGCGCTTCGCTCCCCTCGCGGAGCTGTACCGACAATCGGCTACCGACGCCGGGCACGCACCAAATGCTCTGCGGGTCGGAGTGACCAGCCACTTCTACGCCGAGCCCACCTCCCAGGGCGCCCGCGACACCTTCTACCCCTTCTACTCCCGCTACATCGCCAACAACATGCCTGCGGCGCGCGGTCAGCTCCTTCCCCGGGACGCGTTCGACGCCTGGGCCGATCCGCGAGGAGCGCTGTTCACCGGGAGCCCGCAGGAGGTCATCGACAAGATCCTCTGGGAGCACGAGCTTCTCGGCCACGACCGCTTCCTTGCCCAGATCGGCCTCGGTGGGCTTCCTTTCGCCGACACCGCCCGCTCGATCGAGCTGCTCGCCACCGAGGTCCTGCCCGTAGTACGACACGAGACCGCGCTGGTAGCGCGAACCGGCTGACCGGATGCCGGCAAGCCGACCGTCGAGAGCCGACAGGCCGGATCGCACGTGGAGGAGTCGGCGAGCCGAGCAGGTGTCGCAGAGCGCGAGGGCTGGTTGGCAGCGGCTCCCTTCGCCGGGCGGACCCCCTCGGTCACGTGTCGCCTCCGGGGCGCCGCTGCTCGCATGCGACAGCCGATGCGGGCACAATCGGGGGATGGCCACTTCCTCGCCGGCCCCCTCGCCTGCTGCCTCGGTGCTCTCAGGGCTCGAAGGCATTTGCGGCTGGGCAGCGGACTTCTACCGTGGCCTACACGCCCATCCCGAGCTCTCCCACCAAGAGCACGCCACCGCGGCCAAGGTGGCCGAGCGCCTCGGGGCCTCTGGCATCGAGGCCCACGCCGGGGTGGGAGGGACCGGGGTGGTGGGCCTGGTCAGGAACGGCGACGGGCCGACGGTGCTGCTGCGCGCCGACATGGACGCCCTTCCCGTCGCCGAGGCGACCGGCCTCGACTACGCCAGCCACACCACCACCACCGACGCTGACGGCAACGAGGTGCCGGTGATGCACGCCTGCGGCCACGACATGCACGTCGCCTGCCTGCTCGGCGCCGCCCATCTCCTCGCCACGGATCTTGACGACTGGTGCGGCACCCTCATCGCACTGTTCCAGCCCGCTGAGGAGACCGGCGACGGGGCGCGCGGCATGCTCGACGGCAGCCTGGCGGACGTGGTCCCCACGCCCGACGTCGCCCTCGCCCAGCATGTCCTTCCCGCACCATCGGGTCTCGTCGGCACCCATGCCGGTCCGACCTTGTCGGCGGCCGACAGCATGCGGATCACGCTGCATGGGCGAGGGGCGCACGGATCGATGCCCCAGGCTGCCGTCGACCCGGTCGTTCTCGCGGCGATGATCGTGGTCCGCCTCCAGACGGTCGTGGCCCGCGAGACCCGCCCGGGCGAGCCGGTCGTGGTCACCGTCGGGAGCATCCAGGCGGGGACCAAGAGCAACGTCATCCCCGACCACGCGGTGATCGAGCTCAACGTCCGCACCTACAGCGAGCAGACGCGGACGTCGGTCCTCGACGCGATCCACCGCATCGTCGACGCCGAGTGCCAGGCGTCGGGCTCACCCAAGCCGGCGGACTACGAGCTGTTCGACCGGTTCCCGCTCACGAGCAACGATGCCGAGACCACCGACAAGGTGGCCGCCGCGTTCGCGTCGTACTTCGGTGAGCGGGCCAAGCCGCTCCCGATGCAGACCGCCAGCGAGGACTTCAGCGATATCCCGAACGCTTTTGGCGTCCCCTACTGCTATTGGGGGATCGGCGGGATCGACCCCGACGCCTACCACGAGGCCGAACAACAGGGCCGGGTGGCCCAGGACATTCCGGTCAACCATTCGGCCTACTTCGCCCCCGTGATCGAGCCGACCCTCGGCACCGGGATCGAGGCCATGGTCGTCGCCGCTCTCGCCTGGCTCGGCGAGCCAAATGCCGACGGCCGGCAGGGGCGGGGTTGAGCGCAGGCTCCACCCTCCAGCTGGCACTCGACCTCTCGGGCACCTTCGTGTTCGGGCTGAACGGCGCGCTCACCGCCATGGAGGCCGAGAACCTCGACATCGTCGGCGTCGTGGTCCTGGCGGTGATCACCGCGCTCGGCGGCGGGATCATCCGCGACGTGCTCATCGGCTCACTCCCTCCGGCCGCGTTCAGGGACTGGCGGTACCTCGTCGTCGGCGGCGGCGCCGGCATTGCCGCCTTCTTCGCTCGCCGGCTATGGGTGCGCGTGCAGCGGTCGATCACCGTCTTCGACGCCGCCGGCCTGGCGCTGTTCTGCGTGACGGGCACCACCACCGCGTTCGCCGCCCATCTCGGCCCGTTCCAGTCCGTCGTGTTGGGGACCGTCACCGGTGTCGGCGGAGGCACCGTCCGCGACGTGGTGATCAGGAGGGTTCCGACGGTGCTCTCGAGCGGCCTGTACGCCATTCCCGCTGCCTGCGGCGCCACGCTCACCGCCTTGGCGCTCGAGTTCCACTTCTATGGTGGCGCCATCGCCGTCGTCGCCGCAGCGGCCTGCTTCTCCATCCGCATGGTGGGCGTGCGCTTCAACCTGAACGTCCCCGTCTCGCACCCCAGCGTCACAGGGAAGCCACGCTCGAATTCGGAGGAAGACTCGTGACCGTCGCACTCGGCGATCCAGGCACCGTCATCGTCTGCGGCGACCACTTCGATGGACACGCCGACTCCCTGGGCGGCCCGATCGAGATCCTCGTCCGAGACGAAAGGATCGCCGAGCTGGCGCCGAGCGTTCCCCGCCCCCCTCGAGCCCGGGAGATCGACCTCGCCGGCCACACCGTCACGCCCGGCTTCATCGACTGCCACGTCCATCTCACCATGGACGCCTCCCAGCTCTCCACCCAACTCCTCGACTCGACGGCCACCAAGGCGCTCGTCGGACTGCGCCTCGCCAACGACTACCTCGACCGGGGCTTCACGACGCTGCGAGACCTGGGCAGCGCGGATCCGGAATGGCCGACCATCGACCTGCGCAACGCCATCGCGGCTGGCACGGTCACCGGCCCCCGCTTGGACGTGGCCGCCCACCTGATCGGCTCGACCGGCAGCCACGCCGATGTCGACAGCCTCTACGCGCCAAGATGGCACCTCCCGGTCAGCGACCCCGCCGACGACCCCGCCGCCATCCGGCGCCGAGTGCGACGCGAGCACAAGTACGGCAGCGACTGGATCAAGACGACCAACACCGGCGGCTATTTCAGCCCCGGCGACGACCCCGCCCGCGTCACGTGGTTCGACCACGAGATGCAGGTCCTCTGCGACACCGCCGCCCAGCTCGGCCTGCCCGTCGCCGTGCACACCGGCGCGGCGCAAGGCTGCAAGCAAGCCATCGCCTGCGGGGCCCGCAGCCTGGAGCACGCCTACCTCATCGACGACGAAGCCATCGCCATGGCAGAAGACGCCGGCACGTTCATCGTGCCCACCATGCAGATGACCGCAGAAGACCTCCAGGCACTCCACGAGGGACGACTCACCCCTTACACCGCGGCCAAGATCGAACGCGACGCCGAGCAGATTCTTGACGCCCAGCGGCGCATCTGTTAGCGGCATGACTTCCTGATCACGAGCCGGCGGAGATCGGCGACGCTCTTTGTGCACCGATCCGGCTGAAGTTCGCCAACGACCCCCTGTGGCAGGAGGATGTGGCGTCCCCCCCGAACGCGAG
>JAKATH010000047.1 GCA_021828055.1 Actinomycetes bacterium
TTCTGGTGAATACCTTCTGGAGCCGGCACGGTTCCGTGTTCGTCGCTGTTGGCAGCGGCGTGGGAATCACCTTCGGGGTACCTCTGGCTCGTGCGCCAGGCAACGCGATCGGGGCTGAGATCGGGGTACCGCTGGCTCGTGCGCCAGGCAACGCGATCGGGGCTGCGATCGGGGCTGCGATCGGGGCCGTGCTCCGCGCCGGTGCCGGCGTCGTTGCGGCCAGAGTGACGGCAGCGCAGCATGGGGCGCCACGGCCAGCTGTCGCGCCGAACCACGCACGAAGGTCGCTGCGCTCGCCCACCGCCCCTTGGCCGGGGCCGTGGCGACCTCCTCGGCTCGTCGGTCCTCCGCGTCCTCGTGAGGGACGACCTCCTCGACCAGCATCCGGTGCACCTGGCGCACCTGCGCCAGCGCCGTGGCGGTGCCGACCGTCCCGAGCGCGTCGGCGACCGTCCGAAGGCGCTCGGTCGCCATCCTGATGGACGCGTGCTCTTCTGCGAACCGCCGGGCCAGGGCCGGCGCCACGGTGTCGAGGCGCCCGACGTCCGGGCCCGTCCGCAGCGCACGGAGGGCGTTCACGATGACGGCCACATCGGTCCTCTCCTGCAGCAAGGCGCCCCGCACCGCCGGCAGCCAGCCCAGCGCCGCGTACGCCCATCGCCACCCCCGCGTCGGCGAGCGCCAGGGCTGGCGCGTCGTTGATGCCGTCGCCGACCACGACGGTCGGCGCTCGACGACGCTCCTCACGCACAACGTCGAGCGTGTCGGGGCGAACGCTCGGCAGCGACGTCGTCCACGCCGATGACCGCGCCGAACGTCTCGGCCCCCTCGTGGCGGTCGCCGGTCACCATCACGATCCGCTCGATGCCCCTCTGCCGTACGTCCCGGACCCGTCCGGGCGATGTCGGTCCAGAACGGGTCCTCGAGGACGACGACCCCTGCCGGCTCCCCGTCGATGGACACGAAGACGGTCAGCGTGCCGTCGAGCCTGGCCCGGCGACGCGCCACCCCCGCCCACGGCAGGCTGCCGGCCACACCCGCCCACGCCGCCTCGCCGACCGCCACCGCGTGCCCGTCGACCTTGCCCCAGATCCCCTGGCCCGTCACCTCCTCGACCGCCTCGGGCAGGGCCAGCGGCAAGCCGCGCGCTTCGGCCGCCTTCACCACGGCGCGCGCCAGGACGTGCGGCGACAGCTGATCATGGGACGCCGCCATCCCCGACACCTCGTCGGCGCGGCGGCTCCCTGCGCCCACCACCGCCCCCACCTTGGGTCGGCCGGCGGTGAGCGTGCCCGCCTTCTCGAACTGCAGGGTGGTGCACGGCGCCAGCCGCTCGAAGACGCCGCCGCCCTTCACGACCACACCCCGGCGAGCGGCCTGGGACAGACCGCCGACCAGGGCGACCGGTGCCGCCAGGATGAGCGGGCACGCGCATGCCCTTGGTCAAGCTCGAGGCGGCCCGCCGACCAGGGCGACCGGTGCCGCCAGGATGAGCGGTCACGGGGTGGCGACCACGAGGGTGGCGACCGCCCGAGTGGCGCCGTCGGCGGCCCGGGCGTTGGCCACCCCGCTGCGCACGGCCTCTCGCGCCGCACGCTCGACCGGGAGTGGCTCCCCATTCGGGGCCGACTCGTCGAGGAGGGCCGCCGCCTCCAGGTTGCCGTCAACGGGGACCGGCGCCCCCGACCCGCCCATGAGGCGGTCGCCGGGCGCCACCTCGCTCGAAGGCACCGCCTCGAGCCCCGCCGTCGTGTACCGCTGGGCGATCCTCGGCGCCCGCTCGAGGAGCGCCTGGAGGTCGTGCCGGGCGCGGCCCGCCGCCCAGGACTCCAGCGCCCGGCCGGTCACGAGCATGGTGGCGACCGCAGCTGCGGCCAGATGCTCCCCGGTCGCCAGGGCACCGACAGGGCCAACAAGGCGATGACGTCCACCCGATCCGCCACCGCCGGAGGCTCTGGATCGCCGGAGGCTGTCGATCACGGTCCACAGCGAGCAACCAGCACCGGACGCCCCGGTCGCATCCCACGCGGCGTCGCCCTGGCCGGGCAGCCCTGCCAGGTGGAGCGCTCCGCCGAGCGCCGAGCCAGCCAGCGCCGCCGCCAGCAGCGCGGCCAAGCGCTGCACGCGCAGACGTCGAGCGGTCTTCGCGGTCGAAGGAGCGCTCATCCGTCTATCGTCGGCCGTGCGCCTCCCTACGGCCAGGGTTCAACGTCCACCTCGCGCGCCGCCGGGAGCGGGGCGCAGATGTGGTCGCCACCCCGAACAGGACCCGTCCGTTCGGCCCCAGCAGGCTGCTCGCCGGCTACCCCACGCTGTCCGAGAGGAGCAGCGTCAGCGTTGCCCATGATCCGATTGAACCGGTTCCCGTCCCAGACCAGTGAACCGAAGGCCACCAGTCGCTGGGGGTCCCTCCCAGGCGGCCGGACCGAGGGGGTGGAGCGGTGGCGACGGCGCTGAGCGTGTGCTGCGCGTTGGGCGCCGCCGCCCTGTTCGGCATGTCGTCCGTGTTCCAGCAGGCGGCGGCACAACGGGAAGGCGGGCTCCCGATCGTGGGGCTGCAGGTGCTCCGCCGGCTGGTCCGCCGTCCGCGCTGGGTGCTGGCGGTGTCCTTGGCAGCCATCTCGTTCGGCGTTCAGGCCGTCGCGCTGGCGTTCGGTCCGCTCGCCCTGGTGCAGCCCCTCGCCGCCACCGACCTCCTCTTCGCCCTGCCGCTGTTTGCCCATCGCCAGCGACAGACGCTCCGCCCGCGGGACTGGATGGCTGCGGCCATGGTGGTGGGCGGCGTCTCGGGCTTCCTGGCTGCCTCGCCCCCATCTGCCGGCTCGGTCGCGCCGGCGCTCGCCGCCTGGGCATGGATCATCGCCGGAGCCGGGTCGGTGGTGGCCGTCATGGTCGCCGTGGCGATCGGCCTCCGAGGCACCGCCCGCACCGCGCTGCTCGCCGCCGGCGGCGCCGTGGTGTTCGCGGTCGTCGATGCCCTGACCAAGGCGGTCGTGGGCCTGGTCGACCACCGCGGGGCGGCTGCCCTCGCGTCCTGGGAGCCCTACGCCCTCCTGGTGGCCGGGGTGACCGCCATGGTGCTCGCCCAGGGCGCCTACCGCGCCGGGCCACTGCTCACCAGTCTGCCCATCATCGACACGGTCGAGCCGGTGGGCGCCGTCCTCATCGGGGTGACGGCCTTCGGTGAGCACCTCGGCGGGTCGGCGGCCCTGTGGTCGGCCCAGTTGAGCGCCGCGGCGGTGGCCGTCGCCGGCATCGTCCTACTGGATCGATCGCCGTTGATGGCGTCGACCTCCGGGCGGGCAGGGGGTGATCGAGAGAAGCCTGCGCGTGCCGCTCCTGCCTCCGAGGTGGCGGATCCGGCCGGCCTTCCCCCGCCGGACGGGACCCGGAACCCCTGCCGCAGCGAAGAGCGAGCCCCGTGAACGTCCGTCCATACCCGCGGCGACTGCCGCCGGCGGCGCCACAGGTGGCACCTGGAGTCGGCGTGTTACCCGGTCTCGGGGCGGCTGCCCCGTGGCTCATGCCCCGGGAAGGGACGGCGGACGGTGCGGTGCTGGACCGGATGGCTCGCTGACCGTCGCCAGGCGCAGCGCGGCGGCGGCGGCGGCGACGAGCACGGGCGCGGCCGCCACCACCACCAGGGCCGCCCATGCGATGGCCGCCGGCGGAGGCACGGCCAGGGCGAAGAGCTGCCGGGACCACGGCACCGCGCTCACGAGAGCACCGCCGCCGGCCATGGCGGCGACCAGCAGCACCCGGAGCGGACGGAGCGGGGAAGAGACGAGCACCAGCACCACGAGACCGAGCACGAGCAGCGACCAGGTGGCGACCGTGCGCGCCTGGGCCATCGTCGCTCCGCCCAGGTCACGGGCCAGGAGGAACCCGCCCAGGGTTGCGGCCCCAGCCACCAGGCCCGACGGGACGGCGAAGCGAAGGACCCGGCTCACGTATCCCGGCCGGGCCCGGGGGGCGCCGGGCGCCAGGGCGAGAAAGAAGCCTGGGATGCCGATGGTGAGCGAGCTGACGACGGTCAGGTGTCGTGGATAGAAGGGGTAGGAGAGGCCGGACAGCCCGATGGCGAGCGCCAAGAAAATGGCGTAGAGGGTCTTGGTCACGAAGAGGTTCGCGACGCGCTGGACGTTGGCGATGACCCGCCGGCCCTCGCCGAGGATCCAGGGCACCACCCCGAAGTCACTGTCCAGGAGCACCAGCCGACCGACGGCCCGGGTCGCCGGGCTCCCCGATCCCATCGCCATCCCGATGTTGGCGGCCTTGAGGGCAGGGATGTCGTTGACGCCGTCGCCCGTCATGGCCACCACGTGGCCGCGTGCTTGGAGGGCGAGCACGACGTCGCGCTTTTGGTGCGGCTGCACCCGGCCGAAGACCGACGATCGCTCCAGCACCGTGGCGAGAGCATCGAGGTCGGACGGGAGCGTGCGGGCGTCGACCGGGTCGCCGGACTCGGGAACCCCGACCCGGGCGGCGACGGCGGCCACGGTGGCCGGGCTGTCGCCGGACAACACCTTGACCGCCACCCCCTGTCGCTGGAGGTAGTCGAGCGTGCGGGCGGCCTCGGGTCGCAACCGCTCCTCGAGCACCACCAGGCCGGAGGCGGCGAGTCCAGATGGGAGGTCCTCGCCGACCAGCGGTGTGGTCGTGGTGGCGAGGACGAGGACCCGCCGGCCGGCGGCGGCGTGGGCCGACATTCGGGCGGCGACGGCGGTCGGCAACCGGGGGAAGACCACCTCGGACGCCCCGAGCACCCAGGTTCCCCGGTGCCCGAGCTCCATGGCGCTCCACTTGCGGGCCGACGAGAAGGGCACCGAGCGGCCCGGAGCCCAGCCGGCGGGGGCGGGGAGCACGCGGGCAGCGAGCATGGTCGAGTTGGGGGCGGGATCGGCCGCCGCCATGGCACCCAGGGCCTCGGCGGCAGCGACATCCGGAGTCCCCTGGGTGAGCTCCAGCGGCTCGACGGCCAACAGGCGCATGCCGGGCTCGGTGAGCGTGCCGGTCTTGTCGATGCACAGGACGTCCACCCGGGCGAGCCCTTCGATCGCCGCCAGCTCTTGGACGAGGACCCGCCGGCGGGCCAGACGGGTCGCGCCGACGGCGAAGGCGATCGAGGTGAGCAGAACCAGGCCCTCGGGGACCATCGCGCCGACCCCCGCCACGCTGCCGCGCACCGCCTCGTTCACCGACAGGCCCGACCGGACGGCCTGGCTGGTCACGAGCAGCAGGCCGGCGGGAACCATCACCCAGGTGACCAGCTGGAGCAGCCGATTGTTGCCCTGCACCAGCTCGGACCGCACCAGGCTGAAGCGCCGGCCCTCGCGCTGGATCCGCTGGGCCGTCGCCTCGTCGCCGACTCGGGTGACCCGCATCGTGCCGCCCCCCGCTACCACCACGCTGCCGGACCACACCTCGTCGCCCGCCGCTTTGAGGACGGCGAGGGACTCTCCGGAGAGGAGCGACTCGTCCAGCTCGAGGCCGCCAGCCTCGACCAGCACCCCGTCGGCGATCACTTGGTCACCGGCCCGGACCTCGAGCACGTCGTCGACGACCACGGCATCCACGGCGATGTCCCGCAGGACGCCGTCGCGACGGGCGTGGGCGGACGGGGCGTTGAGGACGACGAGGCGGTCGAGGAGGCGCTTGGCCCGAACCTCCTCGAAGAGCCCGATGGCCGTGTTGACGGCGAGGACGATCCCGAACAGGGCGTCTTGGATTGGGCCGACGACCAGCACCACCACGAAGAGGGCACCCAGGATGGCGTTGAACCGGGTGAGCACGTTGGCCCGGACGATCTGGCCCAGCGTGCGTCCCTCGGCGCCGGTGACGGCGTTGACCCTCCCGGCGGCCGTTCGGGCGGCGACCTCGGCGGCCGTGAGGCCATCTTCCGCGCCCCCGTTTCGTTCAGCCGCCGCTGTGCCAGGACGCGTGGCAATGGGCTCGGGCGCGCTCATCTCCCCATGATGGGTCCGGTGCGGCGACCCATCCAGGGCCGGTCGTCCCGGACGGCCACCTTGCTGGCCTCCTGACCCGAACGACCCCAGGAGGAGTGACGAACGGCTCGAGGGCTCGGCGCATGCCGGCTTGACGATGGACGGGAGCACCGTCGAGGAGGTGGCCCCCATGACCGTCGCTCACGCACACCTCCTGCGAGTCGAGGTCACGCTGGATCCACGCCTCAGCCGGTCGCTGTTGGCTGGCCGCGTGGCTCCCGGGCATCCCGCGTTGCGAGCGCCCATGCTGCTGGAGCTGGTGAGGCGGTGAGCGCCGCCCCCGCGGGAGCGCGGAGGCTGACCTTGGGCGGCTGCTGGGCTCGAAGCATGGCTGTTGCGATCCTGGCCGATGTGGACCTGCTGGTCCACAAGGGTGTGTGGCATGCATGGGTTGAGCCGCAAGGCCGGCGAGCGTGACAATGGATCTGACGGCCTGGCGATGTTGACCCCGCCAGCTGCTGTGTTGGGCTAGGTGAGATGGGACACCCTGTTCGCGTTGCGGACGGTCCGGTGGCACCGCCGATGACCGCTCCGTGGGCGACCGGGTCGACCGAGGTGGCGCGGGAGCTGCCCACCGGCCTCGCCGTCGGGCTGGCATCAGGGGAGGCCGCAATCCGATTGGCCGAGACCGGACCGAACGACCTGGCCGCTGAGGAGCGCCGACCGGCGGGGCGCCGTCTCGTGGCCCAGTGCACGAACACTCGAAGCGTGGTGCTGGCCTTGGCCGCCGCGTTCACCGCGGTGATCGGAGACGTGACCGGCACGGCGTGTGGAGGACCAGGGATTCTCGCGTTCTGCGATCGCGCCTTCTCGTGATCGTCCACACGGCGGGCATCGGTCGACGACTCGGACTCGCCCGACAACGTCGCAACCGCCTATCGGAGCTGGTTGCCGACGTCGAACAGACCCACGAGCGGGTCACCATCACCAAGCACGGCCATCCCGCAGCGATCCTCCTGTCGCCCGAGGACTTGGCGGTGCTGGAAGAGACCCTGGACATCCTCTCGAGCCCAGTGGCCCTGACGGAGATTCTTGAGGCCCAAGCTCGAGCCGACCGGGGTGAGTACACCTCGGCGGACGAGCTTGCACGTCTCATGGAGGGGCGTCGGCGCCGCGAGAGCGGCGCCGCGTGACAGAAGCCTGCGAGTTTCGCGTCTACGGACCCGCTCGAAGGGCGTTCGAAGAACGCTTGCCGCTGGCGGTGGCGCTCGCCGTCTGGGAGTTCTGCGACGGTCTGCTGCGTGCTGAGCCGAGGCGGGCTGGCAGTCCTCTCGGCCGGGAGCTTGCAGGGCACTTCTCGGCTCGCCGCGGCGCATACCGCGTCATCCACCGGCTTGACGAAAAGTCCAGAGTTGCCCATGTCGTCCGGATCGAGCATCGCGCTGATGTGTGCCGCGGCCGTTGAGATGTTCTCCAGGAGGCCATGTGTGGCTACATGTGCTACAGTAGGTCAATGGGTAGTTCCGTGTCCGTCCGTGCCCTGCGGAACACGGTCAGCGAAGTGCTCCGTCGCGTCGAAGGTGGTGAGCGGTTGACCGTCACGGTCGACCGGCGCCCGGTTGCCGAGATCGTGCCGTTGCGCCATCGTCGGACGGTGTCGGCGACCGAAGCGCTCGCCATTGCCGCCCGCCATGCGGCCGACCGGGGGCTCCTCGGGGAGGTTCGGGGCCTGTTGTCCGATACGACCGACGACGTATGAGGGCCCTCCTCGACACCTCGTTCTTCGTGGCCACGGAGTCGGGGAGACCTCTTGGCGAGATGGAGGGGGTGACCGAGACCGAGGTCTCGGTGGTGACGTTGGCCGAACTGACCGTCGGCGTGCTGACGGCCAACGACGATCACCGGCCGGCGCGGGTGGCAACGCTCTCGGCTGTGGAGTCGACGTGGGATCCGTTGCCAGTAGACGCTGAAGTGGCGCGCCAGTTCGCCCGTATCGTCGCCGCCCTCCGTGCCCGTGGCCGCCGAGCACCGGTCCTGGACGCGCTCGTGGCCGCTACCGCAGTGGTCGAACAGATTCCGGTCGTCACCCAGGACAACGACTATCAGTTCATCCCTGGGGTCGAGGTGATCCGGGTCTGATCGCCGGGCTCGCGTCGGCTCGGACCACCAAAAGCCTCAGGAGGGGGGCCTTCCCCGTGGTGGATGGTCGGGCTCGTGGTGGATGGTCGGTCCACCGGAGAGCCCAAGGGTGGGGAATTTGAGTGAGCAGGTCTGGGGACGACTACGTGAGCGTGCTCACACGTAGAAGCGTTGTGCCTCGTAGAAGCCGCGATCGGACATTCGGCACGCACACGGCGCGGCGGCCCGCGCCGACGACGGCCCGAAGCTGGTTGGCAAGGGCGGCACCGGCCCCACTGCTTCCCACGGCGCCGAGTGGCGGTCAGCCAGGATCCGTTCGGCCGGCGGCGTCACCGAAAGCGCTCGCACGGCGCGCCGGCCCGTCCCGGTTCGCCGGCAGGAGCGCGCTCGGTGCGGGCGAGGTGCTCGGGACTCGCTGGCTTGCCTGTGTGCTCGGGGTGAGCGGGGCCGGCTGGGCGCTCCTGGCCGACGGCTGCGGGCCCTGCGGCGGGGAGCGAAGGCGGCAGTTTCTGGTTCTCCAGCGACGGGGCCGCGTCACCGTCGGCCGCCGGGAGCACCGTCGACGGCGACATGTCGAAGAGGTTGGCCGGCGCGACGTGCACGCGCAGCTGGAAGACGTCGGGCCGGTTGTAGTGACCGGCGAAGTCATGACGGAGCTTCATGCGCACGCCGATCTCGAGGTCGAGATCGGCGTACAAGATGTCCTCCTCGGGCCCGAGGGGGCCGGCGACAACCGAGCTGTCGGGTGCCACGATGGTGGAGCCCCCGCAGAAATCTGCGCTCCGCAGCAGCACCTCCTGGTCCGTGGTCACCTGAAGGCGTTCGATCGCGTTGTCGTCGACCGTTCCGCAGGCGCTCACCACGAAGGCCTTCGTCATCTGGGCGAAGGCCTGGGAATCGATGAGGACTCGCTGTCGCAGGGGTGCGCCCGACGTGGGGAAGTGGCTGGGCCAGCTCATCACGTGCACCCTCGTGTACTGCATGGTCAGCGCGCTGATGGCGAGAGGATTGGAGTTCTCGCCACAGATCAGCCCACTCAGGGCACCGAAGCTTGCCGGCACCGGTACCAGGCCCCTCGGCTCCCCGGGCGTGTGGACGAGACGCTCGCCGACCGTGGGGACGAGCTTTTGATGCCGGCTGAGCACCTGGCCGTCGGGGCCGAAGAACAGCAACGTGTTGTAGAGGGTTCCGAACGTGCCCGGCCGCTTCTCGCACATCCCGATGGCGACGTAGGCGCCCGCGTCGCGCGCCGCTTGCTGGAGGAGGGAAACCTGGGGTCCGGGGACCTCGACGGCGTTCTCGAAGAGCTCGACGCTGAGATCGTTCGCCACCTTGCTCGTCGCAGGGTGGAAGTGAAACCAGAGCGGGTGCGCCGGAATGAAGCCCTCGGGGAACGCGACAAGTTGGGCCCCAGCCTCACCGGCGCGCCGGATCAGCTCGCAAGCCTTCGCCGTGGAGGCTTCCCGGTCCAAGAAGACGGACGCAGCCTGGACGGCGGCCGCTCGAATGACCGGCTCGGCGTCGCCCACGCGGTCAGGGTATCCACCGCACGTGGGGGGTGGCAACCGAATGCATGCCCATGGCTGGAGCCCCCTTCTCCTTGGGTGCTGCTGGCGGACACGCGTCCGATCCGGTTCCCGCGGCGAGTCGTTATTGAGGTGTAGGCTAGAATATCAATTTGAGGGAAGGTGCGGCATGGTGGAAGACGAGTTGCAGCAAGAGGCTCGGGCGCTCGGCGACCCGACTCGTCATCGCCTGTTTCGCTACATCGCCGAGGCTTCCGCCCCTGTCGGAGTGGCCGCCCTGACGGATTTCGTCCGGTTGAACCACAATGCGGTGCGGCAGCACCTCGCCGTATTGAAGGACGCCGGCCTTGTGATCGAGGAGGTCGAACAGCGCACCCGGCCCGGTCGTCCCCGCTTGCTCTACCGCCTGGCGCCCGAGACCGCGGGGCGCTGGGACACCCCGGGTGCGTACGCCTGGCTGGCAGGCCTGCTCTCCGACGCGGTGCGTCGCCACCTCGAGCCCCGCCAGGTCGGCCGTCAGGAAGGACATCGGCGGGGGGCGGAGCTGGCCGGATGCGGCGAGCCCGTCCAGCTCTTCGAGGGCGAGATCGAGCGGCGAGGGTTCAGGCCCAAGCGGGTGGAGCGAAACCGTAAGGTCGAGTTCGTGCTGGGACGCTGCCCGTTCGCCGACGTGGCGGGGTCGGATCCCGACACGGTGTGCCAGCTGCACCTGGGCCTTGCCGAAGGCTTGGCCGAAGGCCTCGGCGGCCTCGCCGTCGAGAAGCTCGTGGCGAGGGACTCGCACCGAGCGGGGTGTCGTCTCACCGTCCGGCGTGAGGGCGCGCTGGCCGGGGCCACGTCGTGATCGCTGAGGATTCGCATCGATCGATCCCAGCACCGGGTGACGGCCGTCGCCTCGTCGGCGGGACAGGGCGGGCGAGATGATGTCCTCGCCTCCGTCGCTCCAGGCGACCGGTGGTGCACACCGGGGTGAAGGCGCGCCGGGGGAACAGCAGTCCGCAGCTGTCATCCAGGTACTCGTGCAGGCTGCGGCGCCCCTCGGTCGTCTCGGCGGTGAAATCGGGGGTGGTGTCGCCTGGCTCCGTCACCATGACTCGTTCGATCTTGTCGGGCCCTCTCCATGGTGAGCAGCACAGTCGGGAGGAGCCCCTGATGGAACTCGGGGAGGATGCACCGGCAGGCGGCGACCCCGCGTGCTGGGCGCACCTGGTCTGCCCGGACTGCGGCGCGGTCGAGACCGAGGGGCACCGGGCGGGATGTCGCTTCGAGCACACGGGCGATGTGGACGCCGAGCTGCCGGAGGCGCCCTCGCGCTGACCAGATCCGCCTCCACCCGCCAGGTGGGGCGGCAGGTGGGGTGAGGTCGACTCGCACGTGGTCGGAGGGCCGAGATGGGCAGCGGCGCAGAGCGCCTTCGGACGTGAGCAAGGAGGAAGATGCGCATCGACTTCCGCAGTGTGTTCCCGGCGGCCATGGACGCCATGGCGGGCTTGGAGAATGCGATACGGGCCAGCACCCTCGAGCCTGAGCTGCTCGAGCTGGTGAAGCTCCGGGCGTCGCAGCTCAACGGGTGCGGGTACTGCGTCGACATGCACACCAAGGACGCCACCGCCATCGACGTGGACCCGCAACGGCTGCACCTCACGGTCGCCTGGAGAGAGGCGCCGTGCTACTCGGAGCGGGAACGGGCGGCGCTCGCCTGGTGCGAGGCTCTCACCCTCCTCCCGGGCTCGGACGTGCCTGACGACCTCTATGACGACGTGCGATCTCGGTTCAGCGACGCGGAGGTGGTGGCGCTCACCCTCGCGGTGGTCGCCATCAACGGGTGGAATCGCCTTGCGGTGGGCCTGCGATCCCCGGTCGGCAGCTACCAGCCTCCGGAGAGACGCCGTTGACGACGAGCCCCGGCAGGGCAGGCCGTCCCGGAAAACGGGTTCTCTTCCATGGCCCATCACGTGGGTCGATACTGCGAGCGAGCATCGCGGTGACGAGGCCGCGGTGAGCGAAGGGAGCAGCGGCACGTCGCCTCCTCGGGTGCGCTCGGTGAACGTCGGGCACCCCGCGGAGAGGATCTGGCACGGCCGCACGGTGCGCTCGGCGATTTGGAAGGCACCCGTCGCCGGCTCTGTCAGGGCTCTGAGGGAGAACCTCGCCGGTGACGCACAAGCCGACCGCAAGGCCCACGGGGGTCCCGACAAGGCCGTCTACGCCTACGCAGCAGAGGACCTGGCGTGGTGGAGCGACCAGCTCGACCGTCGCCTCGGCCCGGGGAGCGTCGGCGAGAACCTGACCACCACCGGTCTCGACCTCTCAGGAGCAGTCGTCGGCGAGCACTGGACCGTAGGAAGCGCGCACCTGCAGGTCACCCAGCCGCGTATCCCCTGCTACAAGCTCGGCGTCCGCCTGGGAGACGACCGGTTCCCCGCGCGCTTCGCCGCTGCCCGCCGCCATGGCGTCTACCTGCGGGTCCTCGCCGAAGGAGAGCTCCAGGCCGGTGACGAGGTCCACGTCGTCGAGCGCCCCGGACACGGGTTCCGTGCGGTCGAGGTCGCCCGTATCTTCTACGACCAACAGCACCGCGCCGGCGAGTTGCTCGCAGTGGCCGAGCTCGCCGAATCGTGGCATCGCTGGGCACACCGCGTGCTCGGCCCCACCCTGCCCGACGCGCTCGCCGACCGGTGAGGGTCACCGCTCGGATCGGATGGTCAGCGAGGTCGTCTCGGGATCAGGCCTGTCGAGCCCGGCGGGGGTCTACTCGGCCAGGTGGCGACGCAGGCTGGCCGGCCGTGACGGTCGGCTGCACGCGGCTCGGGACCACACGTGTGCGGAACTCGGATCCCAGAGCGTCGCACCCTGCTTGTTGTTCTAGCACTAACTAGAGATAGAATGCTCTGCGAGAGCCGTTCGACGAGGAAGGAGCGCACCATGACGAGCACCGACGCCGCCGACGCCGCCGCCGACGCTGCCACCGACGCCGCCACCGACGCTGCCGCCGACGCTGCCACCGACGCCGCCACCGACGCCGCCACCGACGCCGCCACCGACGCCGCCACCGACGCCGCCACCGACGCCGCCACCGACGCCGCCACCGACGCCTTGGAGGCGATGCTGGCCCACCACGAGGCGCTCACTGACGGCGTGGCGCGGCGCGTCGTTGCGTTGCGCGTCGCCGCCGAGGGCCATGACCGTTACGAGACGGCAGCGGCCGAGCTCGTCGCCTACCTCGCGAAGGAGGTCCTGCCGCACGCCGTGGCCGAGGAGCACACCCTCTACCGCACGGCAGCGGCCAAGGAGGAGCTCGCCGAGACGGTGGCCGGGATGGTCGAGGAGCACCGGACGCTCAGCGCGTTGGCGGAGCGACTGGCGAGGGCAGACGACGGGACCGCGGCGGCGGAAGCCGAGGCGATCGGCGCGCTCTTCGCCGGGCATGTGGCCAAGGAGAACGCGCAGATCTTGCCTGCACTCGCAGCTGACGCCGAGGTGGACCTGGCCGGGCTGCTCGTCCAGATGCACCGCCTCACCGAGGCCGCGCAGGACGAGACGCCGGTAGCCGAGGAGCTGGCGACCCCCGACACTGAGGCCACCATCGTCCGCCTGCTGCTCCGTGCGGCCGGGGACCTCGCGGACGCCGGTCAGGGCGACGCCGCCTGCAGGCTGGCAGCCGAGGCCTGGGCGACGGTGCGGGTGGCGCGCCCGGACCTCGCCGTGCGGGTCACCGCCGCGCTGCATCGGCTGGTGCGCTCGGCGACGGCTGCGCCGGTGACGCTGTCGTCGGGTCGACCGGAGGCAGGAGGCGCAGGTGCCGCGCTCGATGTGCGGGCGCTGGCCCCGGCCCAGCGCCACGAGAAGATCTTCGCCACCTACGGCGCCCTCGGCCCTGGCACGGCGTTCGTCCTGGTGAACGACCACGACCCCAAGCCCCTTCGCTACCAGTTCGAGGCCGAGCACCACGGCGCCTTCACCTGGGACGTGGTGGAGGCGGGGCCGGAGGTGTGGCGGGTGCGCATCGGCCGGCCAGCCGGCGTGACCGCCCAGGGCGGTGTGCCGGTCCGGGCGGGTGCGCCCGCGGAGGCCACGCTCGAGCTGGACGTGCGCCGCCTCCCCCACGGCCAGCGCCACGACGTGATCTTCACCACCTTCGGCGCGCTGGCCGAAGGTGCCGGCTTCGTCCTCGTGAACGACCACGATCCCCGGCCCCTTCGCTACCAGTTCGACGCCCAGCACGCTGGCCGCTACAGCTGGGACTACCTCGAAGCTGGTCCAGAGGTGTGGCGGGTGCGCATCGGGCGACCGGCCGGGACCGAGGCATGAGCGCGGCTCGGGCCGAGCTGGCCGCCGGGAGTACACCCGTGGCGTTACGACCGGCCTCGACACGCACGTCGCGCCGCGATGGCTCTCCGAGAAGGTCGTCCCGCTAGGTCGAGAAGGGGGTCGGCCATCACGTGGAAACACCCGGGTCGCCCTTGAGGGCGAGGGTTCGGTGGGCGGGTGCTGCTCCGTCGCGTGTCGGCGGGCCAACAGCAGGCCGGCACACCGACACGAAGAGGATCCATAGCGGCAGGGACACCGAGAGCACCGTCGTGTCCACGGCGATCTCGACCCGACGCCGAGCTCGAGCACCACAGCTCATGGCTGCACCGAGAGCACCGTCGTGTCCACGGCGATCTCGACGGCATCTGGGGCGGTCTCGGTCCGAGCGAACGCAGGGCATTGCGACGCGCCGGGCGGGCTCGTCTCCAGACGCGCACCGCGGGAACCGAGGGCGAGCAGGCCCCCGCGACGCTCGGTCGCTGAGCACGCGGCGCGCTCGGCGGCCCTGCGAGCCAGGTTCGCCCCGGACCGGACAGCGTCCGGTCACATCCGCCGCGCAGCGGGCGCCGGCCGGTAGGCGGTCGCGCGAGCCGGGAGACCGGTGCCTCTGCGGACGGCGGTCAGCTGGTGCAGGGAACGCACAGACAGGTTCGCGGCGGTCACGATGCCCGTCACCGCCAGGAGCACGCCGCCGACCGCGATCACCGGGGCAGAGGACGTGGCGAACCCGGCGCACAGCGCGCCGATGCCGGAAGTGAGGGTTCCGTAGGTGGCCGCTGCCAAGCCGTGATGGTAGAGGTCGGCGAACATGAGGGGCTTGCCCGAGGGTCCGCTGGGCGCGCCCTGCGAGCGCAGCAGCGACCACACGATGAACGGCACGACCTTGTGGGCGTGGCCGACGAGCGCTTCGAGCAGCCAGCCTCCGGCGGCCACCATGGCAGCGGCGACGAGCGCGACGCCCTCGTGGTGGTGGTGCGCCATGACGAGCGTCCCGGCGAGGGCGAGCCCCGCGGCGACGACCAGCCACCCGGCGGCGGTCACGACGAAGGTCAGATGAAGGTCGGCCTTGCGGCGGCGGCGGCGGAGGTGCGCCCGCAGCGACACGAGGTGCGCGCCGAGGCCGACGCCGAGCACGCCCGCGCCGGCCCATTCGGCGATGGGCGACCCGTGGGCCAGCCCGCCGGCCAGGACCGCCGCGCCGAGCCAGGTGGCCCACACCGCCACCGTCCCGGAGCGGTGCCGGCCGGGCACGTGGGCGAGCATGAACATGGGCCACAGCTTCTGTGCGACGCCGATGTAGGTGACTCCCAGCCAGGCGAAGAGGCCGAGCACACCCATCGCCAGGTCCACACGGGCGGAGGGGACGAACCAGTGGCCCTGGCGGTCGCCGACGAAGGTGGCTCCGAGGAGCGTGGTCGCCGCCGCGCCGACGAGGGCGAGGCGAAGGGCGGCGACCGGGGTGCCCTTCTTTCGCACCGACAGCGGCCCGCCAAGGTTCCAGGCGAGCAGGACAAGCCCTACCACTGCGAGACCGCCGCTCGCGGCGGTCACGCCGGTCTGCTCGAAGCCGATCCCGAGCGGCAGCAGCCACGACGTCGCCAGCCACACGACGAACGTGGCTCTGGCCATGCGCACCGACCGCAGCGGGCGGCCGGTGATGACAGGGGTGAACTGGTGGGTGGCGCCGAGGACGCCCATGGTCAGCGTGGCGAGCACCCCGAGGTGCACGGCGGCGATCGCCGGGTCGCTGTTGGGGTCGGCGGCCGCGGCAGCCCGCACCCAGCCCCAGGCGACGCCGCAGGCGACGAGGCCGGCGGAGGCCGCTGCGAGGAACGACAGCGGCACCGACGGCGGCGGGACCGCGCCGGGCACCCCTGACGGCCGGCCGGCCCAGGAGCCGGAGACCTTCGCCGCTTGGGGTCCGTTGCGGTCACCCACCGTCTTCCCCTGTGCTCGTGCGGTCACCGTCGCCTGCTGCCACGCCGGTGCGACCCCCTCTCTGCGGCGATGGTCCCTGTCGGGCTGCAGTGGGCGGCCGTCGCCACAGTTGCATGCTCCACGACGCCAGTGTATCTCTAGTGGCAGACAGAGCTTCAAGGAGGTCTGCAGGCGGTGCCGCGCCCTCCGGCGCGCCACAGGGCGAGCGGGTCGTCACGAGCGGGTCGTCGATCGAGTGCCACGTCTCTTCCCGAGCCACTCTTCCCGAGCCACGGCCGTGGCGATGGTCCCGTGGCACGGATCGGGGCTCCGGGGACCGCTGGACACTGCTAAGTTCTAGTCATTGGCAGAACAACAGGGCCGGCCGGTTTCGATCGGGGCCGAGAAGGGAGGAAACGATGGCGACCGTCGATGCCCGCCCGATCATCGCGTCGGGCGACGAGCCGTTCGAGACGATCATGGCCGCAGTCGGTGCCCTCGACGACGGCGAGGAGCTGGTGGTCCTTGCCCCCTTCGAGCCGGTGCCGCTCGAAGGCGTGCTGTCCTCGCAGGGATTCTCCTACGAAGCCGAGGATCTCGGCGGCGGCGACTGGCGGGTCACCTTCCGACGGCCGTCGTGACCGGCGAAGCGGCGGCCGGCGGGGCTGAGAGCGGCGCTCCGGCTGAACCGGCCAGCTCGTTGCAGCCGCCGGCGGCCGACGTGCTCGATGCGGCCTGGGGTGCGCTCCGGGGCGTGTACGACCCCGAGCTGTACCTCGACGTGGTGTCGCTCGGGCTGGTCTACGACGTCCGAGCCGAAGCCGGCGCGGTGGTCGTCGAGATGACGATGACGACGCCGGGATGCCCGGCCTCCGAGGCGCTGTCCGAGATGGCCCGGGAGGCGGTCGCCGATGCTGTCGGCGACGCTGTTGCTGTGGACGTCCGCGTCGTGTGGGACCCGCCGTGGAGCCCGGCCATGATCGACGAGGAGGCGGCGGCGACCCTCGGGTTCCGGGCGCGGTGAGCCCGGCAGCGCGGACCAAGGAGGCGAGGGCAGGGGTCGAGGTGGTTCGCGTCTACGAGGACCCTGGGCGTCGCCCCCGCGAGCATCGCGTGCTCGTGGATCGCCTGTGGCCCCGGGGAGTGCACAAAGCAGCGCTCGACGCCGACGAGTGGGCGAAGGAGGTGGCGCCGAGCACGGAGCTTCGTCGTTGGTACGGCCACGACCCCGCCCGCTTCGATGAGTTCTCCCGTCGCTACCGTGCCGAGCTGGAGCACGACCCCGGTGCCCCGGTCGTCGAGCGGTTGCGGGCGTACGCCTGCGGCCGCGGCCGCCTCGTGCTGTTGACCGCCACCCGCGACGTCGAGCACTCGGGGGCCGCGGTGCTCACGGAGGTGCTCGCGGCGAGCGGCGGCAGGTAGCCCGGTGGGGGTCACCTGCCTCGAGAGCGAGGCCCGCGCGCCGGTTCGTGCGGAGCCACCCGTCGTCGGCTCTCCGGGCTCGGCGCCCCCTGTTCCCCGCTGATCCCGAAGGGCCGGAGCTGAGACGATGCCGCTCACAGACGACGTGATCCTCCGGGCTGCGGCGTACGCTCCGGACGCGGTCGTGATCGTCGATGCAGGCGGCATCGTTCGCTGCGGGAACGACGGCGCCGCGCGCATCTCGCCCGCCCCGCGGCGGCCGCCAGCCGGTCGGCACCTCCGGTCCGGCAGCGCTGCACCCGGAGCGTGAGCATGCGCGGGTTCGTGATCAGCCGGACGACGGTCTCCCAGGTGTCGGATCCCGCCCGGCTCCACGACGCCGCGCTCGCCGCCGGCGAACCGGGCGGGCGCATCTCAGAGATCCTCTCGCTCTCGGCCTCGCCAGGAGCTCACGCTCGCCTCGAGGCCGGTACGGCGACCGGTCGACTGCTGCGGCGGCCATGACCCCTGCCTGGCTCTACGACCTCGCCTTGTCCCTGCACCTGCTCGGCGCCTTCTCGCTCGTCTCGGGCACCGTCGTGGCCGCGGTGGGCTTCGAGGCGGCGAGGCGAAGAGCCAACTGCAGAGAGATCGCCCTGCTGCTCGGGCTCGCCCGCGTCGGTGCCGCGCTGGTGGCGGGAGGGACGCTCTTCGCCGGTGGCTTCGGTCTGTGGCTGGTCGCCCTCGGGCACTGGGGCTACGCCACGCCCTGGGTCGACGCGGCGATCGGCCTCCTCGCCCTGGTCGTCGTCATCGGGTCTCTGGGCGGGCAGCGGCCCAAGCAGGCTCGCAGGCTCGCTACAACCTTGGCCGTCCAGGAGGCCCCGCCGAGCGACGAGCTGCGCGCCCTGCTGGGCGACCGCGTCACCATCGTCCTCAACTACGCGGCGGCGGCAGCTCTCCTCGCGATCGTCGTCCTCATGGTGGTGAAGCCCGGCTCACCTCATCCGTAGATGGAGGGAGCACGAGTCGAGCGAGGTCACGACGGCGTCCGCTGCCCGTCTCCCGCGGGCTCCTCGATGATCTCCAGGTCCGAGGCGCGCATCACAACGGGATCGGTGACGGTTTCGATCTCGACGATCGTGCCGCCGATGACGGGGAGTGCGAGACTCCGACCGTGTCACACTTCGGGCGCCAGGCGCGCCAAGTGGCTGTGTCTTTCAGGCGTGGCCGCGCGTAACAGAGGAGAGACCCGTGACTGGATCGTCCACCGAGGGAATCAAGACCGTCCTTCACCCTGTGAGCGACATCGCCAAGGCGAGGGTTTTCTATGTGGCACTGCTCGGGCTGGAGCCCCAGGCCGACTCGCCCCACTACGTGGGTTTCGAGGCAGCAGGACAGCACATCGGGCTCGTACCGGGAGGCAGCTCGCAAGGCATGACCTCCCCGGTCGCCTACTGGCACGTCGCAGACATCGAGGCGAAGTTGGCGGAGGTGACCGCCGCCGGCGGCACCGCGAAGGATCAGGTCCGCGACGTCGGCGGCGGGCGTCTGGTCGCCACCGTCGCCGACCCTGACGGCAACGTCATCGGGCTGCTCCAGGACCGATGAGCCCCCGGGCACGAGCACCGAGCCGATTGGCGCGCACGGGCCTGTGCCGGGCGGTCATGGTCTCGCCGGGCTGAGAAGGAGGCCCAGCCCGGACGGCTCGGACGCTGGCGATGTGTTCGCGCCTGGATCCGCAGGGCCGCGTCGCGTGTGCGGGCCGTCGCCACCGCGCTCGGGTCCGACGCCGGGGACCCGAGCCGTGTGACCACAAGGTCGTGCGCCTCGGGACAAGATGTGGAACTGCAAGATGGCGAGATGACCCTGGAGAGAAGATGGGCACTGAAATTCGCGTCGGACCGCTCTCCGACGTGCGCGACGGCGCGTTGACGGCGGTCGTGGTCGGCGGGCACCGGCTGATCGTCGAGCGCAGGGGGGACGAGGTCCACGTTGCCCGGAACCGGTGCCCGCATCTTGGCTTCTCGCTCACTCGGGGCCCGGGTGGGTTGAGGTACGAAGACGGCGTGGTGCAGTGCCCGTGGCACAACTCGAGGTTCGACGTCAAGACGGGGGACAACCTCGACTGGGTCACCGGCTTCGCCGGGCGGCGGGTGCCGAGCTGGTCGCGGAGGCTGATCGGGCTCGGCCGCAGGCCGCGAGGCCTGGACACCTTGTCGGCGACCGTGCGCGATGGCGACGTCTACGTCGTCGTCGAATAGACGTCTACGTCGTCGTCGAACAGACGTCTA